>NZ_JBFRFT010000001.1:0-513782 GCF_052114965.1 Microvirga sp. 2TAF3 | reverse complement strand
ACCTCGAAGATCGACAGCCGCACGATCCTCGGCGAGATGGGCGCCGAGCAGCTCCTGGGCCAGGGCGACATGCTGTACATGGCCGGGGGCGGGCGCATCACCCGCGTGCACGGGCCGTTCTGCTCCGACGAGGAGGTCGAGAAGGTCGTGGCGCATCTCAAGCGGCAGGCCCGGCCGCAATATCTCGAAGCGGTCACGGCGGACGAGGACGAGGGCGGAGCGGGCGGCGACAGCCCGGTCTTCGACCAGGGTGAGTTCGGCTCAGGCTCGGGTGATCTCTACGATCAGGCCATCGCCGTGGTCCTGCGCGACAAGAAGGCCTCGACCTCCTACATCCAGCGCCGGCTGCAGATCGGCTACAACCGCGCCGCCTCGCTGATGGAGCGGATGGAGAAGGAGGGCATCGTCGGCCCCGCCAACCATGCCGGCAAACGCGAGATCCTTATGGAAAGCCCGGATACGGGGGAGGATTAAGAGAGGTATATATCGACGCATTTGGAACCTTAGCCCTAGGCGTTGCGTCATCGATTAGCCACATGAGGGGGCTAGCGCCTTTTCCGCAAAAGTGGATTTCCGGTTCTGCGGAAGGAAATGCGTTTCATCAGAACACCTTAGCGCAGCGCCCGAATTGAGAGACAAGGAAACCTTTCGAATGCGCCTTTCGAGCTTTGCCTGCCTTGCAACGATCCTCGCCGCCTCCGCCGGCGCGGGAGCGGTGCCAGCTGCGGCTCAGGTGCTTCCCCTGGAAATGATCCAGCCTTCGAAGACCCCGGTGGCTCCCGCGACCATCGCCTCCGCCGCGGAAGGGTTCAATCTCTCCGCCGCCCCCCTGGCGACCACGACCTTCCAGCCGCCCCAACCCACTCCCGTCGAGGAAGCCGCGCGGCCAGCGCCGGCCGAGCCGGTGAAGCAAGCCTCCTCCTTCCCGGAGGTCGCGCCCCTGCCGCCGCCGCCGGTGCGGCCGGTTGAGCTCAAGACCGCCACGGCGGAGCCGGTCGAAATCGCGCCCGTCGTCACCGCCTCGGCCGGTCCGGCGGCGGTCGCCAAGGTCGAGCACTTGTCGAACCGCGAAATCATCGAGCGGGCAAACGCCTATTTCACGGGCCTGAGCACTCTCGTGGCGGATTTCACGCAAGTCGGCGGCGACGGCCGCAGGCTCGGCGGCACCCTCTATCTCCAACGCCCCGGCAAGCTCAGGTTCGAATACGATCCGCCCGCGACCCTCGAGGTCATCGCGGACGGCACTTCGGTCGCGGTGCGGGATAAGAAGCTCCTGACGCAGGATCTCTACTTCATCCAGCAGACGCCGCTGAAATTCCTGCTGCGCGAACAGGTCAATCTCGGCAGGGATATCGCCGTCACCGGGATTTCCAGCGAGCCGAATTCCGTCCGCGTCAACCTGGAGGACTCGTCGACCCTCGGGGGCACCTCGCGCATCACGCTCTATTTCGACCCGGCGGTGCAGACCCTGACGCAGTGGCGGATCGTCGATCCGCAAGGATTCCAGACCGTGGTGACGCTCAACAAGGCCGATCGCAGCCGGCGCATCGACCAGAGTCTCTTCCGCATCCCGAATGCGCCGACCATCGGCAATAACCGGTAGTTTCCGCGACAACCGGACCCTGGCGTGCGGGCCTGGATGAGGGTCTGGAGGGCATCGGACAATCGCCGCTCTTCCCTCGGGCGGAAATCTGTCGTAGCCGAAGATATCTCAAGGCTACAGGGTGCCCGTCCCGTGAACCTCACCGTCTCCACCTGGAACATCAACTCCGTCCGCCTCCGCATCGACCAGGTCCGCCGCTTTCTCGACGAGCGTCGTCCCGATGTCCTGTGCCTGCAGGAGACCAAGTGCCCGAACGACAAGTTCCCCCTGAAGGAACTGCAATCCTTCGGCTATCCCTTCGTCGTCCATATGGGACAGAAGGGCTATAACGGCGTCGCGATCCTCTCCCGCTATCCCTTCGCCGAGACCGGCACGATGGAGATGTGCGGCCGGCAGGATGCCCGCCACATCTCAGTGACGCTGACCCAGGCCAAGGCCGCCTCCGGCATCACCCTCCATAATTTCTACGTCCCCGCTGGCGGCGACATCCCCGATCCGGATCTCAACGAGAAATTCCGCCATAAACTGCAATTCATGGAAGAGCTGCGCGCCTGGGGCGGCCGCTCCCGGCCGACCTCGGCGCCGGCGATCCTGGTGGGCGATCTCAACGTCGCGCCCCTGGAGCACGACGTGTGGAGCCACAAGCAGCTCCTCGACGTGGTCAGCCACACACCCATCGAAACGGCGGCGCTCGAAGAGCTGCGTCAGGAGGCCGGCTGGGTCGATGCCATGCGCGCCTTACGCCCCGAGCCGGAGAAGATCTATTCCTGGTGGAGCTACCGCTCGCCCGATTGGGAAGCCGCCAACAAGGGCCGCCGACTCGATCACATCTGGCTTTCCGACGATCTCGCCGGCACCGTCCGATCCATGGATGTGACCAAGGAAACCCGCGGCTGGGACCGCCCTTCCGACCATGCGCCGGTGACGGCGGTGCTGGAGCTTTGAGGCCCTCTCCTTCTTGGGAGAAGCAGAACCGCATCTGTTCCCCGCCTCATCCTGAGGAGCAGCCGAAGGCTGCGTCTCGAAGGAGGATCCAGAGAGCGCTGGAGACGCCTCTCCTTCGAGACGGTCACTACGTGACCTCCTCAGGATGAGGCTATGCAGCGCTCGACCTTTACTCTTCCTCACCCCGCGATACCGGAATTTCCTCGCCATCGATCGCGATGAGCTTCTGGCGGACATGCTCCAGACTGCGGGTCAGGCGGGTCAGGTCCTGTGCCATCGCCTCGTGCATGGCGGCGGCGGCGGCGGGAAACTCTTCCAGCACGCGGCGCATCAAGCTTGGGCTGACACGGATCACCGTCGAGGGCTCGCGGGCGGTGGCGGTGGCCGGGCGCTCGATGCGGGTGAAAAGCGCGGCCTGGCCGATCAGGGATCCCGGCCCGGCGATGAAGGCGGTTGGTGAACCGTCGTCAGGGACATCGAGCGCGATGGCACCCCGGCTCACCACATAGCCGCCATCCGAGCGGTCGCCCTTGCGGAACAGGGTGTCGCCCGCCCGCAGGGTCCGGCTTTCGGACGCGAACGCGACGAGGCGCAGGGCATCCCGGTCCAGCAGGCTGAACAGGGGCGCCTGCATGAGAATCCCGATATCGTCTTCAAGGGCCATCTTAAGGGATCAGCTTGTAGCCGCCAGGCTCGGTGACGAGGATGCGGGAATTGGACGGATCGGATTCGATCTTCTGCCGCAGGCGGTAGATATGGGTTTCCAGCGTGTGGGTTGTGACGTTGGAATTGTAGCCCCAGACCTCCGCGAGCAGGGTATCGCGCCCCACCACCGCCTGACCGGCGCGGTAGAGATAGCGCAGAATTGCCGTTTCCTTTTCCGTCAGCTTGAGCTTGGAGCCCTTCTCGCTGGTCAGCAGCTTCGAGCCGGGGCGGAAGGTGTAGTGGCCGATCTGGAAGACCGCATCCTCGCTCGCCTCGTATTGGCGCAGCTGCGCCCGGATACGGGCGAGAAGCA
Organism: Microvirga sp. 2TAF3; assembly: GCF_052114965.1. Taxonomy (NCBI): domain Bacteria; kingdom Pseudomonadati; phylum Pseudomonadota; class Alphaproteobacteria; order Hyphomicrobiales; family Methylobacteriaceae; genus Microvirga; species Microvirga sp. 2TAF3. The sequence goes on along the minus strand of NZ_JBFRFT010000001.1, from coordinate 510,216 downwards.
CGGCGAACTTGAACGGCTTGACCACGTAATCGTTGGCGCCGGCCTCAAGCCCCATCACGGTATCCGTATCGGAACCCTGGCCGGTGAGCATGATGATCGGGCTGCGGAAGCCCTCGCGGCGCATCAGCTTGACCGCCTCGCGCCCGTCCATGTCGGGCAGGCCCACATCCATAATGGCGAGGTCGATCCGGTTGCCCTTGACGACCCGGATGGCCTCGGCGGCGGTCTCGGCGGTTGCAACCTGGAACTCGTCGTAAAGGCCGAGCTGTTCGGCGAGCGTGTCGCGCAAGTCCTGATCGTCGTCGACGACGAGAAGACGGCTGGCATTCGACATCTCAAACCCTTTAACGATGGAACGCGCGAACGCTGGAGCGAAGCCCCTTTTCCGGAGCTTGCACTAGCCCTTAGACTAGTCATTCCCAACTTGACAACAAGGGGCTGGTCCGGCCCTTCCACCGTCCATGAAGAGAACCCGCGTCAACCTCATCGTCGTGCACCGCTCCCCACTCGACCATCGCCGCGGGCGGCTGCAGGCGGGAAATCTCGTTCTGCCCTGCGCGCTCGGGCGCTCCGGGACCCGCTACGGCAAGCGCGAGGGCGACGGCGCCTCTCCCATCGGCCGCTTCGCCCTGCTGCAGGGCTTCTACCGCGCCGACCATGGGCCGCGCCCCCGGTCGGGCCTCAGGCTTCGCCCGATCAGGCGGGGCGACGGCTGGTCGGACGATCCCAAGGACCGGCGCTACAACCGCCTCGTGCCCCTGCCCTGCCCGACGAGCCACGAAAAGATGTGGCGGGACGATCATCTCTATGACGTGGTGATCGATATCGGCTGGAACCGCGGCCCCATCACGCGGGGGCGCGGCAGCGCCATCTTCCTCCACCTCGCCCGCCCCGGCTTCACGCCGACGGAGGGCTGCGTTGCGGTGGACAGGGCCATGATCCGTCGCCTGATGGAACGCATCGGGCCGGAGACGCGGATCAGGATCGTGGGATAGGCGACGCAACCCGACCGGCCTTTGCAACGGAAAGCCGCGTTCTTATCTACGGCTTGGTTTCGAACGAAAGGCCGATCGCGAATGCGCCTCCTGATTGCTTTGATCCTGCCCTGGCTGACCTTTTTCACCATCGGCCGACCCTTCGCCGGGCTGATCTGCCTGATCCTGCAGATCACCATCATCGGCTGGCTTCCGGCGGCGCTCTGGGCGGTCTATGCGCTCAGCCAGTTCAAGACCGACAGGAAGATCGCCGAAGCGCTGCGGCAGAACGGCCGCTGACGCGATCCACCGCCTTCCCGTTCGAGATGGCGGCATGGTAACCTGCCCCAAGGCTTGGAGGATTTGGGCTGGGGGATTTCGCGCCGATCTTGTCACCTCTCGCGAAGGGAGCGTGTCCGTGACCAAACATCTCAAATTGCCTCACGACGGCCTTGTGCTCGTCAGCGACGGGCGAAAGGCTTTGCTGTTGAAGAATGCGGGCGATGAGGTCCGCTGGAACCTCAAGGTCGAGAAAGTGCTGAACGCGCCCGACAATCCGTCGACGGCGCAGCAGGGAACGGACAAGCCGGGACGGGCCTTCATGGTCGGCGGCCCGCGCAGCGCCGTGGAACAGACTGATTGGCATGCTCTGGCCGAGGCGCGCTTTGCCGCCGATGTCGCGGCGGAAATAGAGGGCATCGCGCCCCGGGCCGGGACCCTGATCGTGGCGGCCCCGCCGCGCACCCTGGCAGAACTCCGCAAGCACTTCTCCGACGCCGTGAAGGGCTGCATCATCGCCGAGATCAACAAGGATCTGACCAAGCATCCCGTTCACGAGATCGAAGAGCATCTGCTGGCGAAGCTCTGAGGCTGCCCTTTTCCCTGGCCCGGCAACGTCATCCGGCTCTCAGCGTCGCGTAGAAGATGTCGGGCGACTCGATCTCCTTCACCTTGCGGCCTTCGACGACGAGGAAACGCGTGCCGATGGCCCCGATGAAACTGCGATCGTGCGAGACCAGGATGCCGGTGGCCTCCGATGCGAGAATTTCCGATTCCAGTGCCTCCCGGCCGGGGATGTCGAGGTGGTTGGTGGGTTCGTCCATCAGGTAGAAATTCGGCTGTGCCAGACGCAGCGCCAGAAGGCCGAGCCGCGCCCTCTCGCCCGGCGAGAGAGCTCCGATCGGCCGCTGCTGTTGTTCGATGCTGAAACCCGCGCCGGCCAGCAGCGCCCTGCTGCGCTGGTCGCCCAGGCGGAATGCCGACAGGATGAAGCCGAGGGGCGTTTCCTTCACCGGCACCTGCGACAATTCCTGATCCGTATAGCCGAGCACGAGTGTAGGGCTGACCCTGATGCCGGCCGTTTGGTCCGGTTGCTCCATGGCCTTTCGCAACAGGCGGACGAATTGCGACTTGCCGACCCCGTTGCGGCCGAGCACGACGATGAGATCGCCCTGCGCCACTTCGAGTTTCGGGATCTCGAACAGCCTGTCTCCATCCGGCTTGCGAACGGTGACATTCTCCAGGGCGACGAGAACCTTGGCGTGCGTGCCGCGATTGGCGAGGCGGATCTCGCCGGTCCGCTCCTTGTGCACCGCGTGCAATCCCTCCTCCAGCGCCTCCGCGCGTTTCTTCAACTGCTTGGCTTTGGTCAATAAGAGATCGCTGCCGCTATTGATGCCGACATTGCGCAACTCGCCCGCATTCTGCCGCAGCCGCTTGATTTCCCGCCGGTCCTTCTCGTTCCTGCCGGCAATCGCCGCGTCGTAATCGTCGAGCAGGGCGCGAGCCCGGCGATAGGGATGGTTAAAGGAAACCGAGGTCTCGGGCCTCAGGAAGAGGGTTTTCGTGGTGCAGGCGTCCAGAAAGTCCCGGTCGTGGCTGGCAACGACCACGGGAACCTGACGGGCGACGCTGCCGATCCATTCTTCCAGCAGCAACAGCTTCTCGAGATCGAGATGGTTCGTCGGCTCGTCGAGCAGCAGGGCATCCGGCTCCGTGACCCAGGCCCGCGCGATGAGCGCGAGCCGTTGCCAGCCGCCGCTCAAGGACCGCACCGGCAGCGTACGAAGCTCGGCAGAAGCCTCGAACTCGTCGAGCACCACATCGACCCGCCAATCCTGCCCGTCGCGCTCGGCGGGCGGAATGGCGCGGCGGATGGATTCATGGAGCGACAGATCGAGCAGGCCCTGCGGCATGTCCTGCTCCACGAGCGCCACGCGCATCCCCCGCGAGCGGGTGATCTCGCCATGTGTCGGCTCAAAAAGGTTGGCGAGGCATTTGAGCAGCGTGGTTTTTCCGGCACCGTTACCGGCGACGAGACCGAGCCGGTCCTGCTCGCCGATGACGATATTCAGATTTTGAAACAGCGGATCTTGCGCAAGGACGGTAACATTGCGGAGGCTGATGGAGCCCATTTTTCATCTCTTGAGGTGCGGCGCGGCCGCATGGTGGCGGATATCGCGCGAAATCGTGAACGGTTCGTCAGGCGCGGCCTAAGCCTTTGAGGGGCAGCGGCGCGGAAAGCCGTTCAGAGCTGACCTTGAGATGAGATGAAGACGCGAAGCGTCAGATCCGTATCGTGGCCGGCCCTGCAACAAGCTGCTGCAGGGCATTCCAGGGGCCGAACATGCGTTGCTGAATTCGCTTATACATGCAGCCCTCCCTGGTTGGCGTTGCCGATAGGCGGAAACCTTAGCCGTGGGCTGGCCGCCAAGCAACCCTGTTCGCGAAAATCATGGGGTCTTAACCCGCCCTCGGCCTCGTCCCGAAAATCGCGCTGCCCACCCGCACATGGGTGGCCCCGAGCTGGATCGCCGCGTCGTAATCGGCGCTCATGCCTATGGAGAGCGTCTTGAGACCATGCTTCTTCGCCATCATATTGAGGAGAGCGAAATGCGGCGATGGCGGGTCTTCCGACGGCGGGATGCACATCAGTCCCTCGACGGTCAGGCCGTAGCGGTCGCGGCAGGCTTCCAGGAAGCTGTCGACATCGGCCGGCATGACACCGCCCTTCTGCGGCTCCTCGCCCGTGTTCACCTGCACCAGAAGGCGCGGCGTCTTTCCCTGCTTGGCGATTTCCTTCGCGAGCGCTTCGGCGAGCGAGGGCCGGTCGAGGGTGTGGATCGCGTCGAAGAGCTGCACCGCCTCCCTGGCCTTGTTGGATTGCAGCGGGCCGATGAGGTGGAGCTCCACGTCCGGGTAACGTTCGCGAAGTCCAGGCCATTTGGCCTTGGCCTCCTGCACGTAGTTTTCGCCGAAGACCCGCTGGCCCGCGGCCAAGACCGGCTCGATATCCTCGGCGGGAAAGGTCTTGGAGACGGCGACAAGCGTGATCGACGAGGGATCGCGCCCGTAATCGGAGGCCGCGCGGGCGATGCCGGCCTGGACCTGTTCCAGGCGCTCGACGGGGGTGTTGTCGCTCATATGATTCCTCTGCACGGCATTCTCGCGCGGGAAGCCGTTGACCGCGCGGGAGAGCTGTGTCCTAGTCCGCGCCAACCCTGTGGCGCAAGGTCCTGCTATCTTCGCCGCTAACATCTTTGCAATGACGGACAGAAAAGAAAAATGAGGCCCGAGCGCTACAACGCCAAGGAAGCCGAGCTGAAATGGCGGAAGGTCTGGAACGACCGCGACCTGTTCAAGACCGGGAACGACGATCCACGCCCGAAATACTACGTGCTCGAGATGTTCCCCTATCCGTCCGGGCGCATCCATATGGGCCACGTGCGCAACTATACCATGGGCGACGTGGTGGCGCGCTACAAGCGGGCCAAGGGCTTCAACGTTCTCCATCCGATGGGCTGGGACGCCTTCGGCATGCCGGCGGAGAATGCCGCCATGCAGAACAAGGTTCACCCGAAGGAATGGACCTACGCCAACATCGCCTCCATGCGCAGCCAGCTCCAATCCATGGGTCTCGCCATCGACTGGAGCCGCGAGATCGCCACCTGCGACCCGAGCTATTACAAGCACCAGCAGCGCATGTTCCTTGATTTCCTCAAGGCCGGCCTGGTGGACCGCAAGACCGCGAAGGTGAACTGGGATCCGGTCGACCACACGGTGCTCGCCAACGAGCAGGTGATCGACGGGCGCGGCTGGCGCTCGGGCGCCCTGGTTGAGAGCCGCGAGCTGACCCAGTGGTTTTTAAAGATCACCGATTTCGCGCAGGAACTCTACGACAGCCTCGATACCCTGGAGCGCTGGCCGGAGAAGGTGCGCCTGATGCAGCGCAACTGGATCGGCCGCTCCGAGGGCTTGTTGGTGCGCTTCGCCCTCGATCCGGCGACTACCCCGCGCGGCGAGAACGAGGTCGAGATCTACACGACGCGGCCGGACACCCTGTTCGGCGCGAAATTCGTGGCGGTCGCACCCGATCATCCGCTGGCCAAGGCCGCGGCCGAGAAGAACCCGGAGCTGGCCGCCTTCATCGAGGAGTGCAAGCGCACCGGCACGGCGCAGGAAGCCATCGACAAGGCGGAAAAGCTCGGCTTCGACACCGGCATCCGCGCGGAGCATCCCTTCGATCCGAACTGGAAACTGCCGGTCTATGTGGCGAATTTCGTCCTGATGGAATACGGCACGGGGGCGATCTTCGGCTGCCCGGCGCACGACCAGCGCGACCTGGACTTCGTCAACAAATACGGCCTCGGCAACACCCCCGTCGTCTGCCCGCCGGACGTGGATCCGGCGAGCTTCGTCATCACCGACACGGCCTATGACGGCGACGGCCGCATGATCCATTCCCGGTTCCTCGATGGCATGACCATCGCCGAGGCGAAGGAAGAAGTCGCGCGCCGCCTGGAAAGCCAGACCCGCAACAACCGTCCGGTGGCCGAGCGCAAGGTGAATTTCCGCCTGCGCGACTGGGGCATCTCGCGCCAGCGCTATTGGGGCTGCCCGATCCCGATCATCCATTGCGACGATTGCGGCACCGTTCCCGTGCCGCAGGACCAGTTGCCGGTGACCCTGCCGGAAGACGTATCCTTCGACGTGCCGGGCAATCCGCTAGACCGGCATCCGACCTGGAAGCACGTGAATTGCCCGCAATGCGGCGGGCCTGCCCGCCGCGAGACGGACACCATGGACACCTTCGTGGATTCGTCCTGGTATTTCGCCCGTTTCACCGATCCGACCCTGACCGACCGGCCCACCGACCGGGCCACCGTCGATCACTGGCTGCCGGTCGACCAGTATATCGGCGGCATCGAGCATGCGATCCTGCATCTGCTCTATTCGCGCTTCTTCACCCGCGCCATGAAGGTGACCGGCCATGCCGGGCTCGACGAGCCCTTCGCCGGCCTGTTCACGCAGGGCATGGTGGTGCACGAGACCTACAAGGACGCGAACGGCGCCTGGGTGCTGCCCGCCGAGGTGCGCTTCGAATCCGAAGGCGGCGCGCGGAAAGCCTTCCATGTGACGACCGGCGCCCCGATCGAGATCGGCTCGATCGAGAAGATGTCGAAATCGAAGAAGAACACGGTCGACCCGGACGAGATCATCGCCTCCTACGGCGCCGATACCGCACGCTGGTTCATGCTGTCCGATTCGCCGCCCGAGCGCGACGTGATCTGGACCGAGGAGGGCGTGCAGGGCGCGGGCCGCTTCGTCCAGCGCGTGTGGCGTCTCGTCTCCGATCTGGCGGATCGCTCGGCTGGCGCCAGGGGCGACGGCGCGGCGGAGCAGGGTCCCATCGGCACGGCCCTGCGCAAGGCCGCGCACAAGGCTCTCGCCGCCGTCGAAGAGGATGTGGAGCGCCTGCGGTTCAACCGCTGCGTCGCCCATCTCTACGAGCTCTCGAACAGCCTGCAGGATCTGCTGAGCCAAGCCAAGGGTTCCGACGAGCCGGGTCTCGCGGACGCCTTCCGCGAGGCGGGACGCATCTTCGTGCAATTGCTCGCTCCGATGATGCCGCATCTGGCGGAGGAGAGCTGGGCGGCCCTGGGCCAGCCGGGCCTCGCGGCGGAAGCCGCCTGGCCGCAGATCGACCGCTCGCTCCTGGTCGAGGACGCCGTCACCTTGCCCGTCCAGGTCAACGGCAGGAAACGGGCCGATGTCACCGTGGCCCGCGATGCGGATCAGGCCGCCATCGAGGCCGCCGTGCTCTCGCTCGAAGCCGTGCAACGGGCTATGGAAGGGAAGCCTGCCCGCAAGATCATCGTCGTCCCACAGAGGATCGTGAATGTCGTCGCTTAATGTCAAAGGCTTCGCCCGTTTTGCTGTCGTGGCGGGCCTCGCTCTCGGCTTGTCCGCCTGCTTCCGGCCGCTCTACGGCCCGACCGCGTCGGGCGAATCGCTTCAGGCCGTCCTCGCCTCGATCGACGTTCCCGAGCTGAAATGGGCCGATTCGCAGACCCGCATCAGCCATTACATTCGCAGTGAGATGATCTATGCCCTCAACGGGTCGGGATCGGATACGCCCAAGCGCTACGTGCTGAATCTGTCCCTGAACCAGCAGATCACCTCGCCGATCGTCGATACGGTAACCGGTCAGGCGCAGACGGCGACGATCATCGGCAACTTGGCCTACACGCTGGCCACTCCAGACGGATCGAAGGTCGTGACCGCGGGCACGGCGACGTCGCAGGTGACCTATGAACGCTTCCCGCAGCGTTTCGCCACCGTGCGCGCAGCGCGCGATGCGGAAATCAGGCTGGCGAAGGCCCTGGCGGAGCAGACCAAGACCCGGTTGGCGGCGACGCTGGCAACGCGCAGCTAAAGGCCATGGTGGCCGTCAAAGCCGGTGATGTGGATGGGGTACTGCGGCGCCCCAATCCTGTCATCGGCGTCTTTCTCTTCTACGGCCCGGATATTGGCCTGATCAACGAGCGGGCGCGGGCGCTGGCCGAGCGGTCGGTCGAGGATCCGTCGGATCCGTTCCAGCTCATCCGCATCGATGGCGACGACATCGCCTCCGACCCGGCCCGTCTTTCCGACGAGGCCGGGACGATGGGCCTGTTCGGCGGCAAGCGCGCGCTCTGGATCAAGGCGACCTCGCGCAACATCGCGCCGGCCGTGGATGCGGTCCTGAAAGGCAAGCTGCAGGATACGGTCATCGTGATCGAGGGCGGGGATCTGGCGAAATCCTCTCCCTTGCGCACCCTGTGCGAGCGCTCGCAGAACGCGCTTGCCCTGCCCTGCTACGCAGATACGGGACGCGATCTCGGCGCGGTCGTCGACGAAACCCTGAAAAACGGCGGCTTTTCCATCACCCGCGACGCGAGGGCCGCGCTCATCGCCAGCCTTGGCGGCGACAGGCTCGCCACGCGCGGGGAATTGTCCAAGCTCATGCTCTATGCCCATGGCCAGCGCGAGATCACCCTCGAGGACGTGGACGCGATCATGAGCGACGTGTCGAGTCTCGCCATGGACACGGTGGTGGACGCGGCCTTCGCTGGCCAGGGAACGGAGCTGGAAACCGGCTCGCGCCGGCTGGCGGCGGAGGGGGTCAGCGCCTCGACCGTTCTCGGCGCGGCGCTCCGCCATGCCCTGATGCTGCTCTCCGCCCGCCTCGCCGTCGAGGAAGGGCGACCGGTCAGCGCCGTCATGGAAAGCATGCGCAGCCTGCACTTTCGCCGAAAACCCCTCGTCGAGCGCCATCTCCAGCGCTGGACGGCCGAGAGCCTCAAACAGGCCATCGCCCAGCTCCAGGCGAGCCTTCTGGAAACCCGCCGCCTGTCCCATCTCGATCATGTGGTGACGGCCAAGACCTTACTCGATCTGGCGCGGGCGGCGCGGCGCTGAGACGACCATTCATCCTTCGCGACGCGCGGCGAAACGATTCGTGGCGGCGACAATGGATTCGCTCATGCCCGGATCGCGCGCATCGTGGCCTGCTTCGCCGACAATGATGAGTTCACTCGCGGGCCAATGCTCCTTAAGACGCCAGGGCGTGACGAGCGGACCGCCGATGTCCAAGCGGCCATGGATCAGAACTCCGGGGATGTCGGAGAGGCGGTCCACGTCCCGCACCAGAATGCCCTCCTCCAGCCAACCTCTGTGACGCCAATAATGCGTGACGAGACGGGCAAAACCCAGCCGGAACGCTGCCTGCTCATAGCGAGGATGAGGCTTGTGGTTCGGATGAACAGCAACAATGGCCATTTCCCAATCGCACCAATCCCGCGCCGCCTTTTCGCTAACCGCAGGGTCCACGTCCATGAGAAGACGATGATAGGCATTGACGAGGCAATCGTCGCGCTCGGTCTCCGGGACGCCAGCGCGAAAACGGACCCAGGCCTCGGGAAAGAAAGCACCGACGCCGCGTGTGATCCAATCGATTTCCCAGGCTGAGGTGGTCGCGATGCTGAAGAGCACCATCTCGGTCACACGGTCGGGATGAGTCTCGGCATAGGCCAGCGCCAATGTCGATCCCCAGGAACCCCCGAGCACCAACCATCGCCTGATTCCGAGATGGACCCGCAGTCGTTCTATATCCGCGAGCAGATGGGCGGTCGTGTTGGTGGCCAGATCGATATCGGGCGAGCTGGCATGTGGCGTGCTTCGGCCGGAGCCGCGCTGGTCGAACAAAACGATGCGGTAGGCCTCAGGATCAAAGTACCGTCGCGCACCGGGAGTACAACCGGAGCCGGGCCCTCCGTGAAGAACAAGCGCGGGCTTTCCCTCGGGATTGCCGCAGGTCTCCCAGTAGATGATATGCCCATCGCCGACATCGAGCATACCGGCGTCGTAGGGTTCGATTTCTGGGTAAAGACCGGCCATGTGCGAGCAATAGATCGCCTGCGGGCCAACCACAACCTCGCAAGCTCAGGCCGCCATCGACAACAACTTATCGAGCCGTTGGTCAGCCCGCCAAGAACCCCGCCAGAGCCTTCGGGTCCACATTGCCGCCGCTGAGGACGATGCCGACGCGCTTTCCGGCGCAAGGAACGACGCCGTTCAGTACGGCTGCGGCGGCGAGGCAGCCCGTGGGCTCGACCACGATCTTCATGCGCTCGAAGAAGAAGCGCATGGTGTCGACCAGCATCGCGTCGGATACGGTCACGATATCCTCAGCAAGCGCCCGGATGATCGGGAAGGTTTTCTGGCCGAGTGAGGGGGTCTGCGCGCCGTCGGCGATGGTTTTCGGGATGGGGATCCTGACGATGGACCCCGTTCTGAAGGATTGCTGGCCGTCATTGCCCGCCTCCGGCTCGACACCGAAGACCCGGCATCCGGGCGAGAGCGCCTCGGCCGCCAGGGCCGCCCCGGCGAGCAGGCCTCCGCCGCCGAGGCAGACGAAGAGCATGTCGAGGGGACCGACCTCTTCGATCAGTTCCTTGGCGGCCGTGCCCTGACCGGCGATCACGTCGTCATGGTCGTAGGGCGGGATCAGGGTCAGGCCCCTCTCCGCCGAGAGCCGCCACCCGATTTCCTCCCGGTCCTCCTTGTAGCGATCGTAAAGGACGACCTCGGCGCCATAGGCCCTGGTCGCCGCAACCTTCAGGGCCGGCGCATCCTGGGGCATGATGATGACGGTAGGCACGGACTGAAGCTGGCCCGCATAGGCGATGGCCTGGGCGTGATTGCCCGAGGAGAAGGCCACGACGCCGAGCCGTCTGGCCTCGCCGGACAACCGCGCGATGGCGTTATAGGCGCCACGGAATTTGAAGGCCCCTCCCCGCTGCAGGTTCTCGGCCTTGAAGAACAGGGTCGCACCGGTCCTGGAATCGGCGGTGCGCGAAGTGAGCACGGGCGTGCGGTGAGCGATCCCCGCAATGCGCCCGGCCGCGGCAACCACGTCCTCATAGGTCGGCAGAGCCCCTGAAGCAGGCGTGGCAAGGGTAAGGCCGTCTCGACTTTGCGTGCTCATAATCCGCTCACCGAACTTGAAATCGTAAAAACCTATCGGTTTTCCTACCGCTAAAGCCTCGGACCTAAAAGTGGATTCCACTTCTAGAAACATCCGATGCTTTCTCTTTTGGTGAGAGCATCCTGTGGCCGCAAAAACCGGGTCCATTTTTGCGCACGATGCTCTAGAGGGGCTGGATGCGATCTCGCGAAGGGCTGGCGGCCATCGTCGGGATCTCATCCAACAACTTGATAAAAAAGGCTTTTCAACTCGCCGGATTCAACCGGCGGCACAGGCCGTCGAGCTGTTCCAGGGTCTTGTAGCGGATGCGCAACTCGCCGCTTTGCCCCTTGTGGTCGATGGTCACCGCGAGGCCGAGCACGTCCTGCAGCGCCTTTTCGAGCGCGCGGGTGTCGGGGTCCTTTGCCGCCTTCGGCTTGGCCGATTTCGTCTCGAGCGCGGCAGGCTCAGCCTGGTCCGCCTGGGCGATTTCCTCGACCTGGCGGACGCTCAGCCCCTGGCTCATGACCTTCTTCGCCACACCGAGCGGGTCCTTGACCGAAAGGAGCGCGCGGCCATGGCCTGCGGTGATCTGCCGGTTCACAAGCAGGTTTTTTACCGGATCGGGCAGATCGCCGAGACGCATCATATTGGCGATGTGGCTACGGCTCTTGCCGATGACCTTGGACAGCTTCTCCTGCGTATAGGAGAATTCGGCCATCAGCCGCGAATAGCCCTGCGCCTCCTCGATCGGATTGAGATCGGCGCGCTGGACGTTTTCGAGAATCGCGTATTCGAGCGAGGTCTTGTCGTCGATATCGACGACGACAACCGGAACCTCGTGCAGCCCCGCGGCCTGGGCCGCGCGCCAGCGCCGCTCGCCGGCGACAATCTCGTAATGGTCCGGCTTGTTCGGCGCAGGCCGGGCGACGATGGGCTGGATGATGCCACGGTCGCGAATCGACTGGGTCAATTCCTGAAGCTCGCTATCCTCGAAAGTCTTTCGCGGATTGCGCGGATTGGGGCGCAAGAACTCGACCGGCACCTTGCGCTGGCCCTTGCCGCCACGCTCGACCGTGCCAATCTCGTCGCCGACCTCGCCGATCAGAGCGGCCAGACCTCGTCCCAAGCGCGGCTTACTTTCTTCTGCCATTGACCCCTCTTAAGGTTGATTTCAAGCGGCGCGCAGCGCGCGCTCCCGTTGGATGATTTCGGATGCAAGTCGGAGATAGGCCTGCGAGCCGGCGCATTTCAGATCGTAGAGCAGGACCGGCTTGCCGTGGGACGGCGCCTCCGACACGCGGACGTTACGTGGGATCATGGTCTCGTAGACCTTGCTGCCCATGAACTGGCGGACATCCGCCACCACCTGTCCCGACAGGTTGTTGCGCGGGTCGAACATGGTCAGGACGACGCCATGGATCGACAGTTGCGGATTGAGAGCCGAGCGGACCTGCTCGACGGTCTTCAGCAACTGACTGAGGCCTTCCAGGGCGAAAAATTCGCATTGGAGGGGGACCAGAACGGCGTCAGCAGCCGTCAATGCATTGATGGTCAAAAGATTGAGCGATGGCGGGCAATCGATCAAAATATAGGTAAAAGGATCCGTTACCTCATAGGTCATGAGACCCTGAATCGCCGACCGGAGTCGATGCGCGCGGTTTCTCTCGCTCGCGATCTCCAATTCGATGCCCAACAGGTCGAGGGTCGAAGGCGCCACGAAGAGGCGCGGCACCACTGTCTCGGTGATGGCGCCTTCCAGAGACGCCTCCCCTGCCAGGACATGGTAGGTCGAAACACTGCGGTTCTTGCGGTCGATGCCGAGCCCCGTCGAAGCGTTGCCCTGTGGATCGAGATCGACAATCAGCACTTTCTCGCCGATGGCGGCAAGCGCCGTTCCGAGGTTGATGGCCGTCGTCGTTTTGCCGACGCCGCCTTTCTGATTGGCAAGCACCAAAGTACGCGGCTTAGCCGGTCGCGCTTCCGGTTCGGATACGCTGCGGTCGGTCATCATGACTGGCTCTCAATGGAGGTAATGCGAAGAATCCTGGCTTCGGAATCGGTTCGGCTTGGCAGGATCTCTGCCTCGAACTTCCACGATTCTCCTGCCTCGGTCAATTCGGCTTCCACATCACGGCCCTTGGGAAAGAGGCCGGTTGTCCCCGTTTTCAACAAGGGCTCGGTCCATTCCAGAAGCCTGCCGAGGGAAGCCAGGGCGCGAGCCGAGACGACATCGGCCCGGCCGACGAAGTCGGGAATAACGGTCTCGAGCCGCGCTTCGTGCACCTTGGCATGAACGCCGGTGAGGCGCGCGATGTGGCGAAGGAAAGCGCATTTGCGCGAATTGCTTTCGACCAGATGAACTTCGAGCCCGCGTTCGAACCCGGCAATGGCCAGGACGAGCCCCGGGAAGCCGGCGCCTGATCCGAGATCGAGCCACAGCCTGGCATCCGGCATCAGCGTGTAGAGCTGGAGCGAATCGGCGATATGCCGCTCCCAGATCTGGTCGAGCGTGCCAGGGCCGACGAGGTTCTTGATCGCCTGCCAGCGCCTCAGCTCGCTTTCCAGAAACGCCAGCTTGTCCGATGTTTCACGTGAAACATCGAAGGGCTTCAGGATTGCGGAGATATCTGCTGTCACCGGCTTCATTGCAGAACCGATTCCATCTCGGTCCGCTCGCTCCCGGCAAGGCGCTTGGCATGGGCCGCCAGAAGCGTCAGCGCCGCCGGGGTCACGCCCTCGATGCGAGCCGCCTGCCCGAGCGTCCGGGGGCGGACTCGGTCGAGTTTGGCCTTGATCTCATTCGACAGGCCGGGAAGCTTCTGAAAGTCGATGGCATCCGCCAGCACGATGCTCTCATCCCGCCGATAGGCCGCGATATCGGCCTTCTGACGGTCGAGATAGACCGCATAGGTGGCGTCCGTTTCCACGCGCTCGCAAATCGCGGCGGGGACCGAGGCCAGCTCCGGCCAGATCGCGGTGAGCTCGGCCCAGCCGATATTGGGATAGGACAGGAGTTGATAGGCGCTGCGCCGGATGCCGTCCTGGTTCAGTTCGAGCCCCCGGCGCGCCGCCTCCATGGGGGTGATGGTCAAGGCCTGGAGAGTTTCTGCCGTCCGGCGAAGGTCCTTCTGGGAAAGCCGGAAATGCGCCTCGCGGGCGGAACCGATACAGCCGATTTCCAGCCCCTTCCCAGTCAGGCGCTCATCGGCATTGTCGATGCGCAGGCTCAGCCGGTATTCGGAGCGTGAGGTGAACATGCGATAGGGCTCGCTGACGCCGCGCGTGACGAGATCGTCGATGAGCACGCCGATATAGGATTCGGCCCGGTCGAAAACGACGCCTTCCTGGCCGACTGCGCGGCGGGCCGCGTTGATGCCGGCGACTAGCCCCTGCGCCCCCGCCTCCTCATAGCCGGTGGTGCCGTTGATCTGCCCCGCCAGGAAGAGCCCCTCCACCGCCTTGGTCTCAAGGCTCGGCGTCAGGTTGCGCGGATCGACGTAATCGTACTCGATGGCATAGCCGGGCTGGAGCATCCGCACCCGCTCAAGACCCGGGATATGGGCGAGAAGACCAAGCTGCACATCCTCCGGCAGGGAGGTCGAAATGCCATTGGGATAGACCGTGATGTCGTCGAGCCCCTCCGGCTCCAGGAAGATCTGGTGGCCGTCCCGGTCGCCGAACCGTACCACCTTGTCCTCGATGGAGGGGCAATAGCGCGGACCCGTGCTCTGAATATCGCCGGAATACATGGGCGCCCGGTGCAGGTTGTCCCGGATCAGCGCATGGCCGGCGGCCGTGGTGCGGGTGATGCCACACTCGATCTGAGGCACGGTGATGCGAGTCGTGAGCGTCGAGAAAGGAACCGGCTCGTCATCCGCCGCCTGCTTGTCGACGGAGGCCCAATCGATGGTCCGCCCGTCGAGGCGCGGGGGTGTGCCGGTCTTGAGGCGACCGAGGCTGAAGCCGAGCCGCTGGAAAGTCTTGGGCAGGCCGAGGGAGGGGCGCTCGCCCATGCGTCCCGCCGGGATCTTCCGCTCGCCGATATGGATCAAGCCCGACAGGAAGGTGCCGGTGGTCAGCACGACGGAGCCGGTCGGGAGCACGCGGCCGTCGGCCAGGACGAGGCTCGCCACCCTGCCCTCATGGATCAGGATATCGTCGGCCTCGCCTTCGATGATCGTGAGATTCGGAGTCTGGGACAGCTCAGCCTGCATGGCGCGCGCATAAAGCTTGCGGTCTGCCTGGGTGCGCGGACCGCGCACGGCCGGGCCCTTGCGGCGGTTGAGCAGCCGGAACTGGATGCCCGCCCGGTCGGCGATGCGTCCCATGACGCCGTCGAGGGCATCGATCTCGCGCACGAGGTGACCCTTGCCGAGACCGCCGATGGCCGGGTTGCAGGACATGGCGCCGATGGTGGCGGCCTTATGGGTCACGAGCGCGGTCTGCGCTCCAACGCGCGCGGCAGCCGCCGCGGCCTCCGCCCCGGCATGTCCGCCACCGACAACGATCACGTCGAAATGTCGAGTCATCACAATCTCCGTGCAAGGGCTGTACGGCCTGCGGAAACCCAGGTCAAAGGACAAAATGTTTCACGTGAAACATCACGGGTAGCGCACAGCACTCCACAAGCAATCCACACGCTTTCAGACACTCTTCCCGCTGATTCTCCAAGGCCTCTGCACAAGATTCGGCGCGTTTCGAAATATGGTTTCCGACGCCTATTTCCCGATGCAGAAATTGGAGAAGAGACGGTCGAGAACATCCTCCACATCGACCCGCCCGGTGATCTCCCCAAAGGCACGCGCTGCGAGACGCACCTCTTCCGCGATGAATTCGATGGGTCCCGCGCTCTTCAGCATGGCGATGGCGGTCGCGATGGAGTGATGAGCCCGCTCCAGGGCGCGCCGGTGCCGCTCGCGGGTGAGCAGGGCATCCGCCTGCCCCAGGGACGCTTCCGCCTCCTGTTCCAGAACCTTGATCAGTTCCGGCAGCCCCTCCCCCGTGGCGGCCGAAACCATCACGTCGCAATCGTGTCGGATCCGATTCAAATCGGTTTTCGTGCCGATCCGCAGAAGCCGCCGTGCCGCAGGCGCCTCCTCTTCCGGACCCTCGGGCGGGACGAGCCAGAGAACGAGATCAGCATTGCGGGCGCGGGCACGGGCGCGGGCGACGCCCTCCTGCTCGATGGCATCCGTGCTCTCGCGCAGGCCCGCCGTATCCACGATCACCACCGGCAGGCCGCCGAGATCGCAATGGACCTCGATGATGTCCCGCGTCGTCCCCGCGATCGGCGAGACGATGGCGACATCGCGTTGGGCAAGGGCGTTCAGGAGGGTGGACTTGCCCGCATTGGGCGGACCGGCCAGAACGACGGTCAGGCCCTCGCGCAGACGTTCGCCACTGCGGTTTTCCAGCACCCGGCCGAGGGAGGCGTCGAGCGCCACGAGGCGGCGGACGATCTCCGCCTCAAGACCCTCCGGCACATCGCCCTCGTCGGAGAAGTCGAGAGTGGCTTCCAGCAGGGCAAGGATCTGCAGGATCTCCTCGCGCCAGCCCTCGGCGGCATTGCCGAGGCGGCCTTCGAGCTGGGACAGGGCCTGCCGGCGCTGGGCCTCCGTCTCGGCATCGATCAGGTCCGCCAGGCCTTCGACCCGGCTCAGGTCCATCTGCCCGTTCAGGAAGGCGCGACGGGTGAATTCGCCGGCCTCGGCAGGGCGGCAATCCTCCAGGGAGCCGAGAGCCTTCAGGACCGCGGCCCGTGTCGCCAAGCCCCCATGAATGTGAAGCTCGGCCTGATCTTCTCCCGTAAAACTCTGCGGCCCCGGCATCCAGGCGACCAGGGCCTGATCCAGGGGCTCGCCATTCTGCGGATCGCGGAGGATGCGCAAGGAGAAGTAGCGCGCCGACGGCACGCTCCCGGCCATCGTTTCGAGAACGAATCGGCTTTTTGCACCGCTGATCCTGATCACGCAGATGGCCGCTCGCCCGTAACCGGAAGCGGGTGCAAAGATGGTGTCATCCGAGCGCATGAACTTGAACCTTGGTGCACGATAAAGCTTTAAGCCTTGCGGCCTCACGATCGGTTCTGATCCGAATCGCTCGGCCGTAAATTTTAGACAGCGGAGCAGGACCCCATGAACCGGCTGAAGGACGCCTCTTCCCCCTATCTCCTGCAGCACAGGGACAATCCTGTCCATTGGTGGGAATGGGGGCCCGAGGCCCTGGCGGAGGCAAAGAAGTCCGATCGGCCGATCCTGATCTCCATCGGCTATGCCGCGTGCCACTGGTGCCACGTGATGGCCCATGAGAGCTTCGAGGATCCCGCCGTGGCGGCGGTCATGAACGAGCTCTTCGTCAATATCAAGGTCGATCGCGAAGAGCGCCCGGATGTGGACCATGTCTATATGAGCGCCCTCCACCTTCTCGGCGAACAGGGCGGATGGCCGCTCACTATGTTCCTGACGCCGGAGGGCGAGCCCTTCTGGGGCGGCACCTATTTTCCGAAGGAGCCGCGTTTCGGCCGCCCGGGCTTCGTTCAGGTCATGCGTGAGATCGCCCGCATCTATCGAGCCGAGCCGGAGCGGGTCGCCAAGAATGCCACCGCTCTTAAGGAACATCTTTCCCAGACCAGCGGCGGGGATAGCGGAACGCTGTCGCTTGCCGATCTCGATCAGCTCGGCTCCCGCCTTGCTTCCATCATCGATCCGGCAAACGGCGGTCTTCAGGGCGCGCCGAAATTCCCCAACCCGCCGATCCTCGAATTCCTCGCCCGCCAGGCGAGGCGCGGCGGCGACGGACAGGCCCGCGAGCGGTTTCTGCTGACGCTCGAGCGCATGGCCCTCGGCGGCATCCATGACCATCTCGGCGGCGGCTTCGCCCGCTACACGGTCGACGAGCGCTGGCTCGTGCCGCATTTCGAAAAGATGCTCTACGACAATGCGCAGCTCCTTGAGCTCTATGCCCTGGCCTATGCCGAGACCGGCCGGGCCCTGTTCCGCGACGCCGCTCAAGGGATCGTCACCTGGCTCGAGCGGGAGATGGTCACGCCGGAGGGCGCCTTCGCATCAAGCCTCGATGCGGATTCGGAAGGGGTGGAGGGCCGCTTCTATGTCTGGAGCCTTGCCGAGATCCGGGAGGTGCTGGGCGAGGATGCCGCGATCTTCGCCAAAGTCTACGACATCACCGAGGAGGGGAATTGGGAGGAAACCAACATCCCCAACCGCCTCCTCTCCGGCGAGGTCGCGCCTCAGTTGGAGGAACGGCTTGCCGCCATGCGGGCGAAACTTCTCGAAAGGCGGGCGACACGCATCCGCCCCGGCCTCGACGACAAGGTGCTGGCCGACTGGAACGGCCTGATGATATCGAGCCTGGTGCGCGGCGGCTTGCTCCTCGACCGGCCGGACTGGATCGCCCTCGCCGCGCGGGCTTACCGCTTCATCCGGCAGTCCATGACCCGCGACATTCGGCTTGGCCATCAGCTTGGCCATTCTTGGCGCAACAATTCCCTGATCTTTCCCGGCTTCGCCCTCGATCACGCGGCGATGATGCGCGCGGCGCTCGCCCTCCATGAAGCGACCGGCGACGAGACCTATCGGCAGGATGCCATCGACTGGCGCGACATTTTGCTGAACGAGTTCATGATCGACGATTCGGGCCTTCTCGCCATGACCGCGCGGGAGGCCGATCCACTCGTGGTGCGTCCGCAGCCGAGCCATGACGATGCGGTGCCCAATGCGAATGGCGTCTTCGCCGAGACGCTGGTGCGGCTGGCGCAGATTACCGGACGGGACGACGACCGGCAACGCGCCGACCAGGTCCTGACCAGGCTCGTCGGTATCGCCCGCGCCGCGCCTCTCGGCCATACCTCGATCCTCAACGCGCTGGACCTCCATCTTCGCGGCCTGAGTATTCTCGTCACGGGAAACAATATCGATGCTCTGCGCGAAGCCGCGCTCCACCTGCCCTATCTCGAGCGCAGCCTCCACGTGCTGCGGCAGGGCGAGAATCTGGAAGCCGGCCACCCGGCGCAGGCCCTCGCCTCCTCCGCTGCCGAACCCGAGGCCCTGATCTGCGCCGGCATGCGCTGCTCGCTTCCGGTCCGTGACCCGCAGGAATTGAAAGCACGGGCGCGGGAGATGCTCGCGGGATGAGGCTGCGAGACGCGGCCTTGTGACCACTCCTCAGGACGAGGATGGAGCGACCGGATGAAATCTTCGGGATGATGACGCCATGTTCCTTTTCTTCTCGAACCGCGTCGGCTGCCTCGGGTCGCTGGCGATCTCCGCCCTGCTGACCCTGCTCGTATTGTGGCTGATGGGAGTCTTCCACTCATGAAAAACCCCACCCTCGTTGCCGAGGATGGGGCTGTGTTTTTCAAACCTGAGCGAAACCGTCAGGTATTCATCGATTCGAAGAATTCGGCGTTCGACTTGGTCTGGCGCAGCTTGTCGAGCAGGAACTCGATGGCATCGACCGTACCCATCGGATTGAGGATGCGCCGGAGCACATACATCTTCTTGAGCGTGTCGGCCGGAACCAGGAGTTCCTCCTTGCGGGTGCCGGAACGAGTGATGTCGATGGCCGGGAAGGTGCGCTTGTCGGCGACCTTGCGGTCGAGAATGATTTCCGAGTTGCCGGTGCCCTTGAACTCTTCGAAGATCACCTCGTCCATGCGCGAGCCGGTATCGATCAGCGCGGTGGCGATGATGGTGAGCGAGCCGCCCTCCTCGATGTTGCGCGCAGCGCCGAAGAAGCGCTTCGGACGCTGGAGCGCGTTGGCGTCGACACCGCCGGTGAGCACCTTGCCGGATGACGGCACGACCGTGTTGTAGGCGCGGCCCAAGCGGGTGATCGAATCGAGCAGGATGACCACGTCGCGGCCATGCTCCACGAGGCGCTTGGCCTTCTCGATCACCATCTCGGCGACCTGCACGTGGCGCGAGGCCGGCTCGTCGAAGGTGGAGGCCACGACCTCGCCCTTCACCGAGCGCTGCATGTCCGTCACTTCCTCCGGGCGCTCGTCGATGAGCAGCACGATCAGGTAGCATTCCGGATGGTTGGTGGTGATCGACTGCGCGACGTTTTGCATCAGCACGGTCTTACCGGTACGCGGCGGTGCGACGATCAGCGCGCGCTGGCCTTTGCCGATGGGCGAGACGATGTCGATGATTCGCGGCGAATAATCCTTCTTCGTCGGATCGTCGATTTCGAGCTTGAAGCGCTCGGTCGGGAAGAGCGGCGTCAGGTTGTCGAAATGCACCTTGTGCCGGATCTTCTCGGGATCCTCGAAATTGATCGTGTTGACCTTGAGAAGGGCGAAATAGCGCTCGCCTTCCTTGGGGCCGCGGATCGGGCCGTCGACCGTATCGCCGGTGCGCAGGCCGAAGCGGCGGATCTGGCTGGGCGAGACATAGATGTCGTCGGGCCCAGGCAGATAGTTCGAATCGGCGGAACGCAGGAAGCCGAAGCCGTCCTGCAGCACCTCGACGACGCCGGCGCCAATGATTTCAACCTCGCGGGCCGCCAGCTGCTTGAGGATGGCGAACATGAGCTCTTGCTTGCGCATCGTGCTCGCGTTCTCGACCTCAAGCTCCTCGGCGAAAGCGATGAGTTCGGTCGGCGTCTTGGATTTCAGATCTTGAAGTTTGATTTCCCTCATCGGGGAACACTCTCGGGGTGGGTCAGCGGACAGGAGAACTGAACGCGTGAGGAGATTAAGGGGAACGTTGGACAGGGCCACCCAGTTCACGAGCTGTGACTTGGAGGACCCGGACGGGCCCGTGCGGCGCAACCTGTTCTTTGAGGAAGGGAAGACCCTTCTAACCCTTTCCGGAGCGAGTCTCAAGGCCCCACCGCCGGGATTGGGGATTACGCCTTTCGGTTCAGCTTGCCGCCCGAACCCAGACCTGAAGATCGCCGATGGGCGCAAATCCGGCCCGGCATGAGGCGGCCAGATCCTCGCCGCGCTCGTATCCGACAAGCGGACATCCCGGAAAGATATGGGCGGCGAGCCGCGCCAATTCCAGCCGTGTTCCGTCATTTTCGCAAGGCGGCGAAAAGATGTTCGAGAGGCCGACGGCGCCCGCCCCGCGATTCATGATGCCGCCGTTCATCACCACGCCGTCGCGCGCCGAAAATGCGAAGACGATATCGGGCTCGCTCAAAAGCCGTGGGTCGAACAGCCGCAGGGGCAGGTGCGATTCCGGCAAGTGCGATTCCGGCAAGTGCGATTCCGGTCCTGCCCATGCCTTTTCCCAGGCGAGCAATTCCTCCTCGCTTCGCACGATGGACAAGGAGCTTCTGCCGGCATCCCGGGTCGACAGGGCGTCGCGAAAAAGCCAGCGCGCCGTAAACAGAGTCTCGAATCCCAGGGGCGAGAGATCGAGATTGCAAAAGCTGTCCTTCACAGCCCAGCCGCGATCGCCATTCCGGCCGACGAGATCGGCGATGAGATCGACATGTCCGGGCGCATCGCCGGGCTCGAGCGTCACCGCGTCGGGATAGAAGGGCGGCGTGCCGTGCCGGTTGAGCCAGATCGTGGAGCGAAACTCCCCCGGATTGCCGTGAGCCCGGCACACCGCATCGCACCACAGGGCGTTGTTGCGTGCGGCGATACGGTCGTGCGTCATCGGCGCATCAGAACGGCTTCACGATCACGAGGATCACGATGCCGACCATCAGCACGGTCGGGACCTCGTTGAGCATGCGGTAGAATTTTGCGGGCCGGACATTCGCGTCGGCGGCGAAGACTTTCACGGTCTTCGAGAGGAATCCATGCACGCCGGAGAGGATCAGCACGAGCAGGATCTTGGCGTGAAGCCAGCCGGACGTGATCCAGCCGCCCTGCCAGATCAGGATCAGGCCGAGCACCCAGGTCGCGATCATGGCGGGGTTGATGATCGCCTTGAGC
Source organism: Microvirga sp. 2TAF3 (assembly GCF_052114965.1). Classification (NCBI taxonomy): domain Bacteria; kingdom Pseudomonadati; phylum Pseudomonadota; class Alphaproteobacteria; order Hyphomicrobiales; family Methylobacteriaceae; genus Microvirga; species Microvirga sp. 2TAF3. The sequence continues at coordinate 488,543 of NZ_JBFRFT010000001.1, read as the reverse complement.
AGGCGCCTTTCCATGATTTTGAAGGTCTCGGACTGGATCGAGCCCTTCTGCGCCTCGCAATGATAGACGAACAGGCGCGGCAGATAGAGCATCCCCGCCATCCAGCTGATGACGGCGATCACGTGAAACGCCTTGATCCAGAGATACGCCATGTCAGACCTTAGAGTTTGAGTGGGCGCATGATCTTGTCGCCAAACCGTTTGCACTTTGGCGGATCATGCGCGCGTGCCCCGAACGCGGGCGATGAGCTGCGCCACATGCTCGGTGGGAGTTTCGGGCAGGATGCCATGCCCGAGATTGAAGATGTGCGGGCGGCCGCGCACCGCGGACAGAATATGATCGACGCCCTTTTCCATCGCCTCGCCTCCGGCGATGAGGGCGAGCGGATCGAGATTGCCCTGGGTCGCCACCCGGCCCGGCAGGTCCGGCAGGATCTGGGCGGGATCGAGGGTCCAGTCGAGGGCGAGCGCATCGCCCACGCCGGCGGAGGCGAAGCGATGCAGATGCGAGCCGCCTCCCCTGACGAAGACGATCACCTTCGCCTGCGGCCGGGCCTGTTTGAGACCCTCGACGATGCGGCGAATCGGATCGAGCGACAATTTGTCGAAGAGAGCGGGCGGAAGCGCCGCACCGAAACTCTCGAAGAGCTGAACCGCTTCCGCGCCCGCATCGATCTGGCGGATAAGATAGGCGGTGGAAGCCGCGACAAGCTTGTCGATCAGCACCTGCATGAAGGCCGGATCGCGATAAGCGGTCAGGCGGGCGGGGGCCTGGTCCGGCGTGCCCTTCCCCGCGATCATGTAGCTCGCGACCGTCCAGGGGGCGCCGCAGAAGCCGAGTAGGGTGGTCTCGCGGGGGAGCGAGGCACTCAGACAGTCAAGGGTTTCGAAAACCGGATCGAGCCGGTCGAGCGGCAACTCGTCGGCAAGCCTCTTGAGATCGGCTGACGAGGTGATCGGATCGAGCTTCGGACCCTCGTTCTCGACGAAACGAACCTCCTGGCCCAGGGCATGGGGAATGACGAGGATGTCGGAGAACATAATCGCGGCGTCAAACCCGAAGCGGCGGATCGGCTGAAGCGTCACTTCTTCGGCAAGCCGGGGCGTGTAGCACAGATCGAGGAAGGAGCCGGCCTGCGTGCGGGTGGCGCGGTATTCCGGCAGATAGCGTCCCGCCTGGCGCATGATCCAGATCGGCAGAGGCCAGACCGGTTCGCCATCGAGAACGCGTAGAATCGCTTTGGTGGGACGCTCGCTCACAGGCCCTCTCTAACTACTTAAATTCTTTAAATCGAGAATCTGTTGTTTCTCTTGGGCGGTGAATCACAAAGCCGCAACCCCGTCCACAGGCGGTCCACATGGGCCGTGCCGTTAACTATTCGTTTACGGGTAGGGCGGAGCCGCCACAATCCTTTCCGAATTCTTAAAGCTTAACAAATCCCTAACGTGACGTTGCGAGATTCGAATCGAAGCTTCTTAGGTGATTCGTGCCGGATTCTCCCAGAACCGCGATGGCCGGATCGCACAATGGCGAGTGCTGTTGATGGCGTGGCGGACTACCCACAGGCCCCTGCCCTGGACCTGGGCATCCAAGCGATCTATCCACATTCATCGACTCCTTGTTCAGGAGGCCTGTGTGGGGCGCAGCTACTTCCATCTTCATCTCGTTTCCGATTCCACCGGCGAGACCCTGATCACGGTCGCCCGCGCCGCGGTGGCGCAATATGAGGGCATCGCGGCGATCGAGCATGTCTATCCGCTCGTGCGCTCGAATACCCAGCTGGAGCGGGTCCTGTCCGAGATCGAGGCCGCCCCCGGCATCGTTCTCTATACCCTGGTCGAGCGGGATCTCGCAGGACGCCTCGAGGAGGTCTGCCGCGCCACCGGCTCGCCGCATCTTTCGGTGCTGGAGCCTGTGCACTCGCTCCTGCAATCCTATCTCGGCGCCCATTCCACCGCGCGGCCCGGCGCGCAGCACATGCTGAACGCGGAATATTTCAAGCGCATCGACGCCATGAACTTCACGCTCCTCCATGACGACGGACATCTGCCGCACGATCTGGAGGAAGCGGATGTGATCCTGCTCGGGGTCAGCCGCACCTCGAAGACCCCGACCGCCATCTACCTCGCCAATCGCGGCGTGAAGACCGCGAACGTGCCCCTCGTTCCGGGCGTGCCGCCGCCGACGGTGCTGGAGACCACGCGAAAGCCGCTGATCGTCGGCCTCGTGGCGACGCCCGAGCGCATTGTCCAGATCCGGCAGAACCGGCTCTTGAGCCTCAAGGCCGATGACGACACGGCCTATGTGGATCGCGACGCGGTGGCGGAGGAAATCGCGGCCTCCCGGCGGCTCTTCGCCCGCCACAACTGGCCGACCATCGACGTGACGCGGCGTTCCATCGAGGAGACGGCGGCCGCCATCCTCGATCTCTACCGCGACCATCGCCTGCGTTTCATTGCGGAATAGTCGGATGTCTGTCTGGACCGGATTGCAGCCGCTTCTGCTCGCCTCGACCAGCCGCACCCGGCTGGGACTGCTCGAGAACGCGGGGTTGAGCGTCGAGACCCAGGCGCCGGGTGTCGATGAGCGCGCCGTCGAGGAGGCGGCCCGCCATAAAGCGCTCGACCCGCCCCAGCTCGCCCTGCGTCTTGCCGGGGAAAAGGCATTGGCCGTCAGCCGCCGCCATCCGGACAGGCTCGTCCTCGGCGCCGACCAGGTTCTCGACTGTGCGGGCGAGGTGTTTCACAAACCGGCGAATCGGGCGGCGGCGCAGGCGCATCTGCGCCGTCTTGCCGGCAAAACCCACGTCCTGCATTCCGCCGCCGTGCTGGCAAAAGATGGACGGATCGTCGAAGGTTTCATCGAGAGCGCCTGTCTCACCATGCGGCCCTTGAGCCCGGACGCCATCGACACCTATCTCGATCTCGCCGGGCCGGAGGTCTGGCGCAGCGTCGGGGTCTACCAGCTGGAAGGCCTCGGCATCCATCTCTTCGAGAAGGTCGAGGGCGACCATTCCACCATTCTGGGGCTGCCCCTGATTCCCCTCCTCGCGGCCCTGCGCCGTCTCGGCTATCTTGCCTTCTGAGGATTGCAAACATGACGAAGGCCTTTGTCGTCGGACACCCGATCAAGCATTCGCGCTCGCCCCTGATCCACGGCCACTGGCTTAAACAGCACGGATTGGCGGGATCCTATGAGCGGATCGATGTGGCGCCCGCCGATTTCCCGGAATTCCTGAAGACATTCGCGGCGCGGGGCTTTGCCGGTGGAAATGTCACGATCCCGCATAAGGAAACGGCCTATCTCAATGTCGACCGCAGGACCGCGAAGGCCGAAAGGCTGAAGGCCGTCAACACCTTATGGATTGAGGACGGGCTTGTCTGGGGCGACAATACGGATGTGGTCGGCTTCATGTCCCATCTCGACCGAAGCCTGGGGAAAAGCTGGGAACAAGCTGTGGAGACAGCCCTCGTCATCGGTGCGGGCGGCGCGGCGCGGGCCATCGTCGCGGGGCTGCAGGATCGCCCTATCGGGCGCATCTTTGTCGCGAACCGCACCCTTTCGAAAGCCACGGAACTGGTGCGGGATCTGGCCGGTGGCGGGATGCTCGAAGTCCTGCCCTGGGAGGAAATCGGCGGAGCAATCGCGAAGGCGGGCCTCATCGTCAACACCACCTCGCTCGGCATGGCGGGCCAGCCCGCGCTCGATCTCGAGCTGGCCGGCGCGCGTAGCGACGCGGTGGTGGCCGATATCGTCTATGTTCCCTTGAAGACGCCGCTTCTCGCTGCCGCCGAGGCGCGACATTTAAGAATCGTCGACGGGCTCGGCATGCTGCTTCACCAGGCCGTACCGGGATTTTCCCGCTGGTTCGGGGTGACGCCGGACGTCACGCCGGAATTGCGGGCGCTGATCGTGGCGGATATCGAGGGCGAACGATGACCTTCGTGCTGGGACTGACCGGCTCCATCGGCATGGGAAAATCGGCGACGGCCGCCATTTTCCGGCGCTTCAACGTTCCGGTGCACGATGCGGATGCCGCGGTTCATGCCCTCTATCGCGGCCGCGCGGCACCGCTGATCGAAAAGGCCTTTCCCGGCACGGTGGCGGACGGCATCGTCGACCGCGCCAGGCTCGGGGCCGCCGTGTTCGACGCTCCGGAGCGGATGAAGGAACTCGAATCCATCATTCATCCCCTGGTGCGGGAGGAAGAGGAAGCCTTCCTGGAAGAAATCTCCCCCCTCGCCCCGGTGGCGGTTCTCGACATCCCGCTCCTGTTCGAAACGGGCGGCGAGAAGCGCTGCGACGCGGTCCTCGTGGTCACGGCGCCGGCCGACGTCCAGCGTGCGCGTGTTCTGGCGCGACCGGATATGACGGAGGAGAAATTTAACGCGATCCTGCTTAAGCAGATGCCCGATCCCGAAAAGCGGGCGCGGGCCCATTTCCTTGTTGATACGGGCCGGGGCTTCGCTTCGGCCGAGGCGCAGGTCTGGTCTATCCTGGCCTGCCTCGCCGGAAGGCCGGGGCGCGTCAGGCGTCATCGAGCAGAGTTTTGATCATGTTGCGTGAAATCGTTCTGGATACCGAAACCACCGGCACCGAGCACGCCAATGGCGATCGGGTCATCGAAATCGGCTGCGTCGAACTGCTCAACCACATCCCGACCGGCAAATCGTATCACGTCTATATCAATCCCCAGCGCGCCGTATCGGCGGGGGCGCTGGCCGTTCACGGGCTGAGCGACGAATTCCTGGCGGACAAGCCGGTCTTTGCCGCCATCGTGGACGAATTCATGGAATTCGTAGGCGACGGGCGGCTGGTGATTCACAATGCCGCCTTCGACATAGGCTTCCTCAATGCGGAATTCGCCCGCACCGGCCACAAGCCCTTCGTGCTCGCGGATGTGGTCGACACCCTCTCGATGGCGCGGCGCAAGCATCCCGGCGCGGCGAACAACCTCGATGCGCTCTGCTCCCGTTACGGCATCGACAATTCGAAGCGCACCAAGCACGGGGCGCTGCTCGATGCGGAAATCCTGGCCGAGGTCTATATCGAGCTGATTGGCGGCAAGCAGGTGGGATTCGATCTCTCCATGCAGCCCGCAGGCCGCCAGAGCCGTGGCCTCCAGACGGAAGCGGCCGCATCCCGGGAGGCGCGGCCGCGAACCATGATCTCGCGTCTGACGGATGCCGAGAAGGCCGCCCATGAGGCATTCATCCAGTCGCTCGGCGGGACGCCGCTCTGGCGCGACTATATCGGCGAGAATCCGTCCGATTAGAGCATTTTCAGGCGAACTGGATCCGGTTCGCCGTAGGAAATGCGTCCAGGCAAAAGAAAAGAGCCGATTCCACGAAAAGGGAAATCGGCTCTCGAGCACGATCCGGCGGAGCGGAGACCGCGTCCGCCGGAGAAGTACAAGTTCTTACGACAGGGTCTGGCCGGCGCCCTGCTGTGCCTGCATTTCGGCGGCGCGCTGGCGATAGAGCGCCACGAAATCGATCGGATCGATATAGAGGGGCGGGAAGCCGCCATTGCGCACCGCGTCGGCCACAATCTGGCGGGCGAAGGGGAAGAGCAGGCGCGGGCATTCGATCATCACGACCGGATGCACCTGGTCCTGCGGGATGTTCTGGATACGGAACACGCCGGAATAGGTCAGCTCGAACGCGAACAGCACGTCCTTGCCGCCGATCTTGGCATCGCCTTCCAGGGTCAGGTCGACTTCGAAATCGGCCTCGGCGAGCTGCTTGGCGTTCACGTTGACCTGCAGGTTGATCTGCGGGCCTTCCGATTGCGACTGCAGGGAGCGGGGCGCGTTCGGGTTCTCGAACGAGAAATCCTTGCAGTATTGAGCGAGGGCGTTGAGCGAGGGCATGACGCCTTCCTGCGCTCCGTTGTTTGCCGGGGTGTCGGCCATGGTTTCATGCTCCGAAGAGAGAGAAGAGAGAGGAATCGGTCGAGCCCGGAGGGAGCGCCTCAAAAAGCGCCGGATCGGCAACGGGCCGTCGATCTTCGCGCTACCATGCTTCCCTTTCAGGAACAAGTTTGGGCTGTTTACCTCGCTTGTCCCGGCAGGAGGTGGATGTTACGACCCTTAAGCCCCATATGCTGAGGATCACGCCTTCGCATTGACGGGGGCATAAGCCCGGCAGGATTCGTTCGCCGGAATGAAGCAGGCCGATAACGGATCGACGATGCAGGATTCCTTCGACATCACGACCCTCATTTTCATCGTTCTCGCCGTTTTCGTAGTCTGGCGCCTCCGTTCGGTGCTGGGCCAGAAGACAGGCAACGAGCAACCGCCGCCGTTCGATCCCCTCGCCCGTCGCGACGTTCCCCCCCTGAAGCCCGGCAATTCGAAGGCCGAGCAGGACAATGTGGTGCGGCTGCCCGGCACCAACGGCGCCCGGCCCGAGCCTGCGACGCCTCCCGCCGAGCGCTGGAAGGATTTTGCCGAGCCCGGCACGCCGATGGCGAAGAGCCTCGACGAGATCGCCCGTGCCGAGCCCTCCTTCGACGCCGCCACCTTCCTCGAAGGCGCCAAGGCGGCCTACGAGATGATCGTCACCGCTTTCGCCCAAGGCGACCGCAAGACCCTCAAGGACCTTCTCTCGAAGGATGTCTATGAGGGCTTCGAGCGCGCCATCACCGAGCGCGAGCGCCGGGGCGAGAAGGTCGAGACCACCTTCGTTTCCATCGACAAGGCCGAAATGGCCGGGGCGGAGGTTCAGGGCAAGAACAATGCCCAGATCGTGGTCCGCTTCCTCTCCAAGCTCATCACCGCGACCCGCGACGCTTCGGGCGCGGTCGTGGACGGAAGCCCGGACACGGTCGTCGACGTCACCGATATGTGGACCTTCTCCCGCGCCCTCGGCAGCCGCGACCCGAACTGGCAGCTTGTCGCGACCGAAGCGGGGCAATGAGGCATGCTAGCGCGTCGTGCGGAAAAGGGGACGCGGTTTTCCGCACAGAACGATGCGCTCATTCAAGGAGAGAGCATCGAATCGATCCCAAAAGTGGACTCCACTTTTGGGTCCGAGGCTCCGGACGGCTCGTCTTCGGCCTTCTCTCATGGATTCTGATCATGTCTTCCCCGGAGGCCGCATCTTCGCTGTCCGGCAAGGCGCGCCTTGAGCCCCTGGCCTTTTCCGATCTCGACGGCTGGGCGCGGGACGATCACGCCGCAGCCTTCGAGGCCTTCCGCCGCTCCTGCCAAGCCCTTGATGCGCAAGGTCCCGAACTCCGCCCGGCGCAGAAGCAGCAGGCCGGCCTCATCGCAATCTGCCGCAAGGCCTTGAGCGTCGGCGCGCCGTCCGGTGCCGAGGCGCGCCGCTTCTTCGAGACGCATTTTCAGCCCTTCGCGGTGAAGCCCCTCTCGGGAGACGGCTTCCTCACCGGCTATTACGAGCCGGAATTCGAGGGCTCCCGGACGCGGGATTCCCGCTATACGGTGCCCCTCCTCGCCCGCCCGGACAATCTCGTCACGATTCCCCAGGGTGAGACCCTGTCCGGCCTCGATCCGGATCTGCAGGCGGCCCGGCGCACCGCCGAAGGCTACGAGCCCTATCCCGACCGCGCCGCCATCGAGGACGGGGCACTCGGCTCGTTGGCGAAGCCGGTGGTCTATCTGCGCGAACCGGGCGAGGCGTTCATCATCCATGTCCAGGGCTCGGCTCGCATCCGCCTGACCGACGGCTCGGTGATGCGCGTGGCCTATGCCGGGCGCAACGGCCGGCCCTACACCTCCATCGGCCGCCTGCTGGTGCAGCGGGGCGAGATGGATCTCGAAACCATGACGCTGGAAAAGCTCATGGGCTGGCTTAAGGACCATCCCGAGCCGGCCCGCGCACTGATGCGGCAGAACCTGTCCTACATCTTCTTCCGCGAAGCGAGTGAGCTGGTGGAGGAGGACGGCCCTATCGGTGGCGCGGGCATTCCGCTGATTCCGGGCCGCTCTCTCGCGGTCGACCGCTCGCTCTGGGCCTATGGCCTGCCCTTCTGGCTCGACGGCCGGCTTCCCGTCACCCTCGACCGGACCGAACCCTTGCAGCGGCTCATGATCGCGCAGGATACGGGATCGGCCATCGTCGGCCCGGCCAGGGGCGATTTCTATTTCGGCAGCGGTCCCGAGGCCGGGACGCGGGCCGGGCTCCTGCGCCATCCCGTGCGCTTCGTGGTTCTGCAGCCCAAAACCTCGTCATGACCAAGCGCCGACGCTCCCGCCAGCTCAACGCCGAGGAGAGGCGGCTCTGGGCCCATGTGGCCCGGGGCGTCGCGCCGATGAAGGGCAGGACCCTTCCCGTTGAGCCGGAGGCAGAAGAGACCCTCACCGAGGCCAAGCCGGAAACGGGCCTCAAGCCCGCGCCCCTGCCGCTGGCCAGTCCCAAGGCGACGCTTCCGCCGCTGGCCCCCGTCGAGCGCAAGACCCTGCAGGCTCTCCGGCGCGGCACCAGGGCCGTCGACGGCATTATCGATCTCCACGGCATGCGCCAGGGCGAGGCGCATGAGGCGCTGTTGAGGTTTCTCTATAGAGCGCAGGGCGCGGGCCACGGGCTCGTTCTCGTCATCACCGGCAAGGGCGGCGCCGGCGCCGATGGCGGCCTGTTCGACGAGCGCGGCGTTCTTCGCAGGATGGTTCCCCATTGGCTGCGGCTTCCCGATCTCAGATCTCTTGTGATCGGCTTCGAGGAAGCCTCTCCCCATCACGGCGGATCCGGTGCACTCTATGTCAGGCTTCGCCGTAGGCGCGGCGTGGGATGAACGGATGACTCCTTTCGGTGAACGGGTGCGGCAGCTTCGCCGCGAGCGCGGATTGATGTTGAAGGACATGGCCGCGCATTTAGGCGTATCGAGCGCCTATCTTTCGGCTCTGGAGCGCGGCGAGCGCGGCAAGCCCACCTGGACGCTCATTCAGGGCGTCCTGCAATATTTCAACATCATCTGGGACGAGGCCGACGAATTGGCCCGCCTCGCCGATCTCTCCGACCCCCGGGTGAAGATCGACACCTCGAACACGAACCACCGCGCAACCCTCTTCGCCAACCGCCTCGCGCGCGAGATCGGCAACCTGTCGGAGGACGATGTTGAGGATATGCTCGCGATCCTCGACAATGCGCAGGAAAGGGAGCGGCGGGCGGTCACCCCCGTCCAGGCCCCGCAGGACGCAGCCTACGATTCCTCGCCCGGACCGTGAGGAGGCTACTTCGACCGCCGGAATGGAGGATGTGGACTCGCCTTTGGTTCTGTCGTTTGTAAGTCGAGTTCACAAGCGTTATGTCCGGGCTTTCGGAAGAGCCTGATATGACAATCTCGAATGACAACGACCTCACCCGCCTGAAAGAGGTCGGGCGTATCGTCGCCAATACCCTCGAAGCGATGGGGAAGGCCCTTGAGCCGGGCATGACCACCTCTGAACTCGACCAGATCGGGCGAAAGCTCCTGGAGGCTGAAGGCGCGCGTCCGGCTCCGGAGTTGGCCTACGCCTTTCCTGGGGCGACCTGCATCAGTGTGAACGAGGAGATCGCTCATGGCATCCCGGGTGCCCGACGGATCGAGCGTGGCGACCTGGTCAACATCGACGTTTCAGCCGAGAAGAACGGCTTCTTTGCGGATACGGGAGCCTCGTTCGCCGTTCCGCCCGTAACCCGCTCGATTGAACGTCTTTGCAGGGATGGTCGGCGGGCCATGTGGACGGGCCTGCGGCAGGTTGGAGCCGGCAAACCGATTGCCGGCATCGGTCAAGCCATCGGGACCTTTGCGCGAAAAAACGGTTACAGTCTCGTCAGGAACCTTGCCAGTCACGGTGTCGGCTTATCGCTCCATGAGGAGCCGACAGAGATCGCAACATGGCCCGACTCCTCCGAACGTCGCATCATGAGCGACGGCTTGGTGTTCACCGTCGAGCCATTCCTGTCCTTTGGCGCGGAGTGGGCCGAGGATGGGGATGATCCATGGACGCTCTACAGCAGCCCCGAGGCCCCTACCGTTCAGTACGAACATACCGTTATCGCAACCCGAAACGGACCTTTGATCGTGACAATGGCCGGTTAAGGCTGTCTCCGCCAGAGACCGAGGCTTCCCCTGTTCCATAAACGGTCTTATCGGAAATTACGCCTCGCGGGTCCACAAGCCCTGCCTCTTGCGTGAGCGTCCGGGACATGCGGCGCGGTGCGAAAGCTCTTGGTGAAAGCCCCGGCCCTTGACCGTCACGGCTGCGGATGCGAAAGCGCCGTTCCGTTCTTTCATTTCCCCGGTTCACCATGTCCCATACCCGCATCGACGTGCTCACGCTCGGCAACGCCATCGTTGACGTGCTGGCCCATACGGATGAAGCCTTTCTCGTCAAAAAGAATGTCCACAAGGGCGCGATGCAGCTCATCGATGAAGCGCGGGCGGAAGAGCTTTACCGCGACATGGGGCCGGCAATCATCGTCTCGGGCGGCTCCGGGGCCAACACGGCGGCGGGCGTTGCGGCGCTCGGCGTCAAGGCGGGCTTCATCGGCAAGGTGAAGAACGACGAGACCGGCCGTCATTTCGCGCATGATCTCAAGACCATCGACGTCCATTACGACGTCGCTTTCGCCGATGACGGCCCGGCCACCGCCCGCAGCTTCATCCTGGTGACGCCGGATGGCGAGCGCACCATGAATACCTATCTCGGCGCGTGCCAGAACCTCACCCCCGATGACGTGAAGCCTGAGACGGTGCAGGCCTCTTCCATCGTCTATCTCGAAGGTTATCTCTGGGATCCGCCGGCGGCGAAGGAGGCTTTCCGGAAAGCCGTGAAGATCGCCCACCAGGCCGGCAACAAGGTGGCGCTGACCCTGTCCGACGCCTTCTGCGTCGACCGCTACCGGGACGAATTCCTCGGCCTCATGCGCGACGGCAGCCTCGATATCCTCTTCGCCAACATCCATGAATTGCAGAGCCTCTACGGCACGTCCGATCCGGACAGCGCGCTCGCGGCCCTGCGCGAGGAAAAGCTGCTCGGAATCGTCACCCGCTCGGCCGAGGGCGCGATGGTCGTCACCCGCGGCGAAACCCGCGCTGTTCCCGCCTTCCCCGTCGCGCGCGTGGTCGACACCACCGGCGCGGGCGATCTGTTCGCCGCGGGCTTCCTCGCCGGCCTGACCCAGGAGCTCGACCTCGTCGATTGCGCCCGCCTCGGCGGCCTCGCCGCAGCCGAGATCATCAGCCATCTCGGTGCGCGGCCGCAGGCGGACTTGCGGGACATGGCCCGCCAGGAAGGGCTTCTGGGTTAAGAAACAGCGCCTTCCCTCCCCGCCGCAAGTCGGTGTTCCCGACTTGCGCAGGATGAACTTGCGCAGGATGAAGCGGATCTCGAGAACACCCGAGATCCGGGGGAGGACATAGGGCGGTGTTTTACAAGCGCCTCAGCGCCACGGTCTCGATCCGGTGGCTGGCGCCTTTTTTCAGGATCAGGCTCGCACGCTGGCGGGTCGGCACGATGTTTTCGCGCAGGTTCACCAGGTTGATGCGGTTCCATAGGCCGTCGGCGGTGGCGATGGCCTCGTCCTCGGGCAGTTCCGCATAGCGGCGGAAGAACGAGAGCGGATCGCGGAAGGCGGTATGGCGCAGGCGCAGGAAGCGGTTCACGTACCAGCGGTGCAGGTCGGCCTCGTCGGCGTCGATATAGACTGAGAAATCGAAGAAATCGGACACGAAGGGGATGGCGGTGCCGTCCTTCGGCATGCGCGCCGGTTGGAGCACGTTGAGCCCCTCGACGATGAGAATGTCCGGCCTGTCGACCACCGTCTCCTCGCCGGGCACCACATCGTAGACGAGGTGCGAATAGAGCGGCGCGCGCACATTGCGCTTGCCCGCCTTGATGTCGGCGAGAAAATGCAGGAGCGCGCCGGTGTCGTAGCTCTCCGGAAAACCTTTGCGCTCCATCAGGCCGAGTCGCGTCAGTTCCGCATTGGGCAGAAGAAAACCGTCCGTGGTGACGAGATCGACCTTCGGCGTGTTGGGCCAACGGGCGAGAAGCGCCTTCAGCACGCGGGCCGTGGTGGATTTGCCCACCGCCACCGAGCCCGCGACGCCGATGATATAGGGAACCTTGGCCTCTTTCTCGGCGAGCAGGAAGCGCTGCGTCGCCTTGAACAGCCCTTGAGTCGCCGCGACGTAGAGGGAGAGCAGGCGCGACAGAGGCAGATAGATCGCCGCGACCTCGTCGAGAGAGATCGGATCGTTGAGGGATTGCAGCTGCAACACCTCGTCGGCGGTCAGCGTCATCGGCGCGTCGGCGCGCAGCTTCGCCCATTCTTCGCGGTTGAAGACCCGATACGGGGAAAGGTTGTCCTCGTCGAAGGACACCGCGTTGCGCTGATCCATGAATATCCCCTTTCGGGCTTTTAAGGCTTGCGCGCGGCCTTCTCGGCCAAACCTGATTGCGCGGTGCGGCGCTCCAGTTCGGCCATGACGTCACTTAGCGGAATGTGCGCGCCCTGCAACACGACCAAAAGATGATACAGCACATCGGCTGCCTCGGCGGTGAGGTTCTGCCGGTCGCCCTGCACAGCCGCGATGGCCGCTTCCACCGCCTCCTCTCCCAGCTTCTTGGCCGCCTTGGCAGGGCCATCCGCGAGAAGCTTGGCGGTGTAAGACTCCGTGGCAGGAGCCGCCGCGCGCTCGGCGACGATGCGGGTGAGATCTTGGAGCGTGAAGGTGGTCATGAGGCTATCCTTCCAGCGCGATTAAGCCGCTTCGGCTTGGCCAGCCGCTACAACAGCAGCGCTTAGCCCTGCGCTAGGACTTGTCAGAGGCTGTCCTGCGCGGCACAGATCGGCCGCCGCCATCATCGAAGCTTGCGCTAGGGCAACAAGCTCAAAGCCTTCCTCGAAGGCGCAATCCGCCGCTTCCGCGATCATTTTTAGATAGCTGTCCCGGTCTCCAGCCTTGAACAGGTCCCAGGCCTTGGGGACGAGCCTGATCTCCACCCTTGCGCCGGTTGCCTGCGCCGCGGCTTCAAAAAGAATGCGGGTCGGTTCCAGTGTGGTTGGTGCGGCGCAGAGCGCGATTGCCGATTTGCCGCTTCCGGCTGTTGCATGCGCCAAAGCCTCATCCACGCGCAGAACCGGGATGTGGGCCTGCGCGGCCGCCGTGGCGGCGGGGCCGATGCTCGAACAGGTCAGGATCACCGCGTCAGCACTAGTGGCGAGTTTCAGCAGCACCGCAACCGTCTCCGACTCCAGCAGCGTGGTGAAACCACTTTGCTCGACCTTTGCCAGCAGATCGGGGCGAACTGTGTGCGTGAGAACGACATGTGCGAAGGCATCGCTCTTCGCGGCATTTTCGAAAACGGCGATGTTGCTCTCTGCAGTGTGCAGGCAGGCGATACGCATCAGTAGAGATCCTCTCGAGGTCGGTCAGGCACGAGCAGGCTCGTCCAGCCGCATCTTCAGTCCGGCCTTGGCCATATAGCCTTTTGCCTCGCCGATGGTATGCGTGCCGAAATGGAAGATCGAGGCGGCCAGCACGGCGCTGGCATGGCCCTCGCGGATTCCGTCGACCAGATGGTCGAGATTGCCGACGCCGCCCGAGGCAATGACCGGCACCGAGACCGCATCCGAAATGGCGCGCACGAGCGCGAGATCGTAGCCGCCCTTAGTACCGTCCCGGTCCATGGAGGTGACGAGAAGCTCACCCGCGCCGAGATCCGCCACCTGTTTCGCGAAGGCGATGGCATCGATGCCGGTGGCGTTGCGCCCGCCATGGGTGAAGATTTCCCAGCGCGGCGCCTCACCCTCCCCCGACACCTTCTTGGCGTCGATGGCGACGACGATGCATTGATTGCCGAACTTTTCCGCCGCCTCGCGCACGAAATCCGGGTTCTTCACCGCGGCGGTGTTAATCGACACCTTGTCGGCCCCGGCGAGCAGGAGCTTGCGGATATCCTCCACCGTACGCACGCCGCCGCCGACGGTGAGCGGCATGAAGCAGGCTTCCGCCGTGCGCCGCACCACGTCGAGCAGGATGCCGCGCGCCTCGTGGCTTGCGGTGATGTCGAGAAAGCAGAGCTCGTCGGCGCCCGCCGCGTCATAGGCCTTCGCGGCCTCGACCGGATCGCCCGCGTCGCGCAGGTCGACGAATTGCACGCCCTTGACGACGCGCCCGTCCTTCACGTCGAGGCAGGGAATGAGGCGAACCTTCAGCATCATGCATTCTCCCGGCGCGCCGTACGCAGCAAAGCCAGCGCCTGGTCCGGGTCGATGCGTCCGTCGTAAAGGGCGCGGCCGGAAATCGCGCCGCCGAGGATGGCGCAATCGGGCTGCGTCAGCCGCTCGATATCGGCCATGGAGCCGAGCCCCCCGGAGGCGATCACCGGGATCTTCACCGCACGCGCCAGGGCCAAGGTCATGGGCATGTTGAGGCCCTTGAGAATGCCGTCGCGGGCGATGTCGGTGTAGATGATGGCCGCGACGCCAGCGTCCTCGAAGCGGCGTCCGAGCTCTTCCGCCGTCAGGGTCGATGTCTGGGCCCAGCCTTCGACAGCGACGAGCCCGTCCTTGGCGTCGATGCCCACCGCGACCTTGCCGGGATGGAGCCGCGCCGCCTCGCGCACGAAGGCCGGATCGCGCACCGCCGCTGTGCCGATAATGACGCGGGCGACGCCTTTCGAGAGCCAGCCCTCCACCGTCTTCATGTCGCGGATGCCGCCGCCTAGCTGCACCGGGATCCTGATGCGCTTGAGGATCGCTTCGACCGCCGCGGCGTTCATCGGCTTGCCGGCGAAGGCGCCGTCGAGATCGACCACATGCAGCCATTCGAAGCCCTGGGCCTCGAAGGCGGCGGCCTGCGCCGCCGGATCGTCGTTGAACACGGTTGCCTGGTCCATATCGCCCTGAATCAGCCGGACGCAGCGGCCCTCCTTCAGGTCGATGGCGGGAAAAAGAATCACGGACTCCACCTTAGGAAATTGGCGATGAGCCTGAGGCCGAGGGCCTGGCTCTTCTCGGGGTGAAACTGGGTGCCGACGACATTGTCCTTGGCGACGATGGCGGTCACCGGACCGCCGTAATCGGCGGTGGCGACGACATCGCCCGCATCGGCGGGTTCAAGTGCATAGGAATGGACGAAATAGGCATGCAGCCCGTCCGGACCCGTGGCGATGCCGTCCAGAACCGGATGGGTTTTAAGCCGGTCCAGGGTGTTCCAGCCCATATGCGGGATTTTCAAATCGGGATCGCTCGGCGTGATCGCCTTCACGTCGCCGTGGATCCAGTCGAGCCCCTGCGAGGTCACGTATTCGAGGCCGCGGCTCGCCATGAGCTGCATGCCGACGCAGATGCCGAGGAAGGGACGGCCCTCCTCCCGCACGCGGCGATTCAGCGCCTCGACCATGCCCGGAACCCCGTCGAGGCCGCGGCGGCAATCGGCGAAGGCGCCGACGCCCGGCAGCACGATCCTGTCCGCCTTGGCGACCAGATCCGGATCCGAACTCACGGTGACGGTCTCGGGAAGCCCCGCCTCCCGCGCGGCGCGCTCGAAGGCTTTCGCGGCGGAGTGCAGATTGCCCGAACCGTAATCGACGATAACAACGCTCACCGGGGACGCTCCGCATCGGGAAACAGGCCGATCACCGGTTCCACCCCCCGGCTGGGACGGATGGCCGACGAGAGCGGCGAAGAAACGGGCGAAGAAACAGGAATACGGGACGGCGCCGGCCGCTGCAGCCAGCGCGCGAAGGCCTTGGCCTCCGCCTCGTCCTTGCTGGAGGCAATCACCACATCGGCGAGCGGACGTCCACGGCGCTCATAGGTCCAGCGCCTGAGGCTGTTTGCCTCAAGGCCGATCAGGACCGACAGAAGCACCTCTGCGACGAAGCCGGCGAAGGGATTCACGCCGATGAGGTTCAGCCCCGCATTGAAGGCCGCGAGAGCCACGAGGACGATCAACCCGGCGAGCCACAGCCGGTGGAAGAAAAACCAGAGGACAGTGAAGAAGAAGGCGCCCCAGGAGAAGCCGTCCTTCACGATTTCCGCCTCGTCCAGAGCCGCCGGATCACCCGGCCGCGCATCGCGTGGGAGGTGCAGGGTATAGGTGGTCATGGCGCAGTTCCTTGAGATGCCTTTCCGGCGAAGGGATTTCCTTCGAGGAGCCGGAAAAGGCGGTCTGCCGACGATCTCGAGCCTTTTTCCAGGTTTTGCGAAACCTGGAAGACTTAAGATCTAGAGCGTTCCCTTGGTGGAGGGAACGCGGCCCCCCTCCTTCGGGTCCACGGAAACGGCGTGGCGCAGGACCCGCGCCAACCCCTTGAAGCAGCTCTCGGCGATATGATGGCTGTTCTCGCCGTAGAGCGTCTCCACATGCAGGGTCAGCCCGGCATTGATCGCAAGGGCCTGGAAGAACTCGCGCACCAGCTCGGTGTCGAACACGCCGATCTTTTCCGTCGGGAACGCGGTCTTGAACACCAGGAACGGACGGCCGGAAATATCGAGCGCGACGCGGGTCAGCGTCTCGTCCATCGGCAGGTGGATATCGGCGTAGCGGGTGATGCCCTTCTTGTCGCCCAATGCCTGCACGATCGCCTGTCCGAGCGCGATGCCGGTATCTTCCGTCGTATGATGCTGGTCCACATGCAGGTCGCCCTTCACCTTCACGGAGAGGTCGAAGAGACCGTGGCGGGCGAAGAGTTCGAGCATATGGTCGAGAAAGCCCACCCCGGTGGCGATCTCGGCCTTGCCGGTGCCATCGAGGGCAATCGACACGGCGACATCGGTCTCGGCGGTGCGACGGCTGACGCTCGCGGCGCGCATCATGAAAATCCTTCGTGCAAGAGACGGCGCGTTTGTGACGGCGCCTTCTATCAAGCTGGAGCGAGAAACGCTACCCGCGTTGCTTTTGGGGACAAGATGATTAAGTCAGTCTCATTCCCCGCCGGAGTCGCCCCTTTGTCCGAGAATACCCCTCCCAGCATGCATGCCACCACGATCCTCATGGTCCGAAAGGGAGGCCGCGTCGTCATCGGCGGCGACGGTCAGGTCAGCCTCGGCCAGACCATCGTGAAGGGCAACGCGAAGAAGGTCCGCCGGCTCGCCAAGGGCGGCGTGATCGGCGGTTTCGCCGGCTCGACCGCGGATGCGTTCACCCTGTTCGAACGCCTGGAAGGCAAGCTCGAACAATATCCGGGCCAGCTCACCCGCGCCTGCGTCGAGCTGACCAAGGACTGGCGTACGGACCGATACCTGCGCCGCCTGGAGGCGATGATGCTCGTCGCCGACAAGGAGGTGGGCCTGCTCCTTTCCGGCTCGGGCGACGTGCTGGAGCCGGAGGGCGGCATCATGGCGATCGGCTCGGGCGGCAATTACGCCCTTGCGGCCGCCCGTGCGCTCGACGATTCGGGCCTCGACGCGGAGGCCATCGTGCGCCGCTCGCTCAATATTGCCGCCGAGATCTGCGTTTATACGAACTCCAACATCGTTATCGAGACGCTGGAAACAGAATGACCTCCTTCTCCCCCCGTGAAATCGTTTCCGAACTCGACCGCCACATCGTCGGCCAGTACGAGGCCAAGCGCGCCGTCGCGATCGCCCTGCGCAACCGCTGGCGGCGTCAGCAGCTGGATGGTTCCTTACGCGAGGAAGTGGCGCCCAAGAACATCCTGATGATTGGGCCCACCGGCTGCGGCAAGACCGAGATCTCCCGCCGCCTGGCGCGGCTCGCCAATGCGCCCTTCATCAAGGTCGAGGCGACGAAGTTCACCGAAGTCGGCTATGTGGGCCGCGACGTGGAGCAGATCGTGCGCGATCTGGTGGAGGTCGGCATCGGCCTCGTGCGCGACGAGCGCCGCAAGCAGGTCCAGGCCAAGGCCCATCTGGCGGCGGAGGAGCGCGTGCTCGATGCGCTGGTGGGCACGACGGCGAGCGCCGCGACGCGCGAGAGTTTCCGGCGCAAGCTGCGCGACAACGAACTCGACGACAAGGAAATCGAAATCGAGGTGCAGTCGAGCGGCGGGCAGGGAATGCCGATGTTCGAGATCCCCGGCATGCCGGGCGCGTCCGTCGGCGCGATCAATCTCGGCGACATGTTCGGCAAGGCCTTCGGAGGCCGCGCCAAGATGCGCCGCGCCACGGTGAGCGAGGCCTACGAGCCGCTGGTCACGGAGGAATCCGACAAGCTCCTCGATCAGGACGCCATCGTGCAAGAGGCGATCCGGCAAGTGGAGAACAACGGCATCGTGTTCCTCGACGAGATCGACAAGATCTGCGCCCGCGAGGGCCGCGCCAGCGGCGACGTTTCCCGCGAGGGCGTGCAGCGGGATCTCCTGCCCCTCATCGAAGGCACGACGGTCGCGACCAAATACGGGCCGGTGAAGACGGATCACATCCTCTTCATCGCGTCGGGCGCGTTCCACGTGTCGAAACCGTCGGACCTCCTGCCCGAATTGCAGGGCCGCCTGCCGATTCGCGTGGAGTTGTCGCCGCTGACGGTGGAGGATTTCAAGCGCATCCTGACCGAGACGGAAGCGAGCCTCATTAAGCAGACCGTCGCCCTCATGCGGACGGAAGGCGTGGAACTCGTCTTCACGGACGATGCCATCGACGCCTTGGCGCAGGTGGCGTTCGACGTGAACAACTCGGTCGAGAATATCGGCGCGCGACGGCTGCAGACGGTGCTCGAGCGCGTGCTCGACGATGTCTCCTTCACGGCTCCCGACCGCTCCGGCGAGGCGGTCACCATCGATGCGGCCTATGTGCGCGGCGAGGTGGAAAGCCTGGCCAAGAATACGGACCTCAGCCGGTTCATTCTCTAAGGAGATGAGCGGGACAAGCAGGAACTGAATCTTCGAAGAGACTGTGCGTCGAGAGACGAGGTCCCGGTTCCGTTTCTAAGAATACGGGACCGGACTTAAGCTAATTTTCAGGTCACAACGACGCAGCCGGCGGTAAGCGCCATGTCGTTGATGCAGGTCAACGACCCGAGAGAGGATTCCCTAGAAACTTTTCGGACGTGCGGAATCCGTCGTTGCGATCTGCCCATCCGTTCATCGAAACGATCCTGATGAATGACGGCAGTTCGGAGCTTGCGGAACGGAACTATGTCCGAAGGAAGACCTCGTGTCCCGCACGGTCCAAGGAGACTTCCCATGAAGGCCCTTCTCACAACCCTGGCGGCGGCAGCCCTTGGGAGCGTATCCCTGTTACCGGCGTCTGCCTCTGCGCAGACCTTCTCGCCCGAGAAGATCGCCACCCTGACCCGGAGCGCAGCTTACGCACAGTACACCGCGCCGCGATCCCGGACGCAGCGATATTACAGCCCCACCAATCCCTACGGCTATGAATACGGGTATCCGAGGGGCTACGAGGAGCCCACCACTACGGGAGGCGTGGCGACGCCGACCGGACCGCTTCACACCAACGCCTATCCGGACTGGCCCGGTCAGACCTGGATCAGCTACTGCTCGCGCCGCTATCCCACCTATAACCCGGAATCCAATACCTTTTGGGGGACTGACGGGCGGGAGCATCTTTGCCGTTGACGCTATCTTGATGGACCTTTGGGCAGGCCCATCGGTTTTATCAGAGCGTCGCGTCCTCGTGACGCAACGCTCGCCCATGGCGAAATGCGCAATGAAAGGAGCGATTCCATGCGAAAGCTGATCATTGCCGCCTTGGCCACAGCCGTGCTTCTCCCGGCATCCTTCCTCGCCAATACGGCCTCCGCCCAAGTGGCATCCCAACCCGCCTCCCAAGCGGCTTCCTTGACGAAACAGAACCTGTTGCAACTCCTTGAACAGGACCAGTTGACGACGCGCTATGCCGCTGTGCGGCGCGTCGGCGGTTATCATGGCGGCCGCGCCGCCGTTCATAGGGGAGGGTATCGCGGAGCGTACCGGGGGGCAGCCTATCGCGGCGGTTACCGCACCGGCGTCTACCGCGCGGGAGTGGCGCGGCCCTATGGGTACCGGTACGGATACGGCTATGGCCGGCCCTATGGGTACCGGTATGGATACGGCTATGGCCGTCCCTATTACCGTGGCGCGTATTACCGTCCCTATTACGGCACTTATCGTCCGTATTACGGCGCTGCCGCAGCGGGACTGGTGACGGGCAGCATCGCGGCGCAGGGTACCTCAGCCTACTGCGCCCAGCGCTTCAGGTCCTATAATCCGGCGACCGGAACCTATACCGGTTACGACGGCCGGCAGCGTCGCTGCCCCTGAGAGCGGACTCAAGCGAGCATGATCTGAAACCGATTTTTGGAAAGGGTCATGCTTCAAGGAGAACATGAATGATCGAGGCGAGGAATCCGAACGGATTCCTCGCCTTTCAGTTGAACGATGTTTAATTCCAGCTCCAAACCCGGTGCGGCAAGCTTTGATATCTGTACAGCGTCACGATCTTCTTGCGGAAAAATAGCGGTCGATCTGCAACAATGTCCTTAAACTCACAAAACTGCGAGTTTCGGGACATTTCTTCCTGCCATAGGGAACGGGTTCTTTCAAAAGACGTTCGATGATGCAGGAAGGAGTTTGCTATGCGTCAAGTACTGATGGCTGTTGCCGCAACATTGGCCTTGGGCTCGGCGGCCGTTCTGGCCGATGCGAAGCCGGCCCAGGCACAATCGACACAGGCCGCCAAACCTCAGGTTGCCAAACCTCAGGTTGCCAGGCCTCAGGCCACCAAGCCTCTCATGGCTCTGCAGAACGGTGACTTGCAGACAAGCTATTCGCAATGGCGCGACCGTAATGGCTGGTATGGCCGGCCGGGCTATGTAGCGCGTCCCTACTACGGGCGCGGCTATTATTACGGCCGTCCCGGCTATTATCGCCGCGATTACGGTTCGGCGGCCGCGGCCGGCGCCATCGGTCTCGCGACCGGCGCGATCATCGGCGGCGCCATCGCCCAGAGCCAGGCGGCGCCCGTCTACACGTCGCCGAACGGCGCGGTGGCCTATTGCGCCCAGCGCTTCAAATCCTACGATCCGGCGTCGGGAACCTATCTCGGCTATGACGGGCTGCGTCACGCCTGTCCGTAAGAAAGCCTTGAACGCAATGTTGGAGCGGGCCCCTTTTGGGGCCCGCTTCGTTTTCAGTGCTTACTTCGCCGCGATGACGGCGATCTCGACCTTGAACTGAGGTGCCGCGAGCTTGGCTTCCACCGTCGCGCGGGCAGGGGTGTTGCCCTGGGAGACCCAGGCATCCCACACGCCGTTCATTTCCTGGAACGTGGACATGTCGGTGAGCCAGATATTGACCATCAGCAGCTTCGACTTGTCGGTGCCGGCCTGTTCCAGCAGCCCGTCGATGATGGACAGAATTTCCTTGGTCTGCTCCGCGACGCTCTGACCGGCGGACTTATCCGCCACCTGACCCGCGAGATAGACGGTGTTGCCGTGAACGACGGCGCCGCTCATGCGCTGGCCGGGCTTGATGCGCTGAATCGTCATGATGTGCCTCTTTCAATCGCAAAGGATGTTCTTTTGGCCGTTAGGCAGCGCAGCGTAAAGGGCTTGGCGCCAACTTCTTTCGGATCGACGAGGCTCTTCAACAACAGGGAACCGGTTCGGCCTGTAGCCGTTCACCGGGCACCTGTGATGCGTATCCGAGTCCATGTTCCGAAACGAGGTGCATCATGTCGAAGACGATGATCGTGAGCCTGGCCGTTGCCGCCGCTTTGTCAGTTTCATCCTATGCCCTGGCCAAGGATTCGCCGAACCAAGCCTTTCTCAAGAAGGCGATCGAGGGAAATCTGGCGGAGGTTTCCGTGGGCCAGCTCGCCCAGCAGAAGGGCAACACCGACGGCGTCAAGAATTTCGGACGCATGCTCGAGACGGATCATTCCGCTGCAAACCAGAAGGCCATGTCCGTCGCGAGCTCCATGGGCGTGACGCCGCCGACGGAGCCCAGCAAGGAGCAGAAGGAGACCTACCAGAAACTCTCCAAGCTCTCGGGCGCTGCCTTCGATCGTGAATTCATCAAGGATATGGTGGCGGATCATAAGAAGGACGTGGCGGAATACGAGCGAGAGGCCAAACGGCAGAACGATCCGGTTGCCGGTTATGCCAGCGAAACCCTGCCGGCGCTGCAGAAACATCTGCAAACGGCCGAATCGCTTTCGGCCGCGAAAACGCAGTAGAGGATGAAAGCTCAGTAAAGCGTCGTCTTCTGCCGCTCGGGCAGCGCTTCGTCGTAAGCCTCGCCGTCGAACCGGTTCTCGCTCAAGGCCGCGAGGATCTGGCCCGCGCTCGGAAGGCTGTTACGCGCCACGTGCTTTTGCGGGTTCCACAGCTCGGAGCGCAGGATCGCGCGGGCGCATTGGAAATAGACCGTCTCGACACTGATCGCGATGACGGATTTCGGCGCCTTGCCGTCGACGGTGAAACTTTCGAGCAGGGCAGGGTCCACGGAAATCGCGGCGCGTCCGTTCACGCGCAACGTCTCGCCGATCCCCGGGATCATGAAAAGCAGCGCCACATGCGGATCGCGCACAATGTTGCGAAGCGAATCGATACGGTTGTTGCCGCGCCGGTCGGGCAAAAGTAGCGTCTTCTCGTCCGCCACCCGGATGAAGCCCGGCCCGTCGCCGCGCGGCGAACAATCGAGACCCTCAGGCCCGCGCGTCGCGAGCGCCGCGAAGGGCGAAGCCTCGATGAAGGCGCGATAGACCGGCACGACCCGGTCGGTTTCCTTGATGCGCGAGGCTTCCCCGACCTCGCCATAAAGGGATTCGAGGGCGTCGAGGGTGGTGATGGTGGTCATGACGCTGCCCCTTATTTCAGATCCGTATGAATGAAATCGTTACCCTTGTAGAGCAGCGGTATTGAGTAGTTCTTCGCACAGGCGTAGGAAAAGCAGTCGCCCATGTTCAGGCTGGCCTTGTGGCGCCTGCGTCCATATTTGGCGAAAGCCCGGATTGCGCCGATGCCGATCTCCGGCGTGATGGGAACGTTGCGGATGTTAAGGGCCTTGATGAAGGCCTGTGTCGCCTCAACCGCCTGTTCGACGCTGACTTGTCCCTTGTCGGCGAAATTCATCACGATCTCGGCGACGGCAATCGGGGAGATCGTCAAAGGCGTATTGGCATTCTCCAGCCGGTCGAGGATCTCATCCTGATCGGGCTCGCCGAGAAAAATCGCGAGCACCGCCGAGGCGTCAACGAACATCGTCTTCGCCCCACAAATCGTCGAAGTATTTCTTCTGTTCCTCGATGGTCGTCTGCGACGGCTTGGAGATCTCGCGGATTCGCGCCAGCACGGGCGCGAGTTTCTCGTGAACCGTCAGCTTGTCCCGTTCCGCGGCGATTTCCCGATCCACGGCGGTTCTTAAGACGTCGGCGACGGTCGCCTTTCGGCGCTTCGCCAACCCCCGCAGACTCCGCAAGACGGCTTCGTCCCTGATCAGATAGGACATGATATATTCCTTTCGATATACATATATACGAAAGGCGATATCTCCGATCAAGGCGGCTCGGCTGCAAAGGCTCTTACATGAAAAGGGCGCGGCTCGCGCCGCGCCCCTTCATGAACCCGAAGGTTTCGAGCCTTACTCGCCGGCGGCCTGCTTGGCCTTTTCGGCGTCGCGTTCGGCCTTGAGCTTCTCGGTGATGTCTTCGCCCGTCTCCTGGTCGACGACCTTCATGGAGAGGCGGACCTTGCCGCGCTCGTCCATGCCGAGGAACTTCACCTTCACCTTGTCGCCTTCCTTGACCACGTCGGTGACTTTGCCGACGCGGTTCTTGGCGAGCTCGGAGATGTGGACGAGACCGTCGCGCGAACCGAAGAAGTTCACGAAGGCGCCGAATTCCATCACCTTCACCACCGTGCCCTCGTAGATCACGTTGACCTCGGGCTCGGCGACGATGGAGCGGATCCAGTTATAGGCGGCCTTGATCGACTTGCCGTCGGCGGAGGCGATCTTGATGAGGCCGTCGTCGTTGATGTCGATCTTGGCGCCGGTCTTCTCCACGATCTCGCGGATGACCTTGCCGCCCGAACCGATGACTTCGCGGATCTTGTCGACCGGGATCTGCATGGTCTCGATGCGCGGAGCGTGCTCGCCGAGTTCGGCGCGCGGTGCGGTGAGGGCCTTGTTCATCTCGTCGAGGATGTGGGCGCGGCCGTCCTTGGCCTGATCGAGCGCGACGCGCATGATCTCTTCGGTGATGCCGGCGATCTTGATGTCCATCTGGAGCGAGGTGATGCCCTGATCCGTTCCGGCCACCTTGAAGTCCATGTCGCCGAGGTGGTCCTCGTCGCCGAGAATGTCGGAGAGAACCGCGAAGCGCTCACCCTCGAGGATGAGGCCCATGGCGATGCCCGCCACTGGACGGCGAAGCGGAACGCCCGCATCCATCAGCGCCAGCGAGCCGCCGCAGACGGAAGCCATCGAGGAGGAGCCGTTCGACTCGGTGATCTCCGACACGACGCGGATCGTGTAGGGGAACTCGTGGCTCGGGGGCAGCATCGGGTGGATGGCGCGCCAGGCGAGCTTGCCGTGGCCGATTTCGCGGCGGCCGGGCGAGCCCATGCGGCCCGTCTCGCCGACGGAGTAGGGCGGGAAGTTGTAGTGCAGCAGGAAGGTTTCCTTGCGGGTGCCCTCGAGCTGGTCGATGTACTGCTCATCCTCGCCGGTGCCGAGCGTGGCGACCACGAGAGCCTGCGTCTCGCCGCGGGTGAACACCGCCGAACCGTGGGTGCGGGGCAGAACGCCGACTTCGGAGACGATCGGGCGCACAGTCTTGAGATCGCGGCCGTCGATGCGCTTGCCCTCGTCCAGAATGTTCCAGCGCACGACCTTGGCCTGGACTTCCTTGAAGGCGGACTTGACCTTCTCCGGATCGAACTTGGCCGGAGAACCTTCTTGGCCTTCGGCCGGAAGCAGCGCTTCCATCACCTTCGCCTTCACGGCGTCGATGGCGGCGTAGCGGTCCTGCTTCTTGGTGAGCTTGTAGGCCTCGCGCAGGTCCTTCTCGGCGATGTCGAGAACGGCCTTCTCCACGTCCGACATGTCGGCGGGCTGGTAGTCGCGCGGTTCCTTCGCGGCCTTCTCGGCGAGGCGGATGACGGCCTCGATCACCGGCTGGAAGTGCTTGTGGCCGAACATCACGGCGCCGAGCATCACGTCCTCGGCCAGTTCCTTGGCCTCGGACTCGACCATCAGCACGGCGTCGGCGGTGCCGGCGACGACGAGATCGAGAGAGGATTCATCCATCTCCTGGAGCGGCGGGTTCAGCTTGTACTGGCCGCCGATATAGCCGACGCGGGCGGCACCCACCGGGCCCATGAAAGGCACGCCGGAGAGGGTCAGCGCAGCGGAGGCCGCCACCATGGCGACGATATCCGGATCGTTTTCGAGATCGTGCGAGAGCACGGTCACGACGACCTGGGTGTCGTTCTTGTAGCCATCAGCGAAAAGCGGGCGGATCGGGCGATCGATGAGGCGGGAGACCAGGGTCTCCTTCTCGGTCGGACGGCCTTCACGCTTGAAATAGCCGCCCGGAATGCGGCCGGCGGCATAGGTGCGCTCCTGGTAATTTACCGTGAGCGGGAAGAAGTCGAAGCCGGGCTTCGGCTCCTTGGCCGAGACGACGGTGGCGAGAACGGTGGTCTCGCCGTAAGTGGCGACGACGGCGCCGTCGGCCTGACGGGCTATCTTGCCTGTTTCGAGCGTGAGCTTGCGCCCACCCCAGATCAGTTCTTCGCGTTGAACATCAAACATCGTTTTGTCTTTCATGACACGGCGGGGGCTCGATGCCATGAGCAAGACGGCAAGAGGCTCCTTGAGCGGGTGAACCCGCCTCTGCAAGCCCCTTGCGATCCTGCCATGGTCATCGCGTCATCCGCCTCTTTTCATAGGACGCGGGGGTCGATCCGCCGGCGTCGAGAGGCCGTCCGGAGCCGGGCTCCGGACGGAATGTTAAACGAAAAGCTTAACGGCGGATGCCGAGCTTCTCGATGGTGGTCTTGTAGCGGCTCTCTTCCTTCTTCTTCAGATAGTCGAGGAGGGAGCGGCGCTGGGACACGAGCTTCAGGAGACCGCGACGGGAATGGTTGTCCTTGGCGTGGGTCTTGAAGTGGCCGGTCAGGTTGTTGATCCGCTCGGTCAGAATGGCGATCTGCACCTCGGGGGAGCCCGTATCGCCGGCCTTTTGAGCGAATTCCTTGATAAGCGCGTTCTTGCGCTCAGCCGTAATCGACATCGTCAATCCTTTCAGTTGGATTTAAGAAATGACCTTACCCTTTGGAAGGGCTGAAGGTCCGGTTTTCCCGAGACGGGCCGGGCCGGGATGTCGTCCAGCGCGGTCTGCTCTCTCGGGCGCATCCAGCAGGCCAAGCCTGCCGGAAGTGGGCGCACCATACACGAAAACGGTGTGAGTGCTAGAGATTTCGTTATTGTGAAGCGGAGCCAAGAGGTTGCGCCGCTTAATCCCTCCCCTTTGCGGGGAGGGTTAGGGTGGGGTGGAACGGCCGGGTGAGAGAACGACCCGGTAAGGCGCGGTATCGGCTGTCATGATCAACGCGAATGAAGACGCGCTTTGACTTTGCTACCCCCACCCTCGATCCCTCCCTGCAAGGGGGAGGAAAAACAGCGCTTTCCTCTTACGCCCCCAGATTGAACACCCGGTGCGGCACCAATTCGCCGCGCTCCACGTCGCCGACAGCGACGAGAACGCCATTGCAGGTGGCGTAGACCTTGCCCGACAGCGGGGCCTCCCGGCCGCGCAGGATGATCGACTGGCCGCGCATTAGGCGTCCCGCCATGTCGCGGCTGACCGCGATCGAGGGGATTTCGCTCAGGGCCGTTTCGACGGGGCGTAAGGCGGCCGGGTCGGTGGCGAGATCGTCGACCACTACCGCATCGGCTTCCGTGAACGGCCCGACGCGGGTGCGCCTGAGGGCCGCGATATGGCCGAGACAGCCCAGCGCGCGGCCGAGATCGCGGGCGATGGCGCGCACATAGGTTCCCTTGCCGCAATCGGCCTCGAGCACGGAGCGGTTGCCTTCGTGGTGGACGAGCGCCAGGCGGTCGATCTCCACGGTGCGGGCCTGCAATTCCACCACCTCGCCGTCGCGGGCGAGGTCATAGGCGCGCTCGCCCTGGATCTTGATGGCGGAAAAGCGTGGCGGCACCTGCTGGATCGAGCCCGTGAAGCGCGGAAGAAGGGCCTCGATGGAAGCAGGCTCCGGAACCTGGTCCGTGCGCCCGACCACTTCGCCTTCCGCGTCGTCCGTATTCGTCTCCGCGCCCCAGGCGACGGTAAACACATAGGATTTACGCCCGTCCATGACGAAAGGCACTGTCTTGGTGGCCTCGCCGAGCGCAATCGGCAGGATGCCGGAGGCGAGCGGATCGAGGGTGCCCGCATGGCCGGCCTTCTTGGCCAGGAGGCCGCGCTTGACCACTGCGACCGCATGGGTCGAGGTCATGCCGACGCCCTTGTCGAGAATGATCCATCCGTTGACGTCGCGCTTCTTCGGGCGGTCGTGTTGCGGACGCCGCTGCGGTCGTTCTTCCGTCATGAACCTTACTCGTCGTTGTCGTCGTCGGGAGAGGGTTTGGCCGTGTCGCGGACGACCTTTTCGGTGCGCAGCAGGGCATCGATCCGCGCGGCCTCGTCGAAGGTCTCGTCGCGGAGGAAGCGCAGGTCCGGCGCGAATTTGAGATTCACCCGGCGGGCCACTTCCTGGCGCAGGACCTTCTTGTTCTTGTCGAGCGCCTTGATCACCGCCTGTTCGTCCCTGCCGCCGAGCGGCATGACATAGGCGGTGGCGAGCTTCAGGTCCGGCGACATGCGCACTTCCGGAATCGTGATGACGTGCTTCGTCAGCACGTCGTCCTGCAGGTCGCCGCGCGACAGCACTTCGGCGAGCGCATGGCGCACGAGTTCGGCCACGCGCTGCTGGCGCTGGGAGGGGCCGGTATTTTGTTCGAAACGTTTGGCCATCGTCACATTCCGGAGTTGAACCGGACCATTCAAAAGGGGTCATGGCCGGGCTTGGCCCGGCCATGACGATTGACTTCAGACTTTGAAAAAGGGGTCGGAAACGGGCTTAGAGCGACCGCTTCACCTCTTCCACACGATAGCACTCGATCAGGTCGCCGACGCGCATGTCTTGGTAGTTCTCGAAGGACATGCCGCATTCCTGGCCGGCCGTGACCTCGCGGGCGTCGTCCTTGAAGCGCTTGAGCTGGCTCAAGCGGCCTTCGTGGATGACCACGTTGTCGCGGATGAGGCGGACATGGGCGCCGCGCTGGACCACGCCGTCGAGGACGCGGCAGCCGGCGATCTTGCCGACCTTCGATACGTTGAACACTTCGAGGATCTGCGCCTCGCCGAGCCGCTCCTCGCGGAGCGTCGGAGCGAGAAGACCCGACATCGCCGCCTTCACGTCATCCACGAGGTCGTAGATGATGTTGTAGTAGCGGATCTCGACGCCGGCCCGTTCGGCCGCCTCGCGCGCTTCCTTGTGGGCGCGCACGTTGAAGCCGAGCACGATGGCGCCGGAGGCTTCCGCGAGCGTGATGTCCGATTCCGAGATGCCGCCGACACCGGCCTGGACCACACGGGCCCCAACCTCTTCGGTGCCGAGCTTTTCGAGCGCGCCGATGATGGCTTCCGCCGAACCCTGCACGTCGGCCCGGACCACGAGCGGGAATTCCTTACGGCCTGCTCCGGCCTTCAGATCGCGCATCATGTCGGCCAGTGTGCGGCCGGCTGCGCCCATGCGGGCCGCCTGACGCTCGCGTTTCTGGCGCGTACGGTACTCGGTGACTTCGCGGGCGCGGGCCTCGGACTCGACGACCGCCACGCGGTCGCCCGCCTCGGGCGTGCCGTTGAAGCCCAGAACCTCGACCGGGACGGAGGGACCTGCCTCCTTCACGGAGCTGCCGAGATCGTTGATGAGGGCGCGCACGCGACCCCATTCGGCGCCGGCCACCACGATGTCCCCCGTGCGCAGCGTGCCGCGCTGGACGAGAACGGTGGCGACGGGGCCGCGACCGCGATCAAGCTTCGCCTCAATGACGGTGCCTTCCGCCGAACGATCCGCATTTGCCTTCAGATCGAGAATTTCGGCCTGCAGTTGCAAGCCTTCGAGCAGGACATCGAGGCCCTGGCCGGTCTTGGCGGATACCTCGAATTCGAGGGTTTCGCCCCCCAGCGACTCGACGACGATCGAGTGCTGGAGCAGCTCGGTACGGACCCGCTGCGGATTGGCGTCGGGCTTGTCCATCTTGTTGATCGCAACGATCAGCGGCACACCTGCGGCCTGGGCATGGGAAATCGCCTCTACCGTCTGGGGCATGACGCCGTCATCGGCAGCCACGACCAGCACGACGATATCCGTCACCTTGGCGCCGCGGGCGCGCATGGCGGTGAAGGCTGCGTGGCCGGGGGTGTCGATGAAGGTGATCTTGCCGCCGAGCGGCGAGGTCACCTGATAGGCGCCGATATGCTGCGTGATGCCACCGGCTTCGCCGGAGACCACGTTGGTCTTGCGGATGGCGTCGAGCAGCGAAGTCTTGCCGTGATCGACGTGGCCCATGATGGTGACGACCGGCGGGCGCGACTCGAGGTTCTCGTCCACGTCCGGCGTGTCGAAGAGACCTTCTTCCACGTCCGATTCCGCAACGCGCTTCACCGTATGGCCGAGCTCTTCGGCGATCAGCTGGGCGCTGTCCGAATCGATCACGTCCGTGATCTTGTGCATCTGGCCTTGCTTCATGAGCATCTTGATCACGTCCACGGCCCGCTCCGACATGCGGTTGGCGAGTTCCTGGATGGTGATCGTCTCGGGAATGATCACCTCGCGGGCGATCTTTTCCTTCTGCTCGACCTGGCGGTGACCGGTCAGGCGCTGCGTGCGGCGACGGAAGGACGCGACCGAGCGGGTGCGCTCGTCCTCGCCCGAGGTCGCTGCGGTCACGGTCAGGCGGCCACGCCGTCTTTCCTCGCCCGGAGCGGCCTTCGGCGTCTTCGGCAGGGCAGCGGGCTTGGCTGCGACGCCGGGACGCCGGACAATGCGCGCACCGTCCTCGTCATCCACTTCGACGGCGCGGGCCGCCACTGGCGGAGCCGTGCGGGTATTGGGCTTGGCCGTCGTCGGATCGGGCACGGCCGGGGGAGCGGGACGGGCCATGTGATTCAGGCTCGGCGGACGACCTCCGGTCGTGCCGCCACCACTGCGGGGACCGCCGAAACCGGGGCGCGGACCCGCGCCAGCCGGACGAGGTCCCGAGCGATCACCGCCGGGCCGGTCGCCGGCCGGACGGGGTCTGTCACCGCTCGGACGGGGCCGGTCGCCAAAGCCGCGGTCGCCGGAGCGGTCGGAAGGACCCCTCTCGCTGCGTGCGCCCTGCGGCGCCGCACCGGTGCTCGGACGCGGAGCCTGTGCGGCAGGCGCGGCCTCCTCTCCGAGGCGGCGGCGGGCCTGATTCTCGGCGACGCGCTTGCGCTCGTCTTCCTGGCGGCGACGCTCATCCTCTTCCTGCTTGCGGGCTTCTGCCGCTGCGCGCTCCTTGGCTTCGGCCACCTCGCGCTCGGCGCGACGCTTGGCCTCTTCCTCCTGGTGCTTGCGGTCCTCTTCCTCGCGGCGGCGCGCATCGGCCAGCGCGCTGGCGCGGGCATCGCGCTCCTGATCGGAGAGCGTCCGCAGCACTACGCCGGAACGAGGCGCGTTGGAGGAAGGGCCGCCCCGTTGCGGACGACCTTGAGGGGCCACTTTCGGCGTAGCCGTCACCGGGGCCGCGGCCTGTGGCGGCGCAGCCTTCTGCTCCGGCGCTCCGCCCGGTCCAACAGGGCGACGCTTCACCGTCTCGACCACGACCGCCTTCGAGCGGCCATGGGAGAAGCTCTGACGCACCACGCCCTGTTCGACGGGTCGCTTCAATGAAAGCGTCTTGGACGACACATGGAGTGTCTTGTCGCCCGGATTTTTCGTATCGGTCATTCCGCTCAATATCCTGCGGGTTTCAAAATCGTGGGTTCGCCGGACTCGGTTTCGAGGCCAGCCTGATCGGCATCGAGGCCGCAATAGGTGCGGTAACGATGCCAGCGGTTCAGAAAGCCGTCGCTCCCAGCGCCCGCGACGAGGGCAGCATGTATCACATGTGACCGGCCTAATGCCAAATCCAATTCGTCATTTGACAGATCTTGGATGACCGGAAAGCCTGATATTGCCTCGCCGAGGCGTTTTCGCAACTGGTTAGCGATCTTTCGTCGCCCATCTTCAGCCGCTTCTGCGGCATGAATAAGGGCGGCAATGGGTTTTTCGGCGATAGCCGACTCAACTTTCGCGAATCCGGTGATCACCGCTCCCGCCTTGTTGGCGAGCGACAGGCTCTGGCGCAGATCCGCCCGAAGCATCTGCTCGATATCGGCGGCGAGCGTTTCGGGCGCCCTGGCTTCGGCCTTGAAGGCGCGCGCGAAGAGACGGCGCTTGACCGCCTCTTCCACCAGATCCTGCCGGCCCGCGACCCAGACGCCCCGACCCGGCAGCTTGTGCTTCAGGTCCGGGACGATCTGGCGGTCGGGCCCGAGGACAAAGCGGATCAGCCCC
Source organism: Microvirga sp. 2TAF3 (assembly GCF_052114965.1). Lineage (NCBI taxonomy): Bacteria > Pseudomonadati > Pseudomonadota > Alphaproteobacteria > Hyphomicrobiales > Methylobacteriaceae > Microvirga > Microvirga sp. 2TAF3. Next base: position 457,025 of record NZ_JBFRFT010000001.1, on the reverse strand, counting down.
GCCGACGGATGAACCGTGCGGGTGACGATGCAGGTGCGCTCCGGTTCATGCCGCGACACGGGTGCTGACCTCGCTCGACCATGACCGGGTTAAGACGGCTGGGCCTCGGTCTCGGCTTCTTCCGCCGAGCCCTCGGTCTCCACCGACTCCACCGGAGCCTCGATCCAGCCGGCCTTCACGCGGGCGGCCATGATCATGGTTTCCGCATCCGTGCGCGACAGGTCGAAGCCGTCGAGGGCGCCCGGATAGCGGGTCGCGTCCTGGCCGCGGCCTTCCGTCCAGCCGACGAGGTCGTCGGTGGCGCAGCCGGCCAGATCCTCGACTGTCTTGATGTCGTTCTCGCCCATGGCCACGAGCATGGCCGTGGTCACGCCTTCGATCTCCTTCAGGTCGTCCGAAACGCCGAGTTCCGTGCGGCGGGTCTCGTTCTCGGCCTCGATGCGGGCCAGGTATTCGCGGGCGCGTTCCTGGATCTCGCTCGCCGTGTCCTCGTCGAAGCCCTCGATGGAGGCCACTTCGGAGGGATCCACATAGGCGATTTCGTCGACCGTGCGGAAACCTTCCGAGGCGAGGAGCTGACCCACCACCTCGTCCACGTCGAGCGCGTTCATGAACAATTCGGTGCGCTCCGCGAATTCCTTCTGGCGGCGCTCCGATTCCTCGGCTTCGGTGAGGATGTCGATGTCCCAGCCGGTGAGCTGCGAGGCCAGGCGCACGTTCTGGCCGCGACGGCCGATGGCGAGCGAGAGCTGGTCGTCGGGCACCACCACCTCGATGCGGTCCGCATCCTCGTCGAGCACGACCTTGACCACTTCCGCGGGCTGGAGCGCATTGACGATGAAGGTCGCCTGGTCCGGGGACCACGGAATGATGTCGATCTTCTCGCCCTGCAGCTCGCCGACCACGGCCTGCACGCGCGAGCCGCGCATGCCGACGCAGGCGCCGACCGGGTCGATGGAGGAATCGCGCGAGATCACGGCGATCTTGGCGCGGGAGCCGGGATCGCGGGCCACCGCCTGCACCGAGACGATGCCGTCGTAGATTTCCGGCACTTCCTGGGTGAAGAGCTTGGCCATGAACTGCGGATGCGTGCGGGACAGGAAAATCTGCGGCCCGCGCGCCTCGCGGCGCACGTCGAAGAGATAGGCGCGGATCCGGTCGCCCGGACGGAAGGTCTCGCGTGGGATCAGCTCGTCGCGGCGGATGATGGCCTCGCCCCGGCCGAGATCGGCGATCACGTTGCCGTATTCGACGCGCTTCACGACGCCGTTCACGACCTCGCCGATACGGTCCTTGTATTCCTGGTACTGGCGGTCGCGTTCGGCGTCGCGCACCTTCTGCACGATCACCTGCTTGGCGGATTGAGCGGCGATACGCCCGAAATCGAACGGCGGCAGGGTCTCGGAGATGGCGTCGCCCACCTGGGCGGCCGGGTTGCGCTTGCGCGCCTCGGAGAGGGCGATCTCGCGGGAATCGTTCTCCATCGCGGCATCGTCCACCACCAGGAGATGCCGGGACAGGCGCAGTTCGCCGGTCTTCGGGTTGATCTCCGCATGGATATCGGTTTCGGCGCCGTAGCGGGACCGTGCTGCCTTGGCGATGGCATCCGCCATGGCATCCAGCACGATCTGCTTGTCGATCACCTTCTCACGCGCGACCGCATCGGCGATCTGCAAGAGTTCAAGCCTGTTGGCGCTTACAGCCATCGAGGTCACTCCTTCTTCGATGTCTTCTTCTTCTGCGGGCCGCGTCCCTGAGGCGCCGGTTCCGCATTCAAATCTTCGGTCTCGTCTTCTTCGCTATCGCCCGCCGCCGGAGCCGATCCCCGGCGCAGCGACTCGCGGATCAATTCGTCGGTCAGAACGAGGTGCGCCTCGCCCAGATCGTTCAGGGGCAGACGGGCGATCGGCTCGTTGCCTTCCTTCACATCCGGCAGTTCGAGGACGAGCGTCCCGTTCTCCACGCCCCGGATGAACCCCCGGAAGCGCTTGCGGCCGTCGAGAGGCACGGCCAGTTCGATCTTTGCGTCGTAGCCCGTCCACCGCTCGAAATCGCTGGCGCGCACGAGCGGACGGTCGATCCCGGGGGAGGATATTTCGAGATAGTACTCCCGATCGATGGGATCTTCGAGGTCCAGAACCGGCGAAATCGCCCGGCTCACCGTCTCGCATTCGTCGACCGACATGGTGCCGTCGGGCCGTTCGGCCATGATTTGTACCGTGCAGCCATTGGTGTTCGTGACCCGTACCCGCACGAGATTGAAGCCCAGATCCTCGATCACGGGCTCGACGATCGCCGCCACCCGGGCGGCCACGCCGGATTCCGTCATCAGGCGCTTGTCGCGTTCGTTCGCCATGGCGCTTATGCAGATCTCTTTCGCAAAATTCGCTGTCGCCCCGGCCTTCGAGCAATAAAAAAGAGCGGACCCGGCGGGGCCCACTCCCGAACAGCAGTTTACACTGCAACCAGAGCTGACAGGGGAAACATAGCGATTCCCTCTTTAAGATGCAAGGACCGAGATGTCGCGCGGTTATTCAGAGCCTCGTGAACCTCAGATAGCTCGGCACGCGTCCCTCGCGGAGAGCCTTTGCCTCGTAGCGGGTGCCGGGCCAGCCCTCATAGGGTTTGCGCCAATCGTCCGGGCGTTCGGCGGTCCAGCGGAAATCCGAGGAGCGCAGGATCCGGGCGAGGACCCAGCCGATGTAATCGTCGATGTCGCTGGCGAAGCGCAGTTCGGCGCCGGGGCGCATGACGCGGGCCAGCATCGCGAGATTCTCGTCGGAGACGAGGCGTCGCTTGCGCTGGCGGCGCTTGGGCCAGGGATCGGGATAGAGGATATAGACCCGGTCGAGGCAGGCATCGGGCAGGGTCGGCAGGAGATCCGTGACGTCTTCGTCCCAGACGCGGATATTGCCGAGCTTTTCCTGGTCGACCACGGCGAGAAGCTTCGCCATGCCGTTCACGAAGGGCTCGCAGCCGATGAAATTGGTGTCCGGATGGGCGTGGGCCTGGGCGGCGAGATGTTCGCCGCCCCCGAAGCCGATTTCGAGCCAGGTCTCCCGCGCCTTGTCGGGCGACGACGGAAACAGACTCGAGGGCGCGACGCCCGGCGTCACCCGCAGGGCCGGCAACAGATTCTGGACGAGTTCGTCCTGACCGGCACGCAGCCTCTTGCCTTTCCGACGCCCGAAGAAGGCGCCGGCTCGTTCGGAGGCTGCGTTCATGGCGATCAGCTGAGCGCGACCTTGAGCGTGTCGGCGAGGTCGGTGCGCTCCCAGGAGAAGCCGCCATCGGCGTCGGGTTTGCGGCCGAAATGGCCATAGGCCGAGGTGCGGGCATAGATCGGCTTGTTGAGGCCGAGATGGGTGCGGATGCCGCGGGGGGACAGATCCATGGCTTCCATCAGAGCGGCTTCGAGCTTGCCCTCGTCCACCTTGCCGGTGTCGTGCAGGTCGACATAGATCGACAGGGGCTTGGCCACGCCGATGGCGTAGGAGAGCTGCAGGGTGCAGCGGTCGGCGAGACCGGCCGCGACCACGTTCTTCGCCAGATAGCGGGCAGCATAGGCGGCCGAGCGGTCGACCTTGGTCGGATCCTTGCCGGAGAAGGCGCCGCCGCCATGCGGGGCCGCGCCGCCATAGGTGTCGACGATGATCTTGCGGCCGGTGAGGCCGCAATCGCCGTCGGGACCGCCGATGACGAACTTGCCGGTGGGATTCACGTGCCAGATGGTCTCCGGCGACACCCAGCCGGCCGGCAGGGTCTTGCGGATATAGGGCTCGACGATCTCGCGCACGTCGTCGGAGGAGAGATTTTCGTCCAGGTGCTGGGTCGAGAGCACGATCTGCGTCACGCCGACAGGCTTGCCGTTTTCGTATTTGACGGTGACCTGGCTCTTGGCATCGGGCCCAAGAACGGCGGCGCCATTGGCCTTGGTCTTGCGGGCGTGGGTCAGGTCCTCGAGGATCTTGTGGGCATAGAAGATCGGGGCCGGCATCAGCTCCGGCGTCTCGTTGCAGGCGTAACCGAACATGATGCCCTGGTCGCCCGCGCCCTCGTCCTTGTTGCCGGCGGCGTCGACGCCCTGGGCGATATGCGCCGACTGGGCGTGCAGATACACGTCGACCTCGGCCTTCTGCCAGTGAAATCCTTCCTGCTCGTAGCCGATGTCCTTGATGGCGTCGCGGGCGAGCTGGATGACCCGGTCCTTGGTGATCGATTCGGGGCCGCGCACTTCGCCGGCGATGACGACCCGGTTGGTCGTGGCGAGCGTTTCGCAGGCGACACGGGCCTCCGGCTCGGCGGAGAGATACGCATCGACCACGGCATCCGAGATCCGGTCGCAGACCTTGTCTGGATGGCCTTCCGATACCGATTCGCTCGTGAAAAGATAGCTTGACCGCCGCACGACTATTGTTCCTTTGAGGCAAAGAAGAGGCATGACCTACAGCCGTAGGCATCAAGAAATGGTCATGCCGCAGACAAGAGGAAAGGTCAAGCGAACGCGTTCGTTATGACGAACGTTACTCGTCGTCCTGCGTGGCGAGCACCGAGACGAGCTGGACAATGCTTTTGCGCACCTTGGGACTCTTGATGTTCGTGAAGGTGCGGATGAGCTGGAGGCCTTCCGGAGTGGACATGACCTCGGAGATATAAGGAGGTGCCTCTTCTTCGGCGAAACCCGCATCCGCCTTGCCGCTCTTGATGCCGTTGAAGAAGAAGTGGATGTCGACGCCGAGGATCTTGGCGATGTCCACGAGCCGTCCCACGCTGATCCGGTTCGTGCCCTTTTCGTATTTCTGGACCTGCTGGAAAGTAAGCCCAAGCATGTCGCCGAGCTTTTCCTGACTCATGCCGACCGAAATACGGCGCATGCGTACCCTGCTTCCAATTTCCTTGTCGATGGAGCCGGTCGACTTCTTCATAGGCTCACGAATCCCTGCCAGATCTGCCCAAAGGAATGTCTCTGTTTTATTATATAGGAAGAGACATTTGCCGCGAGCGACGCGCGGCGCCGGCCATTAAGCAGATCAAGAGCGTGGCAGTCAAAACAAACATTCCGTACCGGACATGGAACGGAGCCCGAATCGGCATGGGCAGATCGGAATCGAGAACTCCTTCGGCCCCGAGCGCCAGACTCTTCACGACCCGGCCATAAGGGTCGACCACCGCCGAAATTCCCGTATTGGCGGCACGTACAAGCGGCAGACCCTCTTCCACAGCCCGCAACCGGGCCTGGGAGAAGTGCTGATAGGGGCCTGGCGTGTTGCCGAACCAGGCGTCGTTGGTCACGTTGAGGATCAGGTCGGGCCGGGGGCCATCGGGCAGAATCTCGCCCGGAAAGATAGCTTCGTAGCAGATTGTCGCAGCCACGGGCGGCAATCCTGGCACGGTGAGCGTGGCGCGTTTTTCGCTCGGCTCGAACCCGCCCGGGATATGCACGAACTGGCGCAGGCCCACGGCCCGGATCAGGGCATCGAGGAATTTCGGCACATACTCGCCGAAGGGCACGAGATGCACCTTGTCGTAGGAGCCGAGGATCGTGCCTTTGTCGTCGATCACCTGAATGGCGTTGAAGAACTTGCCGACCGCCTCTCCCGGTAACGGATCGTCCATGCGCGCCGCGCCGGTGATCAGATGGGTGCCGGGCGCCAGCAGGGCGGCGATCTGGGCAAGCGAGGCCGGGTTGCGGTGGAGAAGGAAGGGAAAGGCCGATTCCGGCCAGATGATGTGGGTCGCCGCCTCCGCGCCCTTGCCGTCGCTGCCAGCAGCAGCGCTCAGCGTCAGATAGCGCCGCATGATCGCTTCCCGGTTGCCGGGATTGAACTTGGCGTCCTGCGGAAGGTTCGGCTGCATGAGGCGCAGGCGTACGTTCTCGACATGGGGAAGCGGCGCGGAAGGAATGCGCCAGGCGCCGAAACCGGCCATGAGGACGAGGACGGCGGCGGCGGTTCCGGGTGCTGTCCGGCGCTCCCGGCCGTTGCGGCCAGTGCCGAAAAGGGCAGGGGCGGCGCCGATGCCGATGGCGAGTACGGTCAACCCATAGAGGCCGACGAGGGAAGCGCTCTGCATCAGCCAGAGATTCTGGCCGAGGGCCAGCCCAAGATTGTTCCAGGGAAAGCCCGTGAAGAGATGGCCGCGCAGGATTTCGCTGATCGTGAGCCCGAAAACGAGGGCGAGGATCCGCGAGGCATCCGGTGCCCAGAGGCTGCGGGAAAGCGCAAAGCCGAAGGCCGGGAAGAGGGCGAGCAGCGCCGGCAGGCCGAAAACCCCGAAGGGCAGGGCCCAGGCGAACTGGTCCGCCTCGACGAGAAAGGCGGCCCCGAGCCACCAGAGCCCGGCGACGAAATAACCGAAGCCCCAGAGCCAGCCGACGATTGCGGCCGCCTTCAGGGTCCGCCCCCACGAGTCCCGGGCCGACCCGTCCAGCAGCCAGACGGCCGGAGTCAGGGAAAGGACGAGGGCCGGCAGGAAGCCGAAAGGCGGCATGGCCAGCGCGCCGATGGCGCCAGCGGCCATGGCCATGAGCCCGCGGCGCCACCCCGATGCGAGGATGACACGATGAGCCAGCGTCTTCATTCGGCCGCGGTGCTTTCAGGATGCAGCGAAGTGTTGGCCGCCACCTCCGGCGCGATGTTGCGGCGATGGATGCGCAGCCGTTTCACCCGGCGCGGATCGGCATCGAGCACCTCGAATTCCAGATTTCCGGGACCGAGGATCAGCTCGTTGCGGGAGGGGACGCGCCCGGCCAGGGTCACGATGAAGCCGCCGATCGTGTCGATATCCTCCGCGCCTTCCTCCTCGGTGAGATCGACGCCGAGGGTTTCCTTGACCTCGTCGAGGCTGGCGCGGGCGTCGGCGATGAAGGTGCCGTCCGTGCTCTCGACCACGGCGAGCACCGCCGCATCGTCATGCTCGTCCTCGATATCGCCCACCACCATCTCGACCAGATCCTCGATCGAGACCAGGCCGTCGGTGCCGCCATATTCGTCGATGACGAGGGCCATATGGGTGCGGGTCGCCTGCATCCGCACCAGAAGGTCGATGGCGGGCATGGAGCGCGGCACGAATAGAACCGGACGCAGGATCTCGGCGGAGGCCAGGCTCATGGAGAAATCGACCTGACCCAGGCTCGGTCCGGGCGGCGGATTGCCGTCCTGATCTTCCTGCGGGCGACCGTTGCCCGTATCCGCGCGCATGGCGATGTAATCCAGGAAGTCGCGGATATGGACCATGCCCTTGGGGTCGTCGAGGGTGTCTCCATAGACCGGCAGGCGGGAATGGCCGGCGGTCCGGAAGAGGTTGAGCAGGTCGCCCAGGCTCGTCTCGGCGGCCACGGCCACGATATCGGCCCGAGGCACCATGACGTCGTCGACGCGGATGCGGTGAAAGCCGAGCACGTTCTTCAGCATCGCCCTTTCCTGGGGCGAGAAGTCCGTGTCTTCGACGGTTTCCGCGAGCGCATCCTCAAGATCGTTGCGGATGGAATCGCGGGATTTGAGGCCGAGGCGGGTCAGAACCCGGTCGTACCAATGGTCGCGTAAGCCGTCGGGATCCGGAGGGGTCCGGAGAGGGCGGTCGTTACGACTTCGATCTTCATTCATTGTCTTTGAGTTTCAGCCTGAACGTCGCGCGTTCACGCTGCCATATCGCGATAGGGATCGGCGATGCCAAGGGTGGCGAGCGCCTTTACCTCCAAAGCTTCCATGATTTCCGCCTCTTCGTCGACTTCGTGGTCGTAGCCGAGAAGGTGCAGGACGCCATGGACGATCAAATGTGCAAAATGGTGAGCGAGAGTTTTGGATTCCTCCTCGGCCTCGCGAACCAGCGTCTCATAAGCTAAAGCAATATCGCCTAGATGGCGAGGGCCTTCGAAGCCCGGCTGTTCGGGGGCCGGAAAGGAGAGGACGTTCGTCGGCTTGTCCTTGCCCCGCCATTCCCGGTTCAGCGTGCGGATGCTGGCATCGTCGGTCAGCATCACGCTGATCTCGAAATCCTCATCCGCCGCATCCGCGGCTTCCGCCGCCGCATCCGCGGCGCGCTGCGCCAGGGCCTGTGCGTCTTCGAGGCCGGCCCAGCCGCCCGCCTCGATCATGATGTCGAGCACGATCACGGCCTGCGGTCCTGTTCCTTGCGCGCATCCGCGTCATAGGCGGTGACGATGCGGCGGACGAGATCGTGGCGCACCACGTCCTGTTCCTTGAAGGTGACGCGGGCGATGCCCTCGACCCCGTCGAGAATCCGCACGGCCTCGATCAGTCCGGATTTCTGGCCCGGCGGCAGGTCGATCTGGGTCGGGTCGCCGTTGATGATCATGCGCGAGCCCTCGCCGAGGCGGGTCAGGAACATCTTCATCTGCATGGTCGTGGTGTTCTGGGCCTCGTCGAGCAGCACCACCGCGTTGGTGAGCGTGCGCCCGCGCATGAAGGCGAGCGGCGCGATCTCGATCATGCCGGTCTGAAGGCCACGGTCCACGTGCCGCGCCTCCATGAAATCGTAAAGGGCGTCGTAGATCGGGCGAAGATAGGGATCGACCTTCTCCCGCATGTCTCCGGGCAGGAAGCCGAGCCGCTCGCCCGCCTCCACGGCGGGGCGGGACAGGATCAGCCGGTCCGCCTGTCCCTGTTCGAGCAATGACACCGCATAGCCCACCGCGAGCCAGGTCTTGCCGGTGCCGGCGGGGCCTTCGGCGAAGATCAGCTCATGCTGCTTGAGGGCCTTGATATAGGCGTTCTGCGCCGCGTTGCGGGCGCGCACCGGACCGCGCTTGCGGGTGGCGATATGGTCGAAGGCCGTGACTCCGGGCAGGGGCGCTTCCGCCGCGGCCGGAAACAGGGAGCCCTGCAGGGTGCTTTCATGGATGGCGCCGTCCACATCGCCGGGGGCGAGCGTCACGCCCTGCCGGGCGCGTTCGTAGAGGCCTTCCAGCACCCGCCTTGCGAGTTCCGAGCCCTCGGGCGTGCCCTTGACGGTGACGCGGTTGCCATTGGCGATGGCGGCCACGTTCAGCCGCCGCTCGAGATGGGCCAGGTTCTGGTCGTATTGCCCGAAAACAAGGCTGGCGAGGCGGTTGTCTTCGAAGGTAAGGATGATTTCGGCTTCTTCCTCGACGCCGGGATGCAGATTCCCAGATCCCCGGCCCTTCTGTGCTCGTGCGGTCACGCTGTCCGCTTGCCTCAAATGCCGCCTCCTTCTTCAGTGAAGCACGATCTTCCCGGAAAAGCGGGGCCCGCTTCTCCTGACCATGCTCTAGGCCGCGACCCTGTCGCCTGCCTTGACCCACTCCCCGAACAGGCTGTTCGAGCCTGCCCGCACGATCCGAACCGTCACGATCTCACCGATATGGTGAGCATCGCTCTCGAATTGAACCGGTTGCAGATAAGGCGATTTCCCCGCCATCTGGCCCGGATGACGACCCGGCTTCTCCAAGAGAACGTCGAGAGTCTGGCCGACGGTTCCGTGATTGAAAGCCTGTCTTTGGGTTTCCAACAGGTTTTGCAGACGTGCCAGCCGCTCGACCTTCACCGCCTCCGGGATCTGGTCCTCGATCTCCGCCGCCGGCGTCCCGGGGCGGGGGCTGTACTTGAACGAGAACGAGCTTGCGAAGCCCACATCGGCGACGAGCCGCATGGTCTCCTCGAAATCCGCATCCGTCTCGCCGGGGAAGCCGACGATGAAGTCGGAGGAGAGGGCGAGATTGGGCCGGACCTGCCTGATGCGCTCGATCAGGCGGCGGTATTCGTCGCCCGTATGCTTGCGGTTCATGGCATCGAGAATCCGGTCGGAGCCGGATTGCACGGGCAGATGCAGGTAGGGCATGAGCGCAGGCAGGTCGCCATGGGCGGCGATCAGCTCGTCATCCATGTCACGCGGATGAGAGGTCATGTAGCGCAGGCGCGCGATGCCCTCGATCTCCGCGAGACGGCGCAGCAGGCGGCCGAGCGACCAGGTTTTCCCGTCCGGGCCCTCGCCGTGATAGGCGTTCACGTTCTGGCCGATCAGGGTCAGCTCGCGCACGCCCGCCTCCGCGAGCCGGACGGCTTCGTCGAGAATCCTGGCCACCGGCCGCGAAACCTCGGCGCCGCGGGTATAGGGCACCACGCAGAAGGTGCAGAACTTGTCGCAACCCTCCTGGATCGTCAGGAAGGCCGAGATGCCCCGGCTCCGGGTCTTTGCCTTCGACGGCACGGGCAGGTGGTCGAACTTGTCCTCGATCGGGAATTCGGTGTCGACAACGCGCTCGGCGCGGGACTTCTTCAGAAGGTCGGGCAGGCGGTGGTAGTTCTGCGGGCCGACGACCACGTCGACGGCGGGCGCCCGGCGCAAAATCTCCTTGCCCTCGGCCTGCGCGACGCAGCCGGCGACGATGATCCTGGTCTCCTGTCCTAAAGCCTCGCGCTCCTGCTTCAGCTCGCGCACGCGGCCGAGCTCGGAATAGACCTTCTCCGCCGCCTTCTCGCGGATATGGCAGGTATTGAGGATGACGAGGTCCGCCTCCTCCATGGCCTTGGTTTCGCTGTAGCCTTCGGTCGCCAGAACATCCGCCATGCGCTCGGCGTCATAGACGTTCATCTGGCAACCGTAGGATTTGACGAAGACTTTCTTCACGCTGAACGAGCCTGCTGCTTGAAATCGATGGGGCGAGGATGAAGCGTTCTTACGCCTTTTGAAGTCGCAAGAGAATAGCGGCTCTTTTGCCCATGATACCCTCCCCGTCATTCCGGGGATGTCAATCGTCACACCGCCTTCATCGCCTTGCGCACCGCGCCCTCCGCCGCCGCGGTCGCCGTCTTGCGGTTGCCGGTGAAGGAGATCGGCTCGCCCCAGGTCACGATCACGTCGAGGGGGCCCTCCCGTACGAACAGGCCGAGATGGGGGGCCAGCTCCATGTCTCCGTACCAGGCGATTTCGGGTCGTTCGCGCCGGGTGACGGGCAGCCCGTTGCGGCGCGTATAGGCAATGGCGAGCGGGTGCAGGTGGATGCGCTCCACCGCCTCGTCCGCCATCACCGTCTGGGCCGCGCCGACGAGGGAGGAACGGAAGGGCAGGAGCCGGTTGCCGTCGCCGGTAGTGCCCTCGGCGAAGAGCACCATCACCTCGCCCTTACCCAGGCGGTGGGCGAGGTGCTCGTTGACCTCGGCGGTGGCCTTCCTGCGCTGGCGGTCGATGAAGACCGAGCGCTGGAGCCGGGCGAAAAGCCCGATCACCGGCCAGGTCTCGACTTCCGATTTCGCGATGAAGGAGAGCGGGTGGAGCGACCCGATCACCGGAATGTCGAGCCAGGAGACGTGATTCGCCAGGACCAGCGTCGCGTCTCCCCGGGGCGGCTCTCCGCGCTCGATCACCCTGACGCTGAAGAGGCGTAGGAACAGCCGGTGAAACCACATCGGCAGGACGTGCTGAATCCGCCAGCCGAAGCGCAGGGCCAGCAACTGCAGGGGAATCGCGACGGCGGCATAAAGACCGAGGGGAAGAAGCCGCAGGGCGATGCCGATTCGACTCACGAATCGTCCTCGTCGATGGGCACCGCATAAAGCTCGAGCCGGTGATAGATCACCTTGTAGCCGAGCCTTTTGGCGATCTCGGTCTGCAGCGCCTCGATCTCGTCAGACTGGAACTCGATCACGGCGCCGGTTTCGAGATTGATGAGATGGTCGTGGTGCTCCCGCGCCGCCTGCTCGTAACGGGAGCGGCCGTCTCGGAAATCGAGCCGCTCGATGATGCCCTGATTCTCCAGAAGCTTCACGGTCCGGTAGACGGTCGAAAGCGAAATGCGATTGTCCACCGCGGCCGCTCGCCGGTGCAGTTCGACCACGTCCGGATGATCGGCGGCATCGTCCAGGATGCGCGCGATGATCCGGCGCTGGCCGGTCATGCGCAGCCCCTTCTCGCGGCAGGCGCGCTCGATGGCGTCGGACCGCCGGATTCGTGCCGTTTTGCTGTTCCGTTCTGCCAAGGTTCGCCACTCCTGGGGATGCTTATAGGGGAGCCCGCGGGCCTGGGCTAGAGCATGCCCGAGCGAAGCGGATACCAGTTTGCCGATAAGACATGCGATGATTCAATGACTTAGGAGTCAATCCCGGTTCCATGGGCTGGGGTTGACTCTAAAGATCGAGCGCCATGGTCAGGGCCGCGACCCGCGACCCGTCGCTTTTGAGGTAATACCCCACCCGCCGACCGACCTCCCGGAAGCCGAGGCGTCGGTAAAGCGCCAGCGCCGGCAGATTGCCGTCCTCCACCTCCAGATGCACCTTGCGGATCCCGAGGCGGGAAAGCCCGTCGAGATGGGCGGTCAGGAGCAGGCGGGAATGGCCTTTCCCACGCTCGAGCGGCGCGATGGCGACGGTGAGGATTTCCGCCTCGTCCACCACGACCCGCGACAGGATGAAACCGGCCGGCAGCGCGGCGCGGCCGATGAACAGGCCGTCGCCGAGAATGTTGCGCTCACCGAGCAGGCGCTCGAATTCGAGCGTGCTCCAGGGCCTGGCGAAGGCGGTGGCGTGGATGGCGGCAAGTCGCGAGGCGGCCTGCGTTCCCACGGGCGCGATGTGGGGCGAGGGCGGCCGGGAGAACCGGTCGAGAAAGCTCATCGGCGCGCGATTTTCGCTCCGTCCTGCGGCTTGGCGTCGGGCTCGCGCAGGTAGAGCGGTTTCGGCAGGGCCTGCGCCGGGTCGGCGATGGCGCCGAGCCGTGCGACCCAGGCGATGTCGGGACCGGGGGCATCGTCGCTGACGATCACCTCGACGCCCTGCGCCCGCGCTTCCGCAGTCAGCATCGGGGCTGCCGTGCCCGAGATGAGAAGCGGCCCCGAGCCGAGCAGCCGGACCGCCTCGCGATAGCCCATCACGCCCGGCGGGATCACGGTGCGCCCGCCCGCCGCGATGGCCTGGATATACATCTGCCCATGCTTGGCATCGATGGCGGCGGTGAACAGGCCACGCCTTTCTGCCGCCATGAGCGGGGCGAGATAGGCGGAGAGGGTCGCCACTCCGACCACCGGAATGCCGGCGGCAAGCCCGATGGCGCGGGCGGCCGCGATGCCGACCCGCAGGCCCGTGAAGCTGCCCGGCCCGACCGTGACGGCGACCCGGCTCAAGCTCCCGAAGCCGCCATCCACATGGGAGGTCAGGCGATCGACGAGCGGCAGCAGCGCTTCGGCATGCCCCCGTTCCATGGGAATGCTCTCGCGGGCGAGCGGCTCGGTTTGCCCGACCTCGAAAATGCAGGCCGAGCAGGCGCCGAGGGCGGTATCGATGGCAAGAATGCGCACCATTCATCTCCGTCTGATCCGGTCTCTTTAGAGCATGATCCGGAGAAGAGGGAACCGGTTTTCCGCAGGGAGAGCGGAATGGCGCAAGCGGAGCAGGGAAGAGCGGAGAATTCGGAACCGCACCGAATGGACGCCGGCAGATCTTCAACCGTGCAGGGCGATCCCGCCATAGCCGATGAGGTCCGCGAAGATTGCGGCGACGACGCCGATGGCGACGAGGATGAGGCCCGCCACGAAGATGCGGATCGACCGGTTGTAGTGCTGGAGGAAGAGCGACCTGATCGACAGGAGGTCGATCAGCGCCTTGATCTGCACCACGATGCCCAGCGTGATGGCGGCGACCGCGAAGAAATCGGACGCGGACCAGCTTCCCGGAAGCCCGCTCCAGCGGCTGAGGAAGCCGAGCGAGAAGCCGACCACGACGCTGATCGCGGTGATCGAGCCGCTCCGGAAGATCGAGTCGATCTTCTGCGGGGGAGCGGGCTCCTCAGGTTTGGGCGTTTCCTTGCGCGTTTCCTCGGCCATGTCGGGATGAGGCCTCTCGCTGGCGACGAGCCATTCGGCATCCCTCGGCGACAGCCCCGGCGCCTCGGAATGCCCGCTCTCGGTCGAAGCGCGATTTTATCCCAGAATGCGGGGCGAGACACGGCTCCCACGCTGCCGCATCCGGGGTAGAAGACAGGGAATGCCGGTGCGTCTTTATGCTTATGCGATCCTGCTGAACGCGTCGAAGTCGAAACGCGGCTGGCGGGGATGGAGCTTGTCCGGATCGCCGTAGCCGAGATTGATCAGGAAATTCGATTTGATCTTGCCGTCGGGGAAAAAGGCCTGATCGACGCCCGAGCGGCTGAAGCCGGACATGGGGCCGCAATCGACCCCGAGGGAGCGGGCAGCCATGATCAGATAGGCGCCCTGCAGGGCGGAGTTGCGAAAGCCGGTTTCCTCGATCACGGCGGGCTTGCCCGCAAACCAGCTCCGCGCATCCGGGCTGTGGGGCGCGAGGAAGGCCAGCTTTTCGTAGAATTCCGTATCGTAGGCCACGATGGCGGTTGCCGGCGCGCTCATGGTCTGGCGCACATTGCCCTCGTCGAGATGAGGCCGCAGCATCTCCTTCGCCTCGGGCGAGACCACGAAGACGAAGCGTCCCGGCGAGGAATTGGCGCTCGTCGGCCCGAGCTTCGCCAGATCGGCGATGGCGCGCAGGGTCTCCGGCGCGAGGGGCCTATTCTGCCACCAGCGGAAGGTGCGGGCCTCGCGGAAGATCTGGTCGAGGGCAGCATCGGTCAGGGCGGGCAAGACAACCTCCAAAAGAAAGCGCGGCCGAAGGGGGCCGCGCCGTTATTCTAGAGCATTTTGGGGCCGATCAAACAGCCTGTACCTCGCGCACGTCCGGCAGGAAGTGGCGCAGCAGGTTCTGGATGCCGTGCCGAAGCGTCGCCGTCGAGGATGGGCAGCCCGAGCAGGCGCCCTTCATCACGAGATAGACGGTGCCGTCCTTGTAGCCGCGGAAGGTGATGTCGCCGCCGTCCCCCGCCACCGCCGGGCGGATGCGGGTTTCGAGCAGCTCCTTGATGGTGGCGACGGTGGAGGCATCCTCGGCGTCGAAGAATTCCTCGCCGTCCTCTTCCATGACGGCCGCGCCGTCCCTGAACAGGGGGACGCCGGTCATGAAATGCTCCATGATCGCGCCGAGAATGGCGGGCTTCATGTGCTGCCATTCGCCATCCGCCTTGGTGACGGTGATGAAGTCGTAGCCGAAGAAGACGCCGGTCACGTCCGGCACGGAAAACAGCCGCTCGGCGAGCGGGGAGGCCCCGGCGCTCTCGGGGCTGCGCGCCTCGAAGGTGCCCTCCGGCATGACGATGCGGCCGGGCAGGAACTTCAAGGTCGCTGGATTGGGGGTGGCTTCAGTCTGAATGAACATCGGTTCTTGTCCTCAGCGCCGGTTCAAGGCCGGCCGAGCAGGTTTAGGCGAAGGAATGGTCTTAGAATCGTTCTAACAGGTTCTGCGACGAATGTGGATCGGATTGGGGGCGATTCCAAGGGTGGGCATTATTGTCGTCCCAGGGTGCGCAGCAGACCCAGGGATCGTCGGACAAGACGAGCGCCCGATCCGGAAGACGATCCCGGATCACCTGCGGTGTCCGGGAGGACATGGAGATTCCTCACCCGGCCAGCGCGTCGATTTCCTCGTCCGTCAGGCTGCCCGGCACGATGACGATGGGGACCGGGAAGGTCGAGGCGGCTTTGCCGGCGAGCGTCGAGACGAGGGGGCCGGGGCCATCCTTGCTGGAGCCCGCGGCGAGGACGAGAAAGGAAATGTCCTCGTCCTCGCGGATGAGCTTGATGATCTGTTCCGCCCGGTCGCCGATGCGAATCGCCAGTTCCGGCTCGACGCCGGCGGCGCCGCGCGCCTCGCTCGCGGCGTTCTCGAGCTGCTTCTGGGCCTCTTCCTGCGCTTCCTCGATCATCGCCTCGCCGACGCCGAGCCATTCGAAATTGTCCGGGGGCTCGACGACGGACAGCATGATCATGCTCGCGCCCGTCCGCGCCGCGCGGCGCGCGGCGAAGTGGATGGCGCGGGAGCATTCCGGCGTCTGATCCACCACCACCATGAATTTCGGCCGATGGCCGGCCTCGTAGGATTGACGCTTGCCGCTCACAGCCCCGTCTCCCGCTTTAGAGCATTCCCCAAATCCATCGATCGGGAAATACCCTCGAAAGCCTTACCCCGCCGCGCTTCCTTCGTAGACCCGCGATCCGGTTCCGCGAAAAACGCTAGGGCATCGGACCCAAAGGTGGAGTCCACTTTTGGGATCAATCCGATGCTCCTTGTCTCAAGCGGCGCATCGTTCTGAGCGAACCGAAGGTCCGCGTCAGCGAAAAACCGGGGCCATTTTTCCGCACGATGCGCTAAGGCCGATGCTGCCCTGCCCTTCACGCGGGAGCAAGTCAGCGCGCGCGCACGAAACCGACGATGTCCTTCACCGCGTTCATATTCGGCTCCGCGATGGCGCGGGCACGGGCCGAGCCATCCGCCAGGATCGCATCGATATGGCCAGGATCGGCCATCAGGCGGCGCATCTCGTCGGCGATGGGGGCGAGCTTCGCCACCGCCACATCGACGAGGGCGGCCTTGAAGCCGGAGAATTGCGAGCCGCCATGGGCGCTCAGCACCTCCGCCGGGGTGGCATCGGTCAGTGCGGCATAGATCGCGACGAGGTTTTCCGCCTCGGGACGGCCTTTCAGGCCCTCGACCTCGGTCGGCAGCGGCTCGGGATCGGTCTTCGCCTTGCGGATCTTCTGGGCGATGGTGTCCGCATCGTCCGTCAGGTTGATTCGCGAATAATCGGACGGGTCCGATTTCGACATCTTCTTCGATCCGTCGCGGAGCGACATGACGCGGGTCGCGGGGCCCGCGATCATCGGCTCCGTCAGCGGGAAGAAGGCATCGCCGAAGCCGTGCTCGGCAATCGATTCGGCCCAGTCGTTGTTGAATTTCTGGGCAATGTCGCGGGTCAGTTCCAGATGCTGCTTCTGGTCCTCGCCCACCGGCACGTGCGTGGCGCGGTAGACGAGAATGTCGGCGGCCATCAGGTCGGGATAGGCGTAGAGGCCGACAGAGGCGTTCTCCCGGTCCTTGCCCGCCTTGTCCTTGAACTGGGTCATGCGGTTGAGCCAGCCGAGACGGGCGACGCAGTTGAACACCCAGGCCAGCTCGGCGTGCTGCGACACCTGGCTCTGGTTGAAGACGATATGGCGCTTCGGGTCGATGCCGGCAGCCAGAAAGGCCGCGGTCACTTCCCGGATCTGGCGGATCAGGTCCTTGGGGTTCTGCGGCACGGTGATCGCATGCATGTCGACCACGCAATAGATGCAAGCATGCGTCTCCTGCATGGTGACGAAGCGCTTGATGGCACCGAGATAATTCCCGAGATGGAGATTGCCCGTCGGCTGAACGCCCGAAAACACGAGCTCCTTGAACTGCGCCATCGTTATCGAACTCCCACGCTTGTCGCGGCGGGGGTTATGACAGGGCCAAGCGGCGATGCAAGCGGTCTTAAGATTTTTTCGTCATGAGAGAGAGGTCCTGCCGGGTCACGGCGCCGAAAAGCCAGGCCGCCAGGGCATAGATCGCAAGTCCGCCAAGGCATAACGCGGCAAGCGCCATGACGCTCGGGAACGGTGCGAGACGAAGCGCCGCAAGGAGGGTTGCGCCCATGAGGCCCGTCGCCAGCGCGATTCGGATCAGCCGGCCGGCAAAGGCGCGATCCAGGGACCAGAGCCGGGACCGGCGCAGTATCAGGATTGTTGCGCCCGCATGGGCGAGACAGCCCAGGCTGATGCCCAGCGCGATGCCGCCCATGTCGAAAAAGGCGCCAAGCAGGAGCGACGCGCCCGCCGTTACGGCGATGCCGGCGAGCGCCGTGATCAGCGTGCTCCGCAGCGCCCCTTGCGCGAAAAGGGTCTGGCTCAGCACCTTGCCCATGGTCGCGAAGGGCAGGCCGAGGCTCAGGCCCATGAGAACGAGGGCCGTGCCATGGGCGTCCGCGGCGTCGAAGGCGCCCCGCTGGAACAGCACGACGGCCATGGGCTCGGCGAGGATCAGGAGCGCCGTGCTCGCCGGCAGGGCCATGAGCAGGGCCAGCTCCAGGGCCCGGTTCTGCGCGGCCACGATGGCATCGTGCCGGCCGGCGCGGTGCCAGGCGGCGAGTTCCGGCAGGAGCACGCTCGCGCCGAGTGCCGCCATCAGCCCGAGGGGCAGCTGCATCACCCTGTCCGCGTAATAGAGCCAGGACACGCCGGAGGGCCAGAACGAGGCGATCTGGGTGCCGACCAGGATGAAGATCTGCACCGCCCCGCTCGCCACGAGGGCGGGAAACCCGGCCAGGAGCAGGCCCTTGAGGGCGGGAGACCAGACCGGACGCCGGAAGCGGACGATCGGTCCGTCGCCGCGCAGGAGCGCGGCGGCGACCCAGACGAGCTGGGCGAGACCGGCGAGGCTCGATGACATGGCAAGCAGGGCGGCCTTCCTGTCCGGCGGCAGGGAAAAGTCGGTATCGAGGGCGACGAGCGCCACGATCAGGCCGCCATTGACGGCAAGCGGCGCGAGCGTCGCCGCCGCGTAGCGGCGATGGATGTTGAGCAGGGCGGCGCCGATGGAGGCGAGGGTGACGCAGACCACCACCGGAAAGGCGAGGCGGGTATAGAGCGCCACCAGCGCCAGCACCTCGTCGTCAGCGCCGAGACCGGGCGCGAGCGCGAGGGCGATGAAGCCCGCGCCCAGCTCGACGAGCCCGGTGATACCTAAGAGCGCGAGCGCGAAAACGACGATCACGTCGCCCGCGACCCTGGCCGATTCCACCGGCTCCAGCCGCCCCAGGACCGGCACCAGGGCCGGGTTGAGCCCGCCCTCGCTGACCACCCGACGCACGAGGTTCGGCAGCCGGAAAGCGGCCAGAAACGCATCCGCCACGGGCCCCGCCCCCAGCACCTGCGCGAACAGGATGTCCCGGACGAAGCCGAGAACCCGCGACGCGATGGCGCCGATGCCGACGAGAAGGGAAGAACGGAAAAGCGACATGCTCCCTCGCGCTTAAGCCCTCCCGGCCGAATTGTCTAAGAAATGATGGGGTATTGCCGCGCCGTGCTTCCCGCCTCGCAAGGGGGCCTATGGCGCGGGTCTATCCCCGCGCCCGTGCGATGGCGGCGCGTTTCTGGTTGAGTGTCATGCCGCCCACATAGCTCTCGGCACCCACCAGGAAGGACGGGGTCGCCACGAAGCCCAGCGAATTGCCGAGCTTGAAGGAGTCCTTCATCCATTGCGTGGTGCGGTCCGTATCGGCGGCCTCGATCAGGCGCTTGCGGTCGCCGCCGAGGCGCTCGGCCGCCGCGATGGCGCGCTCGCCGTTCACGGAGCCTGGCAGGCCGAACAGGGCCAGATGAAGCGGCAGGTATTTTTCGGGGCCATAGACCTGCAGATAGGCCAGGGCCGCGCGCGTCGCCTCGACGGAGGGCGCGCCGAGCACCGCGAAATTGACCAGCACATAGGTCAGGTCCGGCTCGGCCTTGAGCAGGGCGGGCAGGTCCTTCGCCGAACGCTTGCAGAAGGGGCAGTTGTAATCGAAATACTCGATCATGATCACATCGCCATGGGCATGGCCGAGGCGCACGGCGGAAGGCAAGTCGAGACTGTCCTCGATGAGTTCGATGGGAGCCCGCTGCGGCTCGGGCGCGCTCTGCGCGAAAGCGGGCGTCTTCAAACCCGTAAGGGCAAGACCGGCAACGAGGGTTCGGCGGGACAGGATCATGGGGATTGATTCTCTTGATGAACGACGCCCTCGTGCGATCCAAGCGCGGCAATAACAAGGCCGGACGCGCCGCTCTCACATCCTCGTGAAGACTGCCTGCCTCGAGCATTTTCAGCAAAAGTGGGTACCGGGTTTGCGGCGGAAAATGCGTCTTTTCAAAAAGATAGAGCCTATTTCATGAAATAGGCTCTAGAGCCTCGGACCCAAAAGTGGACTCCACTTTTGGGATCAAGCCGATGCTCTCTTTTCTCGAGAGCGCATCGTTCTGGGCGAACCGAAGGTCCGCGTCAGCGAAAAACCGGGTCCACTTTTCCGCACGATGCGCTAGGTGGCAGCGAAGCGGGACGCGATCAGCAGGCCTGCGCCGATCATCATCGCGCCGGATGCGCGATCGATCCGGGTTTTCGCCCGCGAGGAGGAGAAGACCCGGCGGGCGATTTCGGCGATCAGGCCATAGCCCAGGGTCACGGCGGCCATGACGCCGGCGATGATCGCGCTTAAGGCCGCGTAGGTGGTGACGGTGACGCCCGCCATGTCGATCACGCCGGGCAGGAGCGCCAGGTAAAAGACGATCGCAATCGGGTTGGACAAGGTCATCATCAGTCCCAGGCCGATCTCGGCCGCGAAACCGGCAGGCTTCATCGCCTCGGTCGCTGCCAGCACCCGTCCGGAATTGCGCCACTTCTTCACGCCGAGCCAGATCAGATAGGCCGCGCCGCCGAATTTCAGCGCCACGAAGACCGGGCCGAGAACGGTGATCAGCGCGGACAACCCGAGGAGTGCCGCCGTCAGCATGATCAGCTTGCCGAGGATGATGCCGAGGGCGAGAGGCAGGCTCGCGAACATTCCATTCGAGAGGGCGCGTGCCAGCAGCCCTGCGATTTCAGGGCCGGGCGCCGCGGCAGAGGCGGCGAAGGCCAGCAGGAAAACGGTGTATTCCGTCATGATCCGGCCTCTCTCCTCGGCTGCCGCGTCGGGCCTTTAACCCTCCTCGCCCGTCACGCCCGCCGCGTCCTGGGCTTTGAGCACTTCGGGGCGGGGCATCGAGATGATGTTGTAGCCGGAATCCACGTAATGGATCTCGCCGGTCACGCCGTTGGCGAGGTCGGAGAGGAGATAGAGCGCCGAGCCGCCCACATCCTCGATGGTCACCGTGCGGCGTAAAGGGGCATGCGCCTTCTGATAGGTGAACATGAGCCGCGCGTCCGAAATGCCGGCGCCGGCGAGCGTGCGGATGGGGCCTGCGGAAATCGCATTGCAGCGGATGCCGGAAGGGCCGAGATCGGAGGCGATGTAGCGCACGCTCGCTTCGAGAGCGGCTTTGGCCACGCCCATCACGTTGTAGTTCGGCATGACGCGGGTCGAGCCGCCATAGGTGAGGGTGAGAAGAGAGCCGCCGGTCTTCATGCGCTTGGCGGCGCGCTGCGCGATCTCCGTGAAGGAGAAGCAGGAAATCACCATGGTGCGCGAGAAATTCTCGCGGGTGGTGACGTCCACATAGGACCCCTTGAGCTGCGACTTGTCGGAGAAGCCGATGGCATGGACGACGAAATCGAGGCCGTCCCAACGCTTGTCGAGAGTCTCGAAGGCGGCGTCGACGGAGGCGATGTCCTCCACGTCGCAGGGCACCACGAGATCGGAGCCGAGCGATTGTGCCAGCGGCGTCACGCGCTTGCCGAGCGCTTCGCCCTGATAGGTGAAGGCGAGTTCCGCGCCGTGCTGCGCCAGGGTCTTGGCGATGCCCCAGGCAATGGAGTGATCGTTCGCGACACCCATGATGAGGCCGCGCTTTCCGTGCATCAGACCGCTCACTTGGGTCCCCCTGTGCACCGGCTCGATTGTTCGCAGCTCATTCTTATCAAAACGTGCATTGCGAGCCGGGATGGCAATAACATTCAGCATATCCATGCGGGGTCCCCTTGTTCAACCGGGGACTCGCATGGCTATGTCTCATTGATGTGACGCCTGTTTTCAAGCGTTATAACGGCTGAACACCAGCGTCGCATTGGTGCCGCCGAAACCGAACGAGTTCGAGAGCACCGTATCGATCTTGGCGTTGTCGATGCGCTTGCGCACGATGTTCATGTCGGCGAAGGCCGGGTCGAGTTCTTCGATATGGGCGCTCTCGCAGATGAAGCCATTGTTCATCATCAAAAGCGAATAGATCGCCTCCTGCACGCCGGTGGCGCCGAGCGAGTGGCCCGTGAGGGATTTCGTGGCCGAGATCGGCGGGCATTTCTCGCCCGCGCCGAAGACTTCGCGGATCGCCTCGATCTCCTTCAGGTCGCCGACCGGAGTCGAGGTGGCGTGCGGATTGATGTAGTCGATCGAAGTTTTGACGTTCTGGAGCGCCATGCGCATGCAGCGCACCGCGCCCTCGCCCGAAGGGGCGACCATGTCGTAGCCGTCGGAGGTCGCACCGTAGCCGACGATTTCGCCGTAGATGCGCGCGCCGCGGGCCTTGGCCCGCTCCAGTTCCTCCAGCACGAGAACGCCCGCGCCGCCGGCGATGACGAAGCCGTCCCGGTTCACGTCATAGGCGCGGGAGGCCCTGGCCGGCGTATCGTTGTACTTGGAGGACATGGCGCCCATGGCGTCGAACAGGGACGAAAGCGTCCAGTCGAGATCCTCGCAACCGCCGGCGAACATCACGTCCTGCTTGCCCATCTGGATCAGCTCGTAGGCATTGCCGATGCAGTGGTTGGAGGTCGCGCAGGCGGACGAGATCGAATAGTTCACGCCCTTGATCTTGAACCAGGTGGCGAGCGTCGCGGAGGCGGTGGAGGACATGGCCTTCGGCACGGCGAAGGGTCCGATGCGCTTGGGGCCCTTGTCGCGGGTGATGTCGGCTGCTTCCACGATGGTGCGGGTGGAAGGACCGCCCGAGCCCATCACGATGCCGGTGCGGTCGTTGGAGATGTCGCCGTCCTCGAGGCCGGAATCGCGGATCGCCTGATCCATGGCCACGTGATTCCATGCGGTGCCGCCGCCGTGGAACCGCATGGCGCGGCGGTCGACCATCTCCTCGGCATTCAGCGTCGGTGCGCCGTGAACCTGGCAACGGAAGCCGTATTTCTCGTAATCATCGGCCTTGTTGATGCCGGACTTCGCTTCCCGCAAAGAGGCCAGTACCTCCTGCGTGGTGTTGCCGATGGACGAAACGATGCCCATTCCGGTGACGACGACGCGCCTCATAGCCTACCTCTTCATAGAAACTTCAAGCCGACCCAACGCTATAAGACGTAAGATCGGCCCTGCTTAATCTCAACCGTGAGCCTGCAAATGGATCAGCCGCCGACGGCAGCATCGGCCTGCTGGAAAAGACCAACCCGCAGGTCCTTGGCCTCATAGATGCGCTTTCCGTCCGCCTCGAGCCAGCCATCGGCGATGCCGAGCACCAGCTTGGAACGGAAGACGCGCTTGAGATCGATCCCGTAGACGACCTTCTTGTGGGTCGGCAGCACCTGGTCGGAGAACTTGACTTCGCCGACACCCAGAGCGCGCCCGCGACCGGGAGACCCGCTCCAGCCGAGGAAGAAGCCCACCAATTGCCATAGCGCATCGACGCCCAGGCAGCCCGGCATCACCGGATCGCCCTTGAAATGGCAGGGAAAGAACCAGAGATCCGGCCGCACATCGAGCTCGGCGCGCACATGGCCCTTGCCGTGCTCGCCGCCATCCTCGCCGATGGACGTGATGCGGTCGAACATCAGCATCGGCGGAAGCGGCAATTGCGCATTGCCGGGACCGAACATTTCTCCGCGCCCGCAGGCGAGAAGCTCTTCGTAGGTAAAGCTCGACTGGCGCGCCATGCCGGATGCCGATCCTTTCATCGCATTGCAAAAGCGGCCTCAGAAAAGCGCCCAAGGCCATCGGAACGGGGCTCTGGTAGCACAGGCTTGGCCGTCCATCAAAGGGAGCAGGGCCGCAAGCCCGAAAACTTTATATCCTGCGGCCATGGCTCCCTTAGGTCAGCCTTGCGGCAGAGACCTCGCTTCCCTATGATTATGGGGATAGAAGCATCTATTCTTGCAATCAGTTCCGACGATGACCGATCCTTTGTCCGCCTATATCGAATCCACGACCGCTCCCTTGCAGAGACGGGGCTGCCCCCTGTCCGAGCTGCGGGACAAGCTGCGTCGCGTGGGTTTGCGCCCCACCCGGCAACGGGTGTCGCTGGGCTGGCTCCTGTTCGGCAAGGGCGATCGCCACATCACGGCTGAAGTGCTGTTCGACGAGGCCACCCGGGCCCGGGTGCCGGTGTCGCTGGCGACCGTCTACAACACCCTGCATCAGTTCACGGAAGCGGGCCTGTTGCGCCAGCTCGCGGTGGACGGCGCCAAGTCCTATTTCGACACCAACCCGACCGAACACCACCATTTCTTCCTGGAGGATGAAGGCGAACTCGTCGACATGCCCTCCATGGGCATCAGCGTCGGCGATCTGCCTGCGCCGCCTCCCGGCATGGAAGTGTCGGGCGTCGAGGTGATCGTCCGGCTGCGGCGCAAATCAGCGTAAGAACCGACCATCCAGGCTGCCGGGCGGAGCAGTCACAGAGCTTTTCATGCCGCTCGTCCATGTCCTTCTCGCCCTGGTCGTCACCGTCATCTGGGGCCTCAGTTTCGTCGTGATCAAGCTCGGCGTCGGCGCTACGCCGCCCCTGCTGCTTGCCGCCTTGCGCTTCCTCTTTGCGGCCCTTCCAGCGGTTTTCTTCGTGGCCCGGCCGAAAACGAGCTGGAAAATCCTTGTCGGTTACGGGTTTTTCCTCGGCATCGCCCAATTCGGCCTGCTGTTCGCGGCAATCGCCATGGGCATGCCGGCGAGCCTGGCCTCGGTCGTCATGCAGGCTCAGGTCTTCTTCACGATCCTGTTCGCAGCGGCCCTGATGGGCGAGCGGCCCGGGCCGCATCAGATCCTGGGCGGCTTCATCGCCTGCCTCGGGCTCGTCCTCATCGCCTGGCCGCGACTGGCGGGAGGTGGGGCGGTGCCGTTCCTCATGACCGTGACGGCCGCCGCCGCCTGGGGCGTGGCGAACATCATTTCCAAGAAGGCGGGCCGGGTCGACATGCTCGGCTTCGTGGTCTGGGCGAGCCTGATCCCGCCGCTGCCGCTGTTTGCCTTCTCGCTCTGGCTCGACGGCCCGGAGCGCATCATGGCGGCACTCGCGCATATCAATGGCGGCACTATCGCCGCCGTGACCTATCTCGCCTATCCCACCACGGTCTTCGCCTTCGCGGTCTGGAGCTATCTGCTCTCCCGCTATCCCGCCGCGACCGTCACGCCCTTCGCGCTCCTGGTGCCGGTGGCGGGAATCGTCGGGTCCGCGTTCATCCTGGGCGAGACCATGCTTCCCATCGAGGCCGTCGGTGGCGCTGTCATCGTGCTCGGCCTCGCCATCAACGTCTTTGGGATGCGCCTCGTGCGGAGGCTGCGGGCGGTTTAGGAGGCGACGATTTTAGAGCCCCGGACCCAAAAGTGGAATCCACTTTTGGGATCCATCTGATGCTCTCTTTTCTCGAGAGCGCATCGTTGGGTGCGAACCGAAGGTCCGCGTCAGCGAAAAACCGGGGCCACTTTTCCGCACGATGCGCTAGCGCAAGAGCCCGAAACCGACGACCGCGTAGGCGATGAGAAAAATCGCGACGAAGATATTGAGAAAACGCGGCGCCACGATCGAGGCGATGCCGAGGATCAGGGCGAGCAGGGGCAGGATATTCTTGAGGCTGAAGGATAGCGTCATGCAGTCTGGTCTTTCCGTTGGTTCGAAAATGGCCGGTTTCTCGGGAATCGGCCCGAATTATTCGATCTTCTCGTTGGGGTAGACGCCCCACAGCTTGTCCTGGTGGACATAGCCGTCCATGTCCCTGGCGCGGTCCATCACGATCACCACCCGGCACCAGGTGCCGTTGCAATCCTTGATGTTGGCGATCACACCCGGCTGCAATTGAGCGACCATGCCGCCCTTGTCGTCGGGACGGTCGAGCAGGTGGATCGGCGGCGCGTTGCCCTTGGCCCAGGGCATGACGAGCGCCGTGCGCCTTCCCGAGAGCAGGGAATGGAGCACCCAGCCTTCCGTGCCTTCCGAATCGCGGATGCGCCGCCAGGTCTCGTATTCGGCGATGATCTCGACCGGCAGGCCCGCGCGCTGGAAGACCCAGGCCGTTCTATGGTCCTTGGACGGGCCCTCCCGGAGATTCACCCGGTCCGTCTTCAGGCTCACATAGCGGGGGACCGGCAGGCCGGTGCCGAGGCGCCCGCCCGGAGGCTGCTGCGCGAGGGCCGAGGAGACGTCCAGGGAGGCTCCCAGGGCCAGCAAGGCAAGGCTGAGAAGGATCTTGCGCATGGTTTCCTCACGTCGGGTTTGTCTGTCGGGTCGAGCCTCTGGTAGAGAAGCAAGGCGAACCCCGCTACGCGGCGGCTCGTCGCCTTAGTGGCCGAAACAGAGTTAAGGGAGCGTGAAACTCTCCGATCTCTGGCGGCTTTTCCAAAGCATTGGGGCCTTGCGAACCGATGAAAAAGAGACCTGTCGTCGTCGTTACCCGCCGGTTGCCCGATGTCATCGAGACGCGCCTGCGCGAACTTTTCGACACGCGGCTCAATCTCGAGGACCACCCTCTCTCCCGGGAGGAACTCGTCGAGGCGGTGAAAATCGCCGACGTGCTCGTCCCCACCGTGACGGACGAAATCGACGCTCCCGTCCTGTCGCAGGCAGGCCCGAACCTCAAGCTCATCGCCAATTTCGGCACCGGCGTCGATCATATCGACGTGGAGGCGGCGCTGGCGCGGGGAATCACCGTCACCAACACGCCCGGCGTCCTGACTGAGGACACGGCGGACATGACCATGGCCCTGATTCTCGCCGTGGCGCGCCGCATTCCGGAGGGCGCCCGCATCATCCCGGAGGGCAAATGGGCCGGCTGGTCGCCCACCTGGATGCTCGGGCGGCGCATCACCGGAAAGCGGCTCGGCATCGTCGGCATGGGCCGGATCGGCCAGGCGCTGGCGCGGCGCGCCAAGGCCTTCGGGCTTTCGATCCACTACCACAACCGCCGCCATGTGCCGCCGAAGATCGAGGCGGAACTCGAGGCGACCTATTGGGAATCCCTCGACCAGATGCTGGCGCGCATGGATATCGTGTCCATCAACTGCCCGCACACGCCCGCGACCTATCATCTGCTCTCGGCCCGCCGCCTCAAGCTCATGAAGCCGGATTCGATTCTGGTGAACACGGCCCGCGGCGAGGTCGTCGACGAATCGGCGCTGACGCGCCTCATCGAGGCGGGCGCCATCGGCGGGGCGGGGCTCGACGTGTTCGAGGAAGAGCCTGCGGTCAATCCGCGCCTCGTCAGGCTTGCCAGGCAGGGCAAGGTGGTGCTGCTGCCGCATATGGGCTCGGCCACCCATGAGGGCCGCATCGCCATGGGCGACAAGGTCATCGTCAACATCAAGTCCTTCATCGACGGCCACAAGCCGCCGGACCGGGTGCTGCCGAGCATGCTGTGAGGGGATGGTTGGGCGCTCGCTGTCGCTTGCCCCGGAATGGCGGTGGGGGATCGGCTCCGCCTTGCGTATTCATCATCCCGGCCTCGCCATAAGGGGAAGAGGTGCGCTTCCCAATCTCCACAGATCCCTACTCGAACGGAAAAATCCGCTTCCAATCGTTCTTCATGCTGATCACCGTCCAGCCGTTCTTCTTCGCCTCGTCGTAGAGCGCCTGGGTGAAGGTGCCGATCTTGCTGGCGGGCAAGCCCTCTGCCGGGCCGTAGGCGTATTCGCGGGCGGAATCGTCGTGCAGCACCAGCATCTTCAGCCGCGTGCCGGGGCCGGCGGCGGTCCATTCCAGCATCTGCCGGTCGCCGACCGAATTGCCGAAGGCCGCGTAGGGCCGTCGGCCGATCATGAGGTGGATCCCTTCGGGCTTGCCGGCATGATCGTCGTTGAGAAGCAGCTTCGGCTCCTTGGTCAGGAACGGTTTGCCATCCTTGTCGTAGCCGAATTTCGCCCCGCCCGCGCTGCCGACCACCTGCTCGGGCGGGATGCCATAGATCTGCTCAGAATAGACGCGCACGAAATCCTGGCCGCCGCCGGTCACGATATAGGTCTTGTAGCCGTTGTCGCGTAAGAAGCGCAGCACTTCGAGCATCGGCTGATAGACCAGCTCGGTATAGGGGCGGTTCCAGCGCGGATGCCGCGCGGTCTCGAGCCATATCCCGATCTCGTCCTCGAATTCCTCCACGCTCATGCCGGTCAGCGTCACGGCGAGGATCTTTTCGAGATCCGGCGTCGTCAGTCCGGCCACCGCTTCCCGGTTGCCGGAGAGCACGGTCCTGAAGGGTTCGACATCCTTGAGTTCCGGTTTTTCCGCCGCCACGGCCGGGACGCGCGCGAGGCAATAGGCCGCCTGCGTGTAGATCGGCTGCTCCACCCAGAGCGTGCCGTCCTGGTCGAACACCGCGATGCGCTTCTCCGGCGCGACATGGCCGCGGCTTGCCCGATCGGTGGTGGCGCGCACGAAGTCGAGGATCGCCTGCTTCGCCGCGCCGTCATTCCATGAGGGCAGTGGATCGGTGGGGGTCTGTGCGGATGCCGGAAAGCGGAGGAATGGTCCGGACAGGGCCGGAAGAGCCGCTAAGCCCAGAAGCAGCGCCCGGCGGCTGACGCCGGAGAAGGAAGAGTTCGGTGTCCTGGTCATGAGCTGCGGCCTCTCGTACCTAAAGGGACAGGACTCGGGGCGAAGGAACCGTTGATGTGATAAGCCGCTTTAAACACGGTTCAAATATGCCTGCCCAGAGTGATGCGGGCGCTGGCAGAGATCAAAGGCTTTGAAGGGTTACGCCAGGCCGGCCTTCAACCGCTCCGCAATGTCCTCCGCCGCCCGGGCGCCTTCTTCCCACGCGCCCCCGGCGGTGCCCCATTGGGCGCGTGAGAGCGCTTCGCCGGCAAACCAGATCCGCTCTCCCACCGCCTCTTTCAGCGTGTCGCGGATGGCGGCACGTCCCGGCGGCACCACGGCCCATGAGGCGCGCGACCAGGGATCGTGCCGCCAGGCCGTGCTCCGGCAGACGCGCAGGTTTCGGATCGCCTTGAAGCCGAATTGCTCCGCCAGCACGGCGCGCGCATAGCGTCCGGGCGCATCGGCGTCGCGAGAATCGAGAAGGGCGGCTGCCGGTTGGTCGAGCTCGAAGAAATGGAACGGCGTACCGTCGATGCGCGTCAGGAGGCCCGGCGGCTCGCGATGATGGCCGACGAGGCTCGCCAGCCGGTCGGGACCCCGGAACGGCGAATCGGGCCAGTGCAGGATGACATGCTCGTAGACCCCCTGCGTGAAGCCGTGGATTGCCGCCGCGACCGGCTGCGGCAGGTCCGGCGCGAAGCGGATCGCGTCCCGCTGCAGCAGGGCCATCGGGATCGTGACGATGGCGGCCTTGGCCCGGAGCGTCCCCGCGGAGGTCTCGACCCGCACGCCCGCTCCCGACCAGTCGAGGGCGTGGACGGCGGTGCCGAGCCGGACCGGCAGATCCTTGCCGAGCCGGGCCACATAGGCACCGAGCCCGCCCGCGATGAAGAGATTGTCCGCATATTCCATGCTCGGAAAATCGTGCAGGCTGACCTCGTCGAGCGGGCGGCCCGAAACGAGCCCGTGAATTCCGGCGACGCGCGCGCCGTAGCGCCCCAGCGGCGGCAGGGCCTTCGCCGCGGGCTGATCCTCGCGGGCGCGGGCCGCCTGCGTCATGGCCCTGTCGGCGACGGCAAAGGCCCGGTCGAGGGCGGCGCTCTCACCGCGGCTCGCCTGTCGTGCCTTGATGAAGAGATGCCCGTCCACCGGCGCGCGGCGCAAAGGCTCGCCCCGCTCCCGCCCCAGCTTCACCAGCGGATTGATCGGCCCGGCATGGAGCCAATGGGCTCCGAGATCGATGGGATGGCCCTTGAGAGGGATGGTAATGGTGCGGCCGCCGATGCGGTTTCGCGCCTCCAGCACCCTCACCGAAAGCCCCGCCGCGATCAGCTGCCGCGCGGCGCCGATCCCGGCGGCACCTGCGCCGATAATCGCCACATCGGTTTCCGTCACAGGGTCTTTCGGCGTGGATGGACTGGCTGGCGGCATGGACTCTCCCGTCCCTCGTCTTGCGAAGGGTCCATGCATAAGTAAAGTCCGCCCATCGTTTCAGGAGAGTTCATGACAGAGCCGAATCTTGCCTCCTCGGATACTCGGGGAGGATGCGGGATATGCTGATCCAGTCGGTCTTCGCCGCGGCGCGCCAGGTGTTCTCGCCCCCGCTCCGGCGCATCCTGTGGAAGTCGCTGGCGCTGACCGTGGCGCTGCTCGCCCTGGTCTGGGCCGGTCTGACGCGGCTGTTCGGCCTCTTCCTCCAGGGCCATCCTTTGAGCGCCGATTATCCGATCATCGACGGCATCGCCTCGTTCCTGGCCGGAGCCGGGGTCTTCATCGGCCTCGCCTACCTCCTGCCGCCGGTTTCCGCCGTCGTCGCGGGCTATTTCCTCGACGACGTGGCCGAGGTGGTGGAGACGAAGGACTATCCGGCCGATCCGCCGGGCCGGGGCCTGCCCCTCGGGCGGGCCATCCTCTATGGCCTGCGCTTCGCCGGCCTGTCGCTCCTGGTGAATCTCATCGCCCTGCTCCTGTTCTTCATTCCGGGCGTGAATATCGGCGTGTTCTTCATCGCCAACGCCTATCTGCTCGGACGCGAATATTTCGAACTGGCGGCGGGGCGTTTCCGGTCGCCGGAGGAGGTGGCGCGCCTGCGTGTCGAGCACCGGGGCACGGTGCTTGCGGGGGGCGCGATTCTGGCGGGCCTCATCCTCGTGCCGGTGCTGAACCTTCTCACCCCGATCTTCGGCGCAGCGATGATGGTTCACCTGCACAAGCGGCTGGAATATGTCCCGACGAAGTGGGCGCCGGCTCGCCGGTAGGGCATGCGCCCTTCAAGAAGGGGATCCCGGTTCCGTGGAGCCGGGATCCTCCGATGTTTTGGAGCCGTTTCCATTGACGTGGAAGCGGCTTTTTTCTTTGGCCCGGACACATTTTCGACGGCGAGCCGGATTTCCTTCACCTGAAAAGGCTTTAGTGGCCCGGCGTCTGGTTGTTGCCGGGGACGGCAGATCCTTCCGGCGTATCGGGCTTGAGCACGTCCGGCGGCGGGGCGGGAAGTGCGTTGCGCCTGAGGTCGAACTGGCCGGTCTTGCGGAAGCGGACCAGGTAGGACGGCACGATGGCTTCGAAGGATTCGGGGATGATGCCGAGCCCTTCGAGCGTGCGGCGCTCCTGCGCCGCCTCTTTCGAGACCACGTTGTCCTTTTCCAGCAGGATCGCCTGGTCGCGGGTCATCACGAACTCGTCCGGCAGCAGGCCGAGGGTGATGTTGTCGAGGAAGCCGAGGACGGAGCCCTGCGCCCGCGCCACCGGGCCCGGCAGCGGCACGATCAGGCGTTTGCGCTCGGTCACGTCGAGGACGTATTGCACCAGCTCGCGGAAGGTGCGGGCCTGGGGGCCGCCGAATTCGTAAACCCGGCCGCCCGGTACCGAGCCATCCACCGCCCGCGCGATGGCCTCCGCCACATCGCCCGCATAGACCGGCTGCATGCGGCTGTCGGCGCCGGCGAGCGGCAGCACGGGAAGGATCCGGGCGAGCGCCGCGAAGCGGTTGAAGAAGCTGTCGCCCGGCCCGAACATGAGCGAGGGGCGAACGACGATCGCATCGGGCCGCACTTGGAACAGGCCGGCCTCGCCTTCGGCCTTGGAGCGTGCATAGGCTGATTCGGAGCGCGGATCGGCGCCGATGGCGGAGACATGCACGATGGTGGCGTTGGGCGAGGCAAGCTCCGCGATCAGCCGGGGGCCCTTGGCCTGCAATTCGTCGAAGCGCTGACGGCCGCTCTCCTGCAGGATGCCGACGAGGTTGATGACATGGTCGGCCTTGGCCACCGCATGGGCGACCGATGCCCGATCGCGCAGGTTCGCCTGGATCGCGTGGATCTGGCCGACGGAGCCGAGGGGCTGGAGGAAATTCGCGAGCGCCGGGCGGCGGGTCGCCACCCGGACGCGATAGCCGCGCTTGGCCAGCGCGCTCACCACATGGCGGCCGAGAAAGCCCGAACCGCCGAAAACCGTAACGAGCTGCTGGGAAGGCGTACGTATCGCGCCGATCATGAAAAGCCTCCTGTCCGCATGGACTTGGAAGTATGGACTTGGAAGTGGAACTCGCCACGTCTCTAGAGCATCGGACCCAAAAGTGGAATCCACTTTTGGGATCAATCCGATGCTCTCTTTTATCGAGAGCGCATCGTTGTGGGCGAACCGAAGGTCCGCGTCAGCGAAAAACCGGGGCCACTTTTCCGCACGATGCGCTGTCAAACGCCGCACCCCTGTGAAGGGGCGTGAGGCAGCGGAATGCGAAAAGGATCATTTTGGACGATTGACGCGCCGCCCGCATGGCCTTAAACGAAGCTCGCCGTCAAGGCATGCCCAGGTGGCGGAATTGGTAGACGCACTGCTTTCAGGTAGCAGCGGGTAACACCGTGGAGGTTCGAGTCCTCTCCTGGGCACCAACAACCCTCTAAGTGGTTGATCCGCAAACGAATCCAGGTAAATCAAGGCTGAGAGACTGCCCGAGTGGTACAAACGGGTGGTACAAATGGCCCTTTCGATGTCGCGTCCCTGGAAGCATCCCAAGACCGGAATTTACTGGCTTCGCAGAGGCGTCCCAGACGACCTCCGAGCCGTCATCGGCAAGCGGGAAATCAAACTCAGTCTCAAGACCAAAGACCCTGAGAAGGCGAAGCAGGAGCACCTCAAGGCTCTGACCGAGCTGGAAGCGCAATGGACGAATCTGCGCGCCGGTCCCAAGACCCTTTCGGAGCGAGAGGCCCATGAGCTGGCCCAGGCGGTGCATGATACCTGGCTGGCCGCCTACCGGGACAACCCGAGCCAGCAGACCTCCTGGAACGCCGACATTGGCGGCGACCTCTGGAAACCCTCATCCTTCGACCTCAGCACACCCCTAGAAGTGCGCCTGATGGGCGATCCCGCGCGTGGTTCACACCGCGCTCATGAGTTTTTGTGCCGGGAAGAAGCCAGCGCCCTTGCTCAAACACGAGGCCTGATCCTGGATGAGGAGAGCCAGGAACGTCTGGCGAAGGCCATCGGTGCAGCTATCCAGAGGGCCTGCCTCAAGCTCGCGCAGTTCGCCAGGGGCGACTATGGGCAGGACGCTTTCGTTCCGGCTTCAAATACGCCGATCATCGTTCCTTCGGCATCGGCTCGTATCGCCCATAAGCCTGTCAGCTTCGACGATCTCGTGAAAGGCTGGTCAGCCGAGAAACGCCCTGCCGAAAAGACCGTCTATGAATGGAAGCGGGTGCTCAAGGAGCTGAAAGCGTTCCTCAAGCACGACGATGCTGCCCGGATGACCGCTCAGGATCTCGTGAGCTGGAAGAACACCCTCATTGCGGCGAACCTCCGGCCCAAAACGATCCGAGACGCGAAGCTCGCCCCCGTTCGCGCCATCCTCCGCTGGGCCGTCGATAACCATCATCTCAAGGAGAACCCCGCCGAGCGGATCGTCATCGACGTGAAGACGAAGGCTGGCGAGCGGAAGCGCAGCTACCAGGATGAGGAAGCCAAGATCGTCCTGAAGGCGGCTCTGGCCGAAACCAACCCGGTTCGCCGTTGGGTGCCATGGCTCTGCGCCTATTCGGGAGCCCGCGTTTCGGAAATCTGCCAGCTCCGCGCCGAGGATATCGTAAAGATCGAGGGCATCGACTGCATGAAGATCGATCCCGACGCCGGATCGCTCAAGACCCTCAGTTCCGAGCGCATCGTTCCGCTGCACCCGGCCATCCTCGAGAGCGGCTTCCTCGATTACGTCCGCACGGTCAAATCCGGCCCTCTCTTCCCGAAGTTGTCTCCGGACAAGTTCGGCAAGCGCGGAGGCAACGGAACTAAGGTCATCGGCCGCTGGGTCCGCTCCCTCGACCTGAAGGACACCAGGATTTCCCCCAACCATTCCTGGCGCCACCGCTTCAAGACCCTAGGCCGCAGGCACGGTCTGGCTCCCGATATCGTGGACGCACTTGTTGGGCATCAGCGCAGGACCGTGGGCGACGGGTATGGGGAGTTTCCGGTCGAGGCGCTGCTGAGGGAGCTGAAGAAGGTGCCGGAACTCAAACTCGACTCATCATCTGACTGAATTTTAACGAACCTGTCCCTCGCTTAGGCAATATAGCCAGTCCCATATGGACTCGGTCCTCGGCGCTAATCAGGCGGTTCGGGGGTAGCCGATCAAAAGCCGAAGGGCATCGGAGTGTAAGAAAGCGGCTTGCTCCAAGTCCCTGGAATACTGAGCGCGCTATGGTCCAGCGTGATCTTGCCCGTCCATTTTGCCCGGCCGCCAGACTTGCGAGTTAGCCCGGCATATTTCTCAACCCCCATAGCCTCAAGCCGAGCCGCCATCCGCATGGCATAGCAATTCGTGCAGCCAGCGGTGGCAATAGCGCACCCAGCCACCGGATTCCATGTCGAATCTGTCCACTCTATCGTTGTGTCAGCCATGCCCCGCTCCTAGGCTGTAATAAGGGTAATTCAATGACGGTTAACCATCCGTTTAGCCATCGAGCACCCATCAGCCGGTGAGAGAGCCAGCAGCGAGGAGGCAGCAAATTCCTCAGTATCTGCACAGAGAGACGAGGCTCATCTACCTTATCTCTCTGTGCGCCAAATCACCTTAAGATTGAGCAGAGTCTTAAGCGCTTTTGGTCCCGGCAAGTGAGGGGAATGCTCCCTTGGAAGCATTGCATGCGAGACAGGCAACCTGGCCGTTAGCGACAGTCGTCTTTCCTCCCGCTGCCCACGCAATAATATGGTCTGCTTCCCAATTATCCCATTCACATTTTTCGCCGACGCACTTGATTCTTACTTGGCATAGACCTTTGTCTCTACGGTAAATAGCCATGCGTTGATCGTGCGTAAACAGTCGCTGATTGTCTTTCAGCTCTATGCCGGGAGCATATTCCAAAAATTTCCTTAGTAGATAATCATGGCGAAATCTCAGGCTATCCTCAGCATCGGTACTGTGGCTTGTCTTTTCGTGATAGACGATGACTTCTGGATCAGCCTCATCAACAGGAAGTTCCCGCTGGTCCCGTCTCCAGGCTTCGAACGCGATAAACCAATCGGCCAGTTCTTTCTGGCGCTCAATTGCAGCATAGCGCTCCAATAGATGTGAAGCTAACATATAAAGAGATACAGTGCTGTAACGCTCAAGTTCAGGCGTCTTTTCTGGAAAAGCTCCGCACAAGAAGTTCAAAACTCGTTTGATTTTCTTAGCCTTCGCTCCGGATGCGTCAAAGTCCTCATGCTTCTCATACATCCTATTGAGATCGGCATTCTTGACATTGGTTGGGCCGCCTGAAAGCTCGATCAATGTCATTTGTGCTGTTACGAGATCGAAGGTGAAGCGAGCGTTAGAGAAGCCGCAATTCTGAAAGAATGTATGCTTTGATGTTTCCTTGATGAAGTCTCTCATTCTACCAGGCATAGCATTGCGCTTTTCCTGAGCTTTCAGGGTAGTGCCGTTTTGAAGCCGTAGGAACATCTCCCGGACTTCATCTTCATCGGCCTCATCTACCGTTACGACATCAAGATTATAGGTATCGAACAGGAGGCGTAGATCATCTGGAAGCTGATCATAATGCCGTCCTGATATGTTGTATGCCCCAATCGAGTCAGCCTTTCTAGAAAGACTATATTCACCTGCCTGAAAGCCCCAGATCGCTCGAATGCGCTGCTGCCCATCAACAACCTCGTATCGATCAGGATTGAGGGCCACCTTTCGCCAATAGAACTTTGGCACATCATAACCGCGTAGGATTGTGTCAATCAGCAATTGCTTCTGAGACAAAGTCCAAACGGCAGGTCTCTGATAGTCTGGTTGGGTATCAATTCTGCTCTTGATCCCACAAACTGAAAGGATCGGCCAACCCTTCTTGGTAATGTGCATTTGCCTCTGCCCCAAAGAGGTAATTTTTAACATGCTGCCTTGTTGATCAGCAGCAGGCACTAACCTTATAGAGAAGATGGAGGCTAGGGAAATACAACCTTCATAAGGGCTACATAGTTTCTCGACGGTGGTCCAAGGAGGTGGTACAAACGTCTCCAGTAGGCAGTTCCAAAAAGCCTTATTTCGCCTCGGTTTCAGGCCCGTAAGAGACAATCCTCCGCTGGGCGCCATTCTTCTGCCTAGATCAATAATCCAAGTACTCCAAAGCCAACTTCTGAATGGCTCCAGTAAACCTAAAATTGCTTCATGTACTGATGGAAAACAGCATGTAGGATACGGGGAGAGCGTGCTGGCACAACCTGCTCTCTCGGCCAAAGGTTGAAGCACGGAACAAAATCAAAGCTTGGCGGTTAACGGTGGCCGTCACCGCCAGGACCGACCATGCTGTTCAGGATTGCTTGGTTCATTTTTGTGCTGGTCGCCTTTGGGCCAGCTTTTGCGCAAGAGAGCCAACCCATCAGAGTCGGCGTGCTCAGGTTCGGGACCGTCGCTTGGGAAATCGACACGCTTCGTCACGAAGGTCTCGACCGTAAGCATGGGATTGCCCTTGTCCCGGTCGAACTCGCCTCCAATGAAGCGGCCAAGGTCGCGTTGCAGGCCGGTGCAGTGGATATGATCGTGACGGATTGGCCTTGGGTGGCTCGTCAAAGAAGTGAGGGAGCTTCGTTCAGCTTCATTCCCTATTCGAAGGCGGTCGGTGTGCTCATGATTTCTCAGGATTCGGGCATCAAGAGCCTCGCGGATCTCAAAGGTTTGCGGATTGGAGTTGCTGGCGGCCCTCTCGACAAAAGTTGGCTTCTTCTCAGAGCCTATGCACAGAAAGAGTTTGATATCGACCCGGTGGAAACAATGGAGCCTGTTTTTGGGGCTCCTCCACTACTGAACGAGGAGTTGGAACGTGGGCGGATCGATGCTGTTCTGACCTATTGGCACTATGCCGCCCGGCTTGAGGCTGAAGGAGCGCGCCCATTGCTCACAGTAGAGGATATGATCCACCGTCTCGGCATGGGCGGCGATGTACCGATGCTCGGCTATGCGTTTCGCGATGATTGGGCTCAGCATGAACAAGCTGCACTGCAAGGCTTCGTCGCGGCATCGCGAGAGGCCAAGATGCTGCTTGCGAGTTCGGGGGAGGCGTGGACACGTCTGGCGCCTCAGATCGGCACCGATGACCCAGCTGTCCTGGCATCGCTGAGAGCAGGCTTTCGCGCTGGTATCCCGGAGCATTGGGGAGATGCCCAGAGAAAGGCATGTGCCGATCTTTATGCTATCTTGGCCAGCATTGGCGGAGAGAGGCTGGTCGGAAAAGCCAGGGTCTTGGATCCAAAGACCTTTTGGCCTTTCGTATCCTATTGAGGCTGCCGATGCGCGCTGCTGACATCCGGAGCGGAGGAGGGTGGCAGGGATTTGCCTCCGTGCTGCTGTTCATAGGGCTGTGGCAGATCGGAGCGGTTTTCGCCGACAGCCGTCTCCTGCCGGGGCCTGCTGCTGTTCTGGCAAGCCTGATCGGCGAGGCGCGAAATGGCGTCCTGTTCCATCACCTCGGCATAACGCTTGCACGCGTCGGCGTCAGCTTCGTCATCGCCATGGTGATCGGGGCCGCGCTCGGCATCGCGCTCGGCTTATGGCGCGCGCTCGACCCCTGGCTCAATCCTTGGCTCGTGATCCTGCTCAACGTACCGGCCCTCGTCGTCATTATCCTCACCTATATCTGGCTAGGCCTGGTGGAGACAGCACTGCTTGTAGCGGTGGCGCTCAACAAGATCCCCAATGTGGCGGTGACGCTTCGCGAAGGCGCGCGGGCGCTGGACCGAGACTATGCGGAAGTGGCGCAGGTCTATAGGCTCGGCCCCTGGACGACATTACGGGACATCATCATTCCGCAGCTGGCGCCTTATCTTCTAGGCGCCGCGCGCAACGGTCTCGCGCTGATCTGGAAGATCGTGCTCGTGGCGGAGCTTCTGGGGCGATCCAATGGTGTCGGCTTTCAGCTGCAGAGCTATTTCCAGCTTTTCGATGTGCCACGTGTGATGGCCTATGCGGCGGCCTTCGTCGCCTGTGTCCTGTTGATCGAGCTCTTGGTCTTCGCGCCGCTCGACCGCCGCATGGATGTGTGGCGGCGATGACGATACGCATCCGCATTCAGCAGAAGATTTTTCCCGCATGGGCGGATGCGCCTGCGCGCGCCGTGTTCGATCATTTCTCCCTCGATCTCGCAGAGGGCGAGGTCTGCGCCCTTGTCGGCCCGTCGGGCATCGGCAAATCGAGCCTTCTTCATATCGTCGCTGGGCTCGACCGGGATTTTACCGGATCGGTCGGGGGGCGCCCAGAGACAATCGGCTATCTCTTTCAGTCTCCGCGCCTCCTACCCTGGCGCACCGCTCGCGAGAACCTGGAACTCGTGATCCCCGATCATCCGGAAAAGGCTGACGCATGGCTGACCCAAGTCGGGCTTGCGGGCACGGAGGGTGTCTATCCTCAGCGTCTGTCCCTCGGCATGGCGCGGCGTGTGTCGCTGGCTCGCGCGCTCGCCGTCGAGCCGCAACTTCTGCTGCTGGATGAACCCTTCTCCGCTTTGGACGAGGAAACCGCGAGGGATATGCAGAATCTCGTAGCCATGCAGCTGAAGATGCTTCGCGCGACGACGATTCTAGTGACCCATCACTGGCACGAAGCCGCTGCGCTTGCGCATCGCGTAATCAGGCTCGACGGCTCGCCCGCGCGGATCGTCGACGACAGGCCGATCCGACCCGCGAGGGCTGCGGAATGAAGCTGCTCCTGGCTTTGTTTATCTTGATCCTGGCAGACCCAGCCTCGGCCCAGGAGAAGACCATCGCCATCGGTTTCATGACGCAGGTGCGCGATCCCGTTCAACCCGTTTCGCCACTCGACAGAGAAATTCGGGATGAAGGCATCGCGGGCACGCGCCTCGGCATTGCCGACAATGCTACCACCGGCCGTTTCACCAAGCAGCGCTTCACGCTGGTGGAGCGCATTCTTGCGAAGGATGACAAGCCGGAAAATGCCATCCGCGATCTGACAAAGGAGGGGATCAGATTCGTCGTGACTGATCTCGATGCCGCGCTCCTCACGGCAGCGGCTTCTGCTCCAGAGGCGCGCGATATGCTTCTTCTCAACGCCCGCGCGCCTGACGATGCTCTTCGCAGCGAAGCCTGCCGCGCCAATCTGCTTCACACCATCCCGAGCCGCGCCATGCTGGCCGACGCCTTGGCGCAATACCTGATGGCGAAGCGTTGGCGGCGCTGGCTCCTCGTGACGGGCAGCACTCCCGGCGACAAGTTGCAGGCACAAGCCTTCCGTCGTGCAGCCACGCGCTTCGGTGCCGAGATCATTGCCGAGAAGGACTGGACCTTCAAGCCAGGGCACGCGCGCACCGATACGGGCCATGTGACCTTGCAGAGCGAGATTCCGGCTCTGACTCAGGTATCGGACCATGACGTGCTCATGGTCGCGGACGAGATGAATGAATTCGGAGACTACCTATCCTATCGCACGACGCGGCCTCGACCTGTGGCCGGCACGCATGGGCTCGTCACCACCGGATGGAGCGCCGTGTCCGAGCAATGGGGCGCAACGCAGCTGCAATCTCGCTTCGAGAAATTGTCAGGCCGTCGCATGACCGCCGTCGATTATGCCGCCTGGGCAGCGGTGCGCGCCATCGGGGAAGCCGCCATCCGTTCCGGAAGCAGTGATCCTGCCGCCATCACCGCCTATCTGCGCGGACCGGATTTCATTCTTTCCGGCTTCAAGGGACAGGGGCAGAGCTTCCGCGCCTGGGACGGGCAGATGCGCCAGCCGATCCTGATCGCAGGCCCGAGGCTTCTCGTCTCCGTCTCGCCGCAGGCGGGCTATCTGCATCGGGGCTCCGAACTCGACACGCTGGGATTCGACCAGGAGGAAAGCCGATGCCGCTTCTGATCGCCATCCTCCTCGGAGTTGCTTTTGCTTTGCAGCCTGCTCTCGCGGATACCATCTATGTGTCCAACGAACAGGACAACACGATATCCGTCATTGACGGAAAGACGCTCGCCCTTGCCGCCACCATTCCCGTCGGGCGGCGGCCGCGCGGGATTGCATTGAGTGCTGACAAACAGAAGCTCTATGTGGCGGTCGGCGATGACAACCGCATCGATGTGGTCGATCTGAGGACCCGGGCGGTGGAAGGCTCGCTCCCCTCAGGCGAAGACCCGGAATTGTTCGTTCTGCATCCGGACGGTCGCCGGCTGTTCGTGGCCAATGAGAACGACAATCTCGTGTCCGTGCTCGATATTCCGGAGCGGCGCATTCTCACTGAGGTCGAGGTCGGCGTGGAGCCCGAGGGCATGGGCGCGAGCCCCGATGGCCGTATCGTGGTGAACACGTCCGAGACCACGAGCATGCTCCACGTCATCGATGCAGCGAGCTTTGAACTCATCGACAATATCCTGGTGGATACCCGCCCCCGCGTGGCGCAGGTTTCTGCCGACAGCAGGCAGATCTGGGTGTCGTCCGAGCTGCGCGGAACGGTGGAGGTGTTTGACGCCGAGACGCGAAAATCTCTGGCGAAGGTTGGCTTCGAGGTGCCCGGCGTTCCGCGTGAACTCGTGCAGGCGGTCGGCATTCAGCTTTCAGCCGATGGATCGCGGGCCTATGTCGCCTTGGGACCAGCCAACCGCGTCGCCGAGGTCGATGCGAAAACGTTCAAGGTGCTGCGTCTCTATCTGGTCGGACAGAGGGTCTGGCACATTGCGCTCTCACCGGGCGGCAAGCGTCTTTATACGGCGAACGGCAATTCAAGCGACGTCTCCGTCATCGAGCTTGCCGAGCAGGAGGTCGTGAAGACCATCGGCGTCGGTCGCTCGCCCTGGGGAATCGTGGTGGCGCCATGACGGCTCTCACGATCGAGAACCTCAGCCACGGGTTCGGAGCGCGCAAGGCTCTCTGCGATGTGAACCTCGCGGTGGAACCGGGCACCTTCACGGTCCTGCTCGGCCCCAACGGAGCGGGCAAGACCACGCTCGTTTCTCTCGTCACGGGATTGTACAACGCGCAGCAGGGCGACATCCGCATCTTCGGACATTCCATTCGCCGCGATCCGCTGCCGGCATTGGCTCGCCTCGGCGTCGTCTTCCAGATGCCGACGCTCGATCTCGACCTCACCGTCGCGGATAATCTTACCTATCACGCGGCGCTGCACGGGTTGTCACGCGCAGAGGGCCTGAAGCGGGCCTGCGCCGAAATGGAGCGTCTGGGCGTGGCCGAACGAGGCGGCGATAAGGTGCGGGCCCTGTCGGGAGGGTTGCGCCGGCGGGTCGAGATCGCCCGCGCGCTCCTGCACGCTCCGCGCCTTCTCGTCGTCGACGAGGCGACGGCCGGCCTCGACGTGGCCGGACGGCACATGCTTCTCGGGCATGTTCGCTCCCTGTGCAGGGAAGGGATCAGCGTGCTCTGGGCCACGCACATGCTCGACGAGGTGCAGCCCATGGACGGGCTCGCGGTGCTCCATCGCGGATCGGTGCGCTGGACGGGTAGGGCGTGCGAGCTGGCCTCGTCCGGAGCGATCGAAGACGCATTCCTGCGCCTGACGGGAGAAGCCGCATGAGGATGCGCCACGCCGCTCTCGCCTTCCTCGGAATCATGCGCCGGGAAATGTTGCGTTTCGTGGGGCAGCATGGGCGCTTCGCTGCCTCGATCGTGCGCCCGCTCGTCTGGCTCGGCATCTTTGCGGTGGGCTTCCGTTCCGTGCTCGGCCTCTCCATCATCCCGCCCTACAAGACCTACATTCTCTACGAGGTCTATATCGTCCCGGGACTGGTCGGGATGATGCTGCTCTTTCACGGCATGCAGAATTCCCTGTCCATGGTCTACGACCGGGAGATGGGATCGATGCGGGTTCTCCTCACCGCACCCCTGCCGCGATGGTGGCTTTTGGGCGCGCGTCTCATCGCCGGCACGATCGCGGTCCTGCCCGTCGTCTATGCCTTCCTGCTGCTGGCTCGCTTCTGGGATGTCCGCCCGCCGGTTCTCGGCTATGTGGCGGCGCTGCCCGCGCTGGTGCTCGCGGGACTGATGCTCGGGGCTTTCGGCCTCGCGCTGTCCTCCCTCATCCGCCAGCTCGAGAATTTCGCGGGCGTCATGAATTTCGTCATCTTTCCGGCCTTCTTCGCCTCCACGGCACTCTACCCTCTCTGGCGTCTGGAGGAGGTCAGCCCGCTTCTGGCGGGGCTTGCCTGGGCAAACCCGTTCTCGCACGCGGTCGAGCTGATCCGCTTCGCGCTCTATCTGCAGCTGGAGCCGCTTGCCTTTCTCGTCTGCATCCTGTCCCTCACGGTGTTCTTCAGCCTCGCCGTCTGGGGTTACGATCCGGGCCGGGGCTTCTGGGCCCGCCGGGCCGTCGAGTGAGCGGATCGGGAACATGCCGGCCTTCTTTATCGTTACCGATGCATGGCAAAGCCACAGATCAGCTCCCTCAGGAAAGATTTTCGGATTTTCGGCGATCCGGGCTTTCTGGTAACCCTTCTGGTCATCGGGACGATCTGCGCCATCGGCGCGGCCATCTTGGTTCATGCCGCCAATACGTATGGCATCCCCATCCGCGACTATTGGCGATAGCGGATTCCGAGCCTCGCCGCCCTGGCGGGGCAAATCGTGATCACATTTTCGGGAACATAGATGAAGCTGAACGGTTGGAGTCGAGCCGCCCGTGAGGCGGTATGTCTTCGCGTTCCGGAGAACCATCGTGGGTCTCACCCGCCTTGCCTTCGCTCTGACTGTTTCGCTGCTCGTCCAGCCCTCTTCCCCGATTCTCGCCCAGACTCAGCCGCAGCCCTCGGCGCCGCCCTTCGCCGCGATGCCCGAGGACGGGCAGTGGACGATCCCGCAGAAGAATTACGCTTCCACCCGTTACAGCGACCTGTCCGAGATCAACACGGAGAATGTGAAGAACCTTCAGGTTGCCTTCACCTTCTCGACGGGGGTGAACAGGGGGCAGGAATCGGCGCCGCTCGTCGTCGGCACGACGATGTACGTGCTCTCTCCCTATCCGAACATTCTCTACGCTCTCGACCTGACGCAGCCCGGCGCGCCGTTAAAATGGCAGTACAATCCGAAGCCTGCGGCGGCAGCGCAGGGCGTTGCCTGCTGTGATGTGGTCAATCGTGGCCCCACCTTCGCCAATGGCAAAGTCTTCTTCACGATGCTCGACGCTCATGTGGTGGCGGTGAACGCGGATACGGGTGAAGAGGTCTGGAAGACCAAGCTCGGCGACATCAATCGGGGCGAGACCATGACGATGGCGCCGCTCGTGGTGAAGGACAAGGTGATCGTCGGGATCTCGGGCGGCGAGTACGGCGTAAGGGGCTGGATTCAGGCGCTCGACGCCAATTCGGGACAAAGCGTCTGGAAGGCCTACAGCACCGGCCCCGATCAGGACGTGAAGATCGGACCGAACTTCAAGCCCTTCTACGATAGCGACAAAGGCAAGGACCTGGGCGTTACCTCCTGGCCGGCGGATGCCTGGCAGCAGGGAGGGGGCTCCGTGTGGGGCTGGATCTCCTACGATCCGGACCTCAACCTGATCTATTACGGCACCGGCAATCCCGGTCCCTGGAATGCCAATCAGCGCCCCGGCGACAACAAGTGGACGGCCGGCATCTTCGCCCGCGATGCCGATACGGGCGAGGCCCGCTGGTTTTATCAGACGGCGCCCCACGATCTGCACGATTGGGACGGCATCAACGAGATGGTGCTGCTCGACATGGAATGGGAGGGGAAGCCGCGCAAGGTGCTCGTCCATCCCGGGCGTACGGGCTTCCTCTATGTCATTGACCGGACAACCGGCGAGGTGCTCTCCGCCAAGCCGTACGCGGCGCAGACGGCGGTCACGGGCGTCGATCTGAAGACGGGACGGATCCAGTACAATGCCGAGAAGGAGCCGGTGAACAATCGCGTCGTGCGCGACATCTGCCCCACGGCGTCGGGCGCGAAGGATTGGAACCCCAGCGCCTTCTCGCACAAGACCGGCCTTCTCTACATCCCGCACGAGAATCTGTGCATGGACTGGGAGAGCGTGGAGCCGAACTACATCGCCGGAACACCCTATGTCGGCGCCGAGGTCCGGGTTCTTCCGGGACCTGGTGGGCATATGGGCGAGTTCTCGGCTTGGGATATCCGGCAGGGCAAGGAGCTCTGGACCATCAATGAGCGCTTCCCCGTCTGGAGCGGCGCACTCGCGACGGCGGGCGACGTGGTTTTCTACGGCAACATGGAAGGATGGTTCAAAGCCGTTCACGCCCGCACGGGTGAAGTGCTGTGGCAGTTCAAGACAGAATCCGGAATCATCGGACAGCCGACCACCTATCGCGGCCCAGACGGCAAGCAATATGTGGCGATCCTCTCCGGCGTCGGCGGATGGGCTGGCGCGATCGTGTCGGGCGATCTCGACCCGCGGGATGGAACGGCCGCCCTGGGTTTCGTCAACGCCATGCGGGATCTGAAGAACGTCACTACCAAGGGAGGAACGCTCTATGTCTTCAAGCTCCCTTAGAAATTGTTCTGTCGCGGCTCTTCTCGTTCTGGCTTCCGGCGCCCAGGCGCGCGAGCTTCGCGTCTGCGCCGATCCCAACAACCTGCCGTTTTCCAATGAGGCGAGGGAAGGATTCGAGAACAAGATCGTCGATCTGATCGCGCATGAGCTGAACGCCGAGGTCCGCTATACATGGTGGGCACAGCGGCGCGGCTTCCTGCGGAACACGCTGAACGCCGGGCTTTGCGATCTCGTCCCCGGCCTGCCCGCCAATCTCGAAAGCGTCCGCACGACCGCGCCTTATTACCGCCCGTCCTATGTGTTCGTGACGCGCGCCGACGGGCCGGACGTGT
This sequence comes from Microvirga sp. 2TAF3, assembly GCF_052114965.1. Lineage (NCBI taxonomy): Bacteria > Pseudomonadati > Pseudomonadota > Alphaproteobacteria > Hyphomicrobiales > Methylobacteriaceae > Microvirga > Microvirga sp. 2TAF3. The sequence continues at coordinate 412,491 of NZ_JBFRFT010000001.1, read as the reverse complement.
CCTCGCTCAACGATCCGATCCTCCGGCAGGTCAAGGTGGGGGTGCATCTCATCGGCGATGACGGTTCCAACACGCCGCCGGCTCATGCCCTGTCCCGCAGAGGCATCGTGGACAATGTGCGCGGCTACACGATCTATGGCGACTACAATCAGCCGAATCCGCCCGCGCGCATTCTCGATGCGCTCGCCGCAGGCGAGATCGACATTGCCATCGTCTGGGGCGCCATGGGCGGCTATTTCGCGCAGCATGAGAGCGTGCCGCTCAAGGTGGCGCCGGTAAAGCCCGCTTTCGACGGGCCGCAGCTTCCCATGGTCTTCGACATCTCCATGGCCGTGCGCAAGGAGGACGAGGCGCTGCGCCAGGAGATCGATGCCGCACTCTCCCGCCGCCGCGCCGACATCGATGCCATCCTGGCGGCCTATGGCGTTCCGCGTCTCGATGGCGGCATGAAGCAGGCAGGGCGCATGCCATGAGAGTACTTCTGGTCCTGCCGCTCCTCACATTCACCCTCGCCGCCTGCGAGCGCGAGGATCGCGATTACCGGCCCAATCCCGTGACGGCCGAGTCGCAGGAAAAGATCGCGCTCGCGCCCCTCTCTCCAGGTCCTGGCGGCCCGACCGAGCAGCGCTCGGGCCTCGGCAAGGAATATGAGGAGAATGCCTATCACATCTCCCAGGGACAGAGGCTTTATGCCTGGTTCAACTGCAACGGCTGCCATGGCAATGGCGGCGGCGGATCCGGCCCCGCTCTGATGGACGATCGCTGGATCTATGGCGGGCAGATCGAGAACATCGTGCAGACCATCCGCGAGGGACGCCCGAACGGCATGCCCTCCTTTCGCGGAAAAATTCCCGACGACCAGATCTGGGAGATCGCGGCTTACATCCGATCCATGGGCCGCAACGTACCGAAGGCCGCCGCGCCGGGACGTAAGGATGACATGAGCCCAGGCCCTGCCGAGCAACGTCGTCCGCCAGGCGAGGTCATCGATGGCGGTCAGGTCCCGCCATCCGCGCAGATGCCGCAATGAGGCAATCATGAAGAGGGCTCTTCCCTTCCTTCTTCTGAGCCTGCTCCTGGCGGGATGCCAGGGCTGGCAATCAGCGCTCGATGCGCAGGGGCCCTCGGCCCAGGCTCTCGCAGAGATGTTCTGGATCTTCGTGGCGGTGCTGGGCATCGTCTGGGTGCTGACCATGGCAGCACTTCTCCTGGCGCTGCGCAGAAGACGGCCGGCCGATGCGGATCCGCTCGCGACGGATCCCGGCACGGAACGACGCATGACCATCACAGTATCCGTCGCCGCCGCTTTGACGCTCGTCACCGTAATCTCTCTCACGGGCTTGAGCTACGCGGCTCAAAAGGTGCTCTTCTCACATAAGGATGGTGTGTTGACCCTGTTGGTGACGGGGCAGCAATGGTGGTGGAAGATCACTTACGAGAATGAGCAACCGAACCTTGTCTTCACCACCGCCAACGAGATTCACATTCCCGTCGGCGAGCCGGTTCTGGTCAAACTCGAATCGTCCGACGTGATCCATTCCTTCTGGGTTCCCAACCTGACGGGAAAGATGGATGCGATCCCCGGACGGCAGAACCAGCTCCAGATCCAAGCGGATCGCCCTGGAATCTACCGCGCCCAATGCGCGGAATTCTGCGGTCTTCAGCATGCGCATATGGGCATGCTCGTCGTTGCGGAATCGAAGGAGGATTTCGAACGCTGGCGCAACCATCAGGTCACGTCTGCCATTCCGCCCAATGATCCCGAGCGCCAGCGCGGCATGGAGGTCTTTCTCTCGAAGCCCTGTATCATGTGCCATCAGGTGCGCGGCACGGATGCGGGCGGCAAGGTCGCGCCGGATCTCACCCATGTGGGAAGCCGCCGCTATATCGGCGCCGGAACTCTCGAGACGACGCGGGGCAACATCGCCGCCTGGATCGTCGATCCGCATGGCGTCAAACCGGGCGTGAACATGCCGATGATCCAGCTTGCGCCCGATGAGGTGCAGCCGCTCGCAACCTATCTGGAGGGGTTGAAGTGACGGAGGCCATCACTTCTCACAAATTCGATGCGGATTCCGATGTCACGAGCCTGGCCACGGGCGAGTGCGGCGGGATTCCGGGCGTGAGGAGCGAGGCGGATCGTCCGCCAAGCCCGCAGGAGCTGCGCGACGATCAGATCGACGGGCCCGAGCTCACGGCGCGGCTCGCCAGGACCTGGGGGACGCGCAAGGGTCTGGTCGGTGCGCTCTCCACGGTCGATCACAAGATCATCGGCCGCCGCTACATCGTCACCGCCATCCTCTTCCTGTTCCTCGGCGGGCTAGCCGCTCTCACCATGCGCCTGCAGCTGGCGAAACCCGAGAACAACCTGATCGGACCGGATCTCTACAACCAGCTCTTCACCATGCATGGCACGACGATGATGTTCCTCTTCGGCGTGCCCATCGGCGAGGCCTTCGCCGTCTATCTGGTGCCGCTCATGGTGGGCACGCGCAACATCGCCTTCCCGCGTCTGAACGCCTTCTCCTATTACGTCTATCTGTTCGGCGGCCTCATGATTTGGGTGGCCTTCATGCTGAACACCGGGCCGGATGTCGGATGGTTCGCCTATGTGCCTCTTTCAGGGCCGGAATTCTCGCCGGGCAAGCGGGCCGACATGTGGGCGCAGATGATCACCTTCACGGAGGTCTCCGGCATCTCCGTCGCGATCTCGGTGATCGTGACCGTCTTCAAGCTGCGCGCGCCGGGCATGACGCTCGATCGGATCCCGCTTTTCGTCTGGGCCGAACTGGTCAATTCCTTCGTCATCGTCTTTGCCCTGCCCGCCGTTGTCACGGCCTCCGCCCTGCTGATCATGGACCGGCTCGTGGGCACCCATTTCTTCAATCCGGGCGAAGGCGGGGATGCGCTTCTTTTTCAGCACCTGTTCTGGTTCTTCGGCCACCCGGAGGTCTACATCATCTTTCTTCCGGCAACAGGCTGGGTGTCGGCCATCGTCGTCACCTTCTCGCGGCGCCAGGCCTTCGGCTACATCGCGCTCGTCCTGTCCCTCATCGCGACGGGTTTTCTCTCTTTCGGGCTCTGGGTGCACCACATGTTCACCACAGGCCTGCCGCAGCTCGGGGCGAGCTTCTTCACGGCATCGAGCATGCTGATCGCGATCCCGAACGGCGTTCAGATCTTCTGCTGGATTGCGACGCTGTGGGATGGGCGTCCCGTCTTCCGCACGCCGCTGCTCTTCGTCATCGGCTTCTTCTTCATCTTCGTGGCAGGCGGCCTCTCCGGCGTGATGCTGGCCTCCGTACCGCTCGACACCCAGGTCCACGATACGTTCTTCGTGGTGGCGCATTTCCACTACGTGCTCATCGGCGGAAACGTCTTTCCCCTGATCGGCGCGATCTATTACTGGTTCCCGAAATTCACCGGGCGGATGATGAGCGAGCGCCTCGGCAAATGGCATTTCTGGCTCGCCTTCATCGGTTTCAATGTGGCCTTCTTCCCCATGCACATCACCGGGCTCATGGGCATGCCGCGGCGTGTCTATACCTATCTGCCGGAGATGGGCTGGGGGAATCTCAACATGATCTCCACCATCGGCGCGGCTCTCTTCTTCGGAAGCTTCCTGCTATTCCTCTACAACATCGTCACGAGTGCGCGTCGCGGCCCCTTGGCCGGTGGCAATCCCTGGAATGCGGGCACGCTCGAATGGGCCGCCGCATCTCCGCCGATGCCGCAGAATTTCGACCGCATTCCCGTCGTGACCAACCGGGAGCCGCTCTGGGCCCATCGCGATAGCTTGCCGGTCGTGGCGGGCTTGAGCGTGGAGAACCGGGAGCAGATCGTCTCCACCGTCACCGCCGGTCGCGCTGATCTGCGCGAGAGTACGCCGGAACCCTCAATCTGGCCCTTCCTGGCGGCGGTCGCAATCACGTTTCTCTTCGTCGGTTCGATGTTTACTCCCTGGGCTCTCGTGTGGGGCACTCCGCCACTGGCCCTGGCGCTGACAGGTTGGTTCTGGCCCAAGCCGAGCACGGAGGACGAGAGATGACGAAAGCTCCTTTTCAGCCGCAGAGCGGCGAGCTCTTGCCTCACCGGATCGTTCTCAATGCACGCTCGATGCCGAGCTACGCCTATAGTCACCGCAGTCCGATCTGGTGGGGCACTGTGGCCTTTGCCGTCGCCGAAGGCATGGGCTTTGCCATGGCGGCGGGCGTCTATTTTTATCTCGTTTTCATCAATGGGAATTGGCCGCTCAGCGCACCGCCGCCGGATCTGCTCTGGTCGAGTCTTTTCACCATCGTTCTGCTCGCCAGCGCGTGGCCGAATGCACGGGCCAAGCGGGATGGTGAGCGTGAAGATCTTCGATCAACACGCCGCAACCTCGTGATCATAAGCCTCGTCGGGATCGCTCTTCTGGTAATTCGCATCATGGAGTTCAACGGCCTCCATGTGCGTTGGGATCAGAACGCGTATGGGTCTGCGGTGTGGCTGCTCCTGGGCCTGCACACTCTGCATCTTCTGACCGATCTCGGAGATACGATCGTTCTCACGGTGCTCATGTTCACGCGCCACGGTCATGGCAAGCGCTTTTCGGATGTGGGCGACAACGCCTTCTACTGGTATTTCGTTATCGCCTCATGGCCGCCGATCTACTTGCTGATCTACTGGTTCCCGAGATGGTGGTGAGCCCATGACAGGATGGTTCTCACGAGGTCTTCCGTCCGCCGGTATCTATGTCCCTCCTGCGGCCTGGCTTCTGGACACCCAGTTCAACTATGCGGCCGTGCCGTGGGTCTGCGCCCATCAGGTGCCGCTCATACCGCTTTTTGCGCTCGCCATGGCGGTGTGCAGCCTCTTCGGAGGCTTCCTCTCCTGGCGCGGCTATGTCACGTCGGCGCCGACGCCCTTGCCCGACTCGACGGGGGCCGGACGGCCGCATCGCTTCGTGGCCCTGATGGGCATAGCGATCGCAGCGCTCTTCACCATCGTCATCCTGATCCACGGCGCAGCGGGCCTCGTCTTCCATGGGTGCGAGCGATGAAAGCGCTGGTTTTCATCGTCACATTTCTCGCAGCCGGTGAGGCTCGGGCCCATGCGGGTCATGTGCACTGGCTTGAGGGCGGCACGACTTGGACATGGGATCCGCAGGTCACGCTGCCCCTCGCGCTGTCGGGCGGTCTTTATCTCGTCGGCACGTTGCGCCTGTGGCACCGGGCTGGAACGGGGCGGGGCGTGCGCGTCTGGCAGGCAGTTTGCTTCACGCTCGGTTGGGGGCTCCTCATCTTCGCGCTCGTCACACCGCTTCACTGGCTCGGTGAGCGGCTGTTCTTCGCACATATGATCGAGCACGAAATCCTCATGGCAGCAGCCGCGCCGCTCCTCGTCATGGGTAATCCCGTCGCTATGCTGTGGGCCTTGCCCACAGATCTGCGGCGCATCATCGGCGGAATCGGACAGGCGACAACAGTAGCGCGCTCATGGGCGTGGCTCACCAATCCTCTTGTCGCCACGCTGATCCATGGAACGGCCGTCTGGCTATGGCACGCACCGATTCTTTACGAAGCGGCCTTGTCCAATCCCTGGATTCACTGGCTGCAGCATCTCAGCTTCTTCGTAACCTCCCTCCTGTTCTGGCGCGCCCTGTTGCAAGGCCCGGAACGTGAGCGCAGTTACGGCGTGGCCGTGTTCTATCTCTTCGTCACCTCCCTCCACACGGGTTTCCTCGGCATCCTTCTCTCCCTCACGCGCCACATCATCTATCCGGCGCAGACATCAGGAGCAGCCGAGTGGGGATTGACGCCCCTGGAAGACCAGCAGCTCGCGGGCCTGTTCATGTGGATTCCGGCCGGCCTCGTCTATGCAGGCGCTGCTCTGATCCTCTCAGGGTTCTGGATCGCTCGCTCCAGTTCGTCCCGCTCCAGGGGAGGGCGCCATGCCCATGCGGCGCGCTAGAGGTTGGGCCCCCATCGCGGTGACATTGCTCGCTGGTGTGGCAGGAGCTCTCCTCGGCTTTGGCAAGGATCAACCTGCAGGCAGAAGCAGGAAGGCAGCTCGCCCGGTCTTCGATCCGAAGGCGCATCTCACGGGTATTCACATTCCAAGGCCGGTTCGGGTGCGGCGGCGATTCATTCTTATTGGGCTCGTTCTCGTTCTCCTGACGGGAGCCGGAATCTATGCCGGATACGCGATCAAGTTCGCGCAGGATGCACGTTTGCGCGCTGTCGCCCTCACGGGGGGCAATCCTGATCTCGGCCGCGATCTCACGAGGCGCTACGGCTGCGCAGGCTGCCACACCATTCCTGGCATTCCAGGCGCTCAGGGAAAGGTAGGGCCGACGCTCGAAGGCTTCGCCGCCCGCGTCTATATCGGTGGCGTGGCCACCAACTCGCCCGAGACTCTGATTCAATGGATCGAAGACCCTAAATCCATTGATCCCAAAACCGCGATGCCAGTGACGGGAATCTCGCGAGGCGAGGCCAGACATGTGGCAGCTTATCTCTACTCGCTGCGGTAAAATCGATGGAATGAAAGTCGCTTCATAGGCTCGACGGTGGTCCAAAAGAGTGGTACAAACGCTTCCAGTTGGCAGCTCGTAAGCTATTGAATTTACTATCGTTTGGAGCGGATTGGCACAATCCTCTCCTGGGCACCAACAACACCCTAAGGTGTTGATCCGCTAAGTATCCCAGCAAGCTCATTCATTTTCAGGCCGAACGGCGATGCGACCGCGCGTCGGCACGGCTTGCTGCTTTGAAGCAACCGATCGCTCTGATGGAGCTCTTCTGCCTCCGCGGGAGGTTTGAAGCTCTTCACTCGCGCTGCTCCGCCGTCAGGTGCCAGGGATGGGGCGAGAGATCTGGCGAGATCAGGGTCACGCCGAAGGTCTCGGCGAGGCGGGCTGAGGTCAGCACCGCCTCGCCGAGGCGTCCGGCGTTCAGGAGGACCACGTCGTCGGCTATGCCAGCGGCCAGCTGCAGATCGTGCAGCACGGACCACGACCGTAAGCCCGCTTCGCACGAGGTCGCGCGCCACGTGGATTAACGCGAGCTGGTGCTTCAGATCGAGGCTCGCAATCGGCTCGTCCAGGAGGGGCAGAGGAGGGGAGGAGGCCCCAGGTGGGCCCCCAAGTAGCACCTAGCAAACCCTTATTTCAAACCAGACAAAGCGTTCAGAATCCCGTGGGTTGACCTCCCGTCGGGCACGCATGCTACCTAAGGCGTTCAGCCATTCTCACCGACAACTGGCATCAACGGCGCAACGGTGGCGCACTAAGCGTCGTCGGTGGGCGGCCACTCGGGGGTGGGGCGATTCTTGCGGCCAAGCCTAGGCGCCGCCAAAGGCAATAGTCGAGGCGATGAGATTGAACATTCTCGTGGCCGAGGGTGGCTTCATGTTGCGTACAGGCACCGGCTGAAAGCAATGGACTATCATCCAACGTTCTTCGGTGAAGAACGCGCCTCTTGTGCCCCTTACGAGAAGGCGGCCAGCTTTAGTCACGCCAGAATACTCGGACGCGCCCCCTTTGAGGAGACCAGGACGGTGCCGCTTGTACCCGTGTTCAACCATGTCGCTCACGAAGCCTTCATGGTCCGTCAGAAAGCCCTGTCGGATCTGGCTGTCCGTCGGGGCATTCCCGGCCCGCGTACCAAGCAACACAACGCAGGAGGCACCTGATCCATCCTCCGCCCGGAGCGCGAGATGATTAGCGGCCGGTGGCTGTAGCCTCTCAACCCGCCAATCCTGTGGATGGCGAAATGATATTCCCAAAGTCGAGTCGTGGAACGCGACGGTACTGGGTGGCTGTTGTGCTACAGCTCCATTGCCCCAAACGGCTGCCGCAGCCATCATCAAAACCAACACAATCCTGAGCACGCGCGATTTCCCCCAACAATCTGCAGCTACGTCCGATCAATCTCTGTCGGACTGACAGGCAGCTACCGGCGCCAGATGTCGGCATCCGGTCTGAGTAACCGCCAATCCGAACGGCCAGGAAAATAAGCACGTCAATGACAGCGGTAGCAAGGACGGCGCGGGGATCCGCTATCCGCCGATGAGCTGACCGATCGGCATTGGGCAGGCCTTGTGGACCCCTCGCGCGCCAAGTCACCCTATTTCCTTCTGCTCGCCCGGGACCCGGAGGTTCTGGAGGCTCGGACGAAGACGGATAAGGACATCTTCTACAACGTCAGCAGCGGCCTTCCACGGGCGGAGCGGGAACTCGCGGCGACGGCAACCTCCCGCTTCAACGGCTGCATCTACTGTGCTTCCGTTCATTCGCGCTTCGCGACGGTCCATTCGAAGCGCGGCGAGGATATCCAGCGCCTCCTCGATGAAGGAACAGACGCGGATATCGACAGCCGATGGAACGCCGCCATCGCAGTGTCCGTCGCGCTCACGGCAACGCCCTCGACCTTCAATGATGAACACATTCAAAACCTGCATGCTGCAGGGCTTGACGACCTGGAGATCGTGGATGTCATCAACGGAGCCGTCTTTTTCAACTGGGCCAACCGATTGATGCTGTCTCTCGGCGAGCTGGCGCCGACAGCCAGGGCTCAGCCTTAGATCTTTCAACAAAAGGTATCTATTCGAGTTTTTGGCAAACTCTAAAATATGCGCGCGGTGTAGATGACCTGCTACCGCGCCGTTCCTCTTTAAATTTCCAGTAGCGTGCGTTTAGGGCAAATGAGATGTCGGCCCTTGGCGCAAAGCAGACTTCTTTCGAAGGTCTGCTCTACGGCTTCTCACAGGCGCTTGGTCAGTATTCCTGGCTCGTCGGCCTGAACAGGATCTCGTTCACGTCCACGTCTTCCGGCTGACTCATGGCAAAGGCCACCATGTTCGCGAAGGACTCCGCCGGAATGGCACCTTCATAGGCCTTGCGCATGGCCTCCGCGATGTCGGACTCGGTGATGCTGTCGGGCAGCTCGGTTGCGACCATGCCCGGCGAGATGATGGTGGTGCGGATGTTATAGGGCTTGACCTCCTGTCGAAGTCCCTCGGAGATGATGCGGACCGCATGTTTGGTCGCGGAATAGACAGCGCCTCCTGCCCGCACCTTGTGGCCGGCGACCGAGGACACATTAATGATGTGGCCGCTCTTCTGCTCCTTCATGTGCGGGAGTGCCGCGCCGATGCCATAGAGCACTCCCTTGATGTTCACATCGATCATGCGGTCCCAATCCTCGACCTTGCCGCGTTCAAGCGGCGAGTGCGGCATCAGGCCAGCATTGTTGACGATCACGTCGATGCGTCCATGGGAGTGCACCGCATGGTCCACCAGGCGCCTGACCTGGTCATACTGCGTGACGTCGGTCTGCATGGCGGCATTCTTGCCCAGCGAAAGCTCCTCGGCGATGGTCCGGAGCCTGTCGAGACGCCGTGCGCCCAGCACCAGCTTGGCTCCATCCTGCGCGAGACGGCGCGCCGTCGCCTCGCCAAGGCCGCTGCTGGCCCCCGTGATGACCACCACCTTGTCCTGAATACCCTGCGTCATGGTTTAGCTTTCCCAGTAATCTCGCTTCTGTCCGAAGCCGCCGGTCGTGGTGTCGACATCGTGTGCCGCCACTCAGGCCTCAACCGAAGAGCGACGCGCCCTTCGGCACAATGCCTCTCGGTCCCGTCAACCAACCGCATTGGGCGGAACACTCTGCGCATGTGCGGCGCCCTCAGGGTCGGTCAGCGACGCCATGTCGATCACGAAGCGATACCGCACGTCGCTGCGCTCCATGCGCTCGTAGGCCTCGTTGATCTGCTCCATGTGAATCAACTCGCATTCGGGCAGGATGTTCTTGCGGGCGCAGAAATCCAGCAGCTCTTGGGTCTGGGCGATGCCCCCGATGGGCGAGCCGGCGACGCGCCGCCGCCCGAGCAGGAGGGGCACCGACGACATCTCGTCGAGAGGGCCGACCTGACCGACGATCACCAGCGTGCCGTCCACGTCGAGCAGCGGCAGATACGGCGTGAGATCGTGTCTGTTCGGAACGGTGTCGATGATGAGATCGAAGCCATTGGCGGCTTTAGCCATCGCGTCCGGGTCGGTGGATACGAGAAGCCGGTCGGCGCCGAGAGCTAAGGCATCGGCTTTCTTGTCCGGTGTCCGGCTCATGACGGTCACATGCGCGCCAAGCCCGGCCGCGAGCTTAACCGCCATGTGGCCGAGGCCGCCCAATCCGATCACGCCGACGCGGCTGCCCGGCCCGACATTCCATGTGCGCAGCGGGGAATAGGTCGTGATGCCCGCGCAGAGCAACGGGGCAGCACGGGAGAGGTCGAGACCTTCCGGTACCCGCAGGACGAATTCCTGCCGGACAACGACATGCTTGGAATAGCCGCCCTGGGTCATCTCCTGCGTGATGCGGTCGAAGCCGCCATAGGTCATCGTGTTGCCTTCCCGGCAGAGCTGTTCCTCGCCCCGGCGGCACTGGTCGCAATGCTGGCAACTATCGACCATGCAACCGACGGCGACACGATCGCCGGCCTTGAAGCGCGTGACCTCGGAGCCGACCTCGATCACGCGGCCGACGATCTCGTGGCCCGGCACGACCGGATAGGCAGACCAGCCCCAGTCGTTGCGCGCCCAGTGCAGGTCCGAGTGGCAGACGCCGCAATAGAGAATCTCCATCGCGACATCGTTCGGACGCAGAGCCCGCCGTTCGAACGAGAACGGCGCGAGACGGGCGCCGATGGACGGGGCTGCGTAGCCGAAGGTTTTGTAACGGAAGCTGACCATGGTGTTGGTTTCACTCTTCGGGTTTGTTTGTTGAAAGGCCCACAGGCCGCTTGGCACCGAGCATGACGTCACGCGGACACCGGGCGCTGATGCCGAACGGATGATGCTGGAGGCGATATCCGCCGATCAGCGGTCGACCCTTGCCTGAAGGTTCGGAGGATATCGGTCCCCTTGCACCGTGATTCCGGAGAGGGCGTCATCGATGTCGCGCAGGTCCTCGGACGTCAGTTCGATGGTCGCCGCTCCGATATTCTCCTCGAGGCGATGCAGCTTCGTGGTGCCGGGGATCGGCACGATCCACGGCTTCTGCGCCAGCAGCCATGCGAGCGCGATCTGGGCAGGCGTCGCCTTCTTCCGTTTTGCGATTTCGCCGAGGAGATCGACCAGAGCCTGGTTCGCCTTTCGGGCCTCCGGCGTGAAGCGGGGAACGATGTTGCGGAAATCCTTGCTGTCGAACGTCGTGTTCTCGCTGATGGCGCCCGTAAGAAAGCCTTTGCCCAAGGGGCTGAACGGCACGAAACCGATTCCCAGTTCCTCGAGCGTCGGCAGGATCTCCCGCTCGGGCTCGCGCCACCACAGGGAATACTCACTCTGGAGGGCAGTGACCGGCTGCACCGCGTGAGCGCGGCGGATCGTCTGCGCGCCTGCCTCGGACAGGCCGAAATGCTTCACCTTTCCTTCCTGGATCAGCTCCTTCACCGTTCCCGCCACATCCTCGATCGGCACGTTCGGATCGACACGGTGCTGGTAGAACAGGTCGATCACATCGGTCTTGAGGCGTTTGAGCGCGGCCTCGGCGACCTCCCGAATGTGCTCGGGCCGGCTGTTCATGCCGCTCTGCCCGCCATTGGCATCGAATTCGAAGCCGAACTTCGTCGCGACCACGACCCGGTCGCGGAAGGGGGCAAGAGCCTCGCCCAAAAGCTCTTCGTTCTTGTAAGGACCGTAGGCCTCGGCGGTATCGAAGAAGGTGACACCGCGCTCGAATGCCGTCCGGATCAGCTTGATCGCGTCCTGCGTGTCCGCTGCCGGGCCGTAGCCGTAGCTCAGTCCCATGCATCCGAGGCCGATGGCTGAGACCTCAAGACCACCGTTACCAAGTTTACGCTTCTGCATTGTTCCTTCTCCTTCGACAGATCATTCGGCCCGGTATTGTTCGTCGGTGACATGCTCCATCCAGTCGACGGCCTTGCCGTCGAGCGCCTCCTGAATGGCGATGTGGGTCATCGCCGTAGTCGGTGCCGCGCCGTGCCAATGCTTCTCGCCGGGCTCGAACCAGACCACATCGCCCGGCCCGATTTCCTCGACCGGCCCACCCTCGCGCTGAACCCGGCCGTAGCCTGCGGTGACGATCAGAACTTGGCCGAGGGGATGAGTATGCCATGCGGTGCGGGCGCCGGGCTCGAACGTGACCGCGTTGCCGGCGGCGCGCGCCGGAGCGTTTGCCGGGAACAGAGGGTCGATGCGCACGGTGCCGGTGAACCATTCCGCCGGTCCCTTGCCGGAGGCTTGTGAACCGCTTCGCTTGATTTCCATCGTCCTTCTCCTTCCCTGACCGGGATCTCGAGCTGCCTCAGGACGGCTGAGGAGTTCGACAGGAGGTGATTTAGCGGATGTAGCCGCGGGCGATTAGATGGTAGAACGCGCTTGGACTTATATTTGGAATTCATGAATGCAGCGCGACGAGCTTGGTGACCTAGTGGCCTTCCTCTCTGTGGCGGAGGAACGGAGCTTCACTCGGGCCGCTGCGAAGCTTGGCACCTCGCAATCGGCGCTCAGCCATACGATCAGCCGGCTTGAGGCTCGGCTCGGGGTTCGACTGTTGACGCGCACCACCCGCAGCGTCGCGCCGACCGAGGCGGGCGAACGCCTGCTCCGCACCCTCGGTCCGGCCTTCGACAACATCGACGCGGAGCTGGCCGCCCTGAGCGAGTTCCGTGAGAAGCCCGCCGGCACCATCCGCATCACGACAGGCGAGCATGCCGCCAACGCGATCCTCTGGCCGGTCCTGGAGAAGCTGCTGCCGGACTACCCGGATGTTAAGGTGGAAATCGTCGTCGACCCCGGCCTGACCGATATCGTCGCCGAGCGTTATGACGCCGGCATCCGCCTCGGCGAGCAGGTCGCGCAAGACATGATCGCGGTGCGCATCGGGCCGGATATGCGCATGGCGGTCGCCGGTGCGCCGTCCTACTTCGCAAGGCGGCCAAGGCCGAAGAGGCCGCAGGACCTCGTCGGCCATGACTGCATCAACCTGCGCCTGCCGACATTGGGCGGTCTCTACGCCTGGGAGTTCGAGAAGGATGGACGCGAGCTGAGGGTACGGGTCGAAGGGCAGTTCGCATGCAATGACCTCGCCCTCATTCTCAACGCGGCGCTGGCCGGGTCCGGCCTGGCATACCTGCCCGAGGATCAGGTGAAGGCGCATATTGCCGATGGCCGTCTCATCCACGTGCTCGCGGATTGGTGTCCGCCGTTCTCAGGCTATCACCTCTACTACCCGAGCCGCCGGCAACCGACACCAGCCTTCGCCTTGCTGGTCGAAGCATTGCGCTATCGAGGCTGAAGCCAAGCTTCTGCCGGAGGGAACAGGATTGCAGCCTTTATGCCGCTCCATAGGCTCGATGGTGGAAACAACACCGGTGGACAGCCTCTAAGGCACGGATTTTTCATCGTTTCGGAGCGGATCAGCGTAATTCTCTTCTGAACATCGGCACCCTCAAGGTGTTTTCCGCGATATCGTCAAAGGATAGCGGTGATGGAGCCGGACCTTACGTCCCATTGGACAGGAGGACACCCGTCGGTGTCCTCCCGAACGCATCAGTACCCGTAATACTCTTCCCGGTAGTAACGGCGCGGTGCACCGTAATAGCCATAAGATGGCCTGTCGTAATAACGATACGAAGGTCGGGACGTCGCGCTGAGTATGCCGCCGACGATGGCGCCGGTCACGCCGGCAGCCACGGCGGCGTTGGAGCGACGGTAGGTGTAGCGCGGGGCCGCATAGTAACCCCGATACGGCGCCGCATATCGATAGGCCTTGTGGTGCTTATAGTGACCATAGGCGTGACCTTTGCCAGGACGCGCATCCGCGGATCCGGCAAAGGCGGTGGCAGCGACAAGCGCCGCACCCATCGTAATGACCAGTTTCTTCATGCCCATACTCCGAAAAATTCTGATATGAATAAGATCTGAGCGCGGGAACAGTTCCCCAGGACATGCTTCCGGAGGCGCCGCAATCTGAGAGGTGGCGGGTGTGGGCCCGCTTGCTTCCGGTGAGGTCGATGGACCGGTTTGGGCCATGGCCACGCCTGCAAGGGGAGCGTGGGCTGCCTGACATGCGTTGATGCGGCGGCGTGAACAGGGTAGAGGCTCAGGTCTGACATTTTCGAAAAACCGGACCTCTCATGACCACGCGCTTCCATCGCGGCGACCTGCCCGCCGATTACCAGCCCGGCCCGGCGATCGCGATCGACACCGAGACGCTCGGCCTCAATCCGCATCGGGACAGGCTCTGCGTGGTGCAGATCTCGAAGGGCGACGGCACCGCCGACGTGGTACAGATCCTGAAGGACGGCCCTGTCCCGGAGAATCTGCTGCGCGTGCTCGCCGACGAGAGCGTGCTCAAGATCTTCCACTATGCCCGCTTCGATCTGGCGGTGCTCTTCCATGCCTTCGGTGTCATGCCGCGCCCGGTCTACTGCACCAAGATCGCCTCGCGGCTGGTGCGCACCTATACCGACCGGCACGGCCTGAAGGATCTGGTGCGGGAACTGCTCGGGGTGGATCTCTCGAAGCAGCAGCAATCCTCCGATTGGGGCGCGGAGACGCTCACCCAGGCGCAGCTCGATTATGCCGCCTCGGACGTTCTGCATCTCCATGCCCTGAAGGAAAAGCTCGACCGGATGCTGGAGCGGGAGAACCGGCTCGGCATCGCGCATCAATGCTTCACCTTTTTGCCGGCCCGGGCGCAGCTCGACCTTCTGGGCTGGCCCGAGACGGACATCTTCGCCCATAGTTGACGACCCCTTAAACTTTTGAGGATATAACCTATAAACCGTCATAACTTCGCCATGGCGAACTGGTCATGGCGCCATAACCATTTTGCGGCGAGAGGGATCGTTCAAGCGTGGCGGGATCAAACGGCATGGCGATGCGCAGCGGCTCGGCCTCAAGGTCGGCCTCGCGCCTGCGCGACTTCTCCAAGGCGCGCCGCCATTCCCGCTGGGTTCGCCTCGCCAAGGTCGCCATTCCCCTGGGATCCGTGCTCGCCATGGGGATCGTCGGTCTGGTCGCCTATATCGATCCGTTCCGGAGCATCAAGGGCCTCTCGGTGGAAGCCATCGGCGTCAACGGCACCCAGGTGACTATGGAAAGCCCCAAGCTCACCGGCTTCCGGAACGATTCGCGACCCTATGAGGTGACCGCGAGCCAGGCCACCCAGGATGTCCGCAAGCCCAATTTCGTCGAGCTCAAGGATCTGCGCGCCCGTATCGTCACGGATGAGAAGGGCAGCGTCGCCCGGCTCGAGGCCGCCATCGGCGTTCTCGACACCCAGAAGGAGCAGATGAACCTGCGCCAGGAGGTCCGTGTCCACACCGATGCCGGCCAGCAGGTGAATCTCCGCTCCGCCTTCGTCGATTTCAAGGCCGGAAGGGTGGTCTCCGACGAGCCCGTCACCGTATCGCTCGGCAACGGCCTGATCGAGGCCACGGGCCTTGAGGTGACCGAGAACGGCAAGGTCATGCACTTCAGGGGCCGCGTCCGCACTACGTTCGAGAACGCCGCATCCGATTCTTCCAATCCTCCTTCCGTCTCCCCTGCCGCAGGCCCGCCCGCCCGGCCCGCGCAACCGACAAGTTTCCGCCCATGATGATCTTCCAGCACGCGGCGCTCTTTGGCGCGCTCATCCTCTCGGTTCCGGTCGGGATCCAGGCGGCCTACGCTCAGGCATCGGCCCAGGCTCCCGCGAAGGAGCGTGCGGCGGGCTTCGGCAATTTCGGATCGAGCAAGGAGCCGATCAAGATCGATGCCGACAAGCTCGACGTGTACGACAAGGAAGGCCGCGCGGTGTTCTCCGGCAACGTGGTCGCGGTCCAGGGCGAAAGCACCATGAACTGCACCCTGATGACCGTGCTCTACGAGCAGAGGGGCGGCGGCCAGGGCGGCGGCACCCCCGGCGCGCAGGGGACCGACGACAGCGCAATCAAGAAGATCGACTGCAAGGGTCCGGTCACCATCGTCTCCAAGACCCAGGTCGCCACCGGCAACGACGCCACCTTCGACCGGGTCGCCAACAAGATCTATCTCATCGGCAACGCGGCCCTGAGCGACGGTCCCAACGTGACCCGCGGCGAGCGGGTGGTCTATGACCTCAACACGGGCGTCGCCAACGTGGAAACCAAGCCCGGCGGGCGCGTGCGGGCCCTGTTCGTCCCGGGCAGCAACAATGGGGCCGAGGGTGGCGCAGGCGGCGCGAACAATGCTAAGCCGAAGCCGCAGAAGCCGGCGACGAACTGACGTCGCGCGCTTTCGTCCTTTCTTTGTCCTGTCGCAGTGATCGCCCCTTTGAAATCCCTTTTCAGCCGCTCCCCCGCCGCATCCTCCGCCGCGCCGCCCTATCTCAAGGCGGAGCAGGGCCGGGGCCTGCCGGCCTTCGACCCCAAGGAGGGCACCGCCGCCTTCGGCGGGCCGGGGATCCTGGCCGTCAAAGGGCTGCAGAAGAGCTACCGCGGCCGCACCGTGGTGCATGACGCCGCGTTGAACGTGCGCGCAGGCGAGGCCGTCGGCCTCCTCGGCCCGAACGGCGCGGGCAAGACCACGATCTTCTACATGATCACGGGCCTCGTCTCGGCGGATCGCGGCCTCATCAGCCTCGACGGGCATGACGTGACCCATCTGCCGATGTATCGCCGCGCCCGCCTCGGCATCGGCTATCTGCCGCAGGAGGCCTCGATCTTCCGTGGCCTCAACGTGGAAGACAACATCCGCGCGGTGCTCGAGATCGTCGAGCCGAGCCGCAAGGAGCGCGAGCGCAAGCTCGATGCGCTTCTCGACGAGTTCAACATCACGCGGTTGCGCAAATCGCCCTCCATCGCGCTTTCGGGCGGCGAGCGGCGGCGCTGCGAAATCGCCCGGGCGCTCGCCGGCGAGCCAACCTTCATGCTGCTCGACGAGCCTTTCGCGGGCATCGACCCGATCGCGGTCGGCGATATCCAGAACCTCGTGCGCCATCTGACCCGGCGCGGCATCGGCGTGCTCATCACCGACCACAACGTGCGCGAAACGCTGGGCCTCATCGACCGCGCCTACATCATTCATTCGGGCCGCGTGCTCACGGAAGGCCGTCCGGATGCCATCGTCGCCAACGAGGATGTGCGCCGTCTCTATCTCGGCGAGGATTTCCGCCTCTAGAGCATCGTGCGCAAAAGTGGCCCCGGTTTTGCGGCCACACGATGCTCTCGCCAAAAGAGAAAGCATCGGATGATGCGAGAAAGTGGGTCCGCTTTTCCGCACGCTGCGCCCGGGCATTTCCCGTCAAGCATCACTGAAATGCTCTCACCCTGCGGCAACCTGTCTTTGACGGTCCCGATGCGTCACGATAAACCTTAGCCAAGGCATGCAAGAAGTATGCCGGGAGGTTTCCGGGATGCGGACATGAGTTCAACGCAACGGCTGGAACTTCGGCAGGGCCAATCCCTGACCATGACGCCGCAGTTGCTGCAATCGATCAAGCTCCTGCAGCTCTCCCATCTCGAGCTGTGCGCCTATGTGGAGGCGGAACTCGAGCGCAATCCCCTGCTTCAGCAGGTCGAGGGCGAGCCTGCCGGATCCGTCGCCGGGAAAGCCGCGGCCACGGCCAGGAACGAGGCTGTCATCGGCCGGATCTTCCCGCATGTCCAGGCCCATCGCCGCGCGGCGACGATGGCGGGGAGCGGGGGAGGCGGGGGCGGTTCGGTTTCCAGCGAAGCGGCATCCGATCTGGACTCCACCCTCGCCGGCTCTTCAAGCCTCGCCGAGCACCTGGAAGCCCAGCTCGACCTTGCCACCGTCGATCCCGTCCTGCGCGAAATCGGGCGTTATCTCATCCGCAATCTCGATGAGGCGGGTTATCTGGCCGAGGATCTGGAGGAGACCGCCGACAGGCTCGGCATGCCGCCGGCCAGGGCCGAGGCCGCGCTCGCCCTGATCCAGGGTTTCGAGCCCACCGGAATCGGCGCGCGCAGCCTCGCGGAATGCCTGGCGCTTCAGCTTCGCGAACGCGACAGGCTGGACCGGCCCATGGAGATCCTGCTCGGCCGCCTCGATCTGGTGGCGCGGGGTGATTTCGCCGCTCTGCAGCGCCTCTGCGGCGTCGACGGCGAGGATCTGGACGAAATGCTGGCCGAGATCCGCCGCCTGGAGCCGAAACCCGGCCTCGCCTTCGCACCGGCTGTCGTCGATGTGCTCGTGCCGGATGTGCTGGTGCGGGCGGCTCCCGAGGGTGGCTTCGTGGTCGAGCTCAACCCTCATACGCTCCCCCGCATCCTGTTCGACAAGTCGTATTATGCGACGGTGGCGCAATCGGCCCGCAGCGAGACCGACAAGAGCTTTCTCTCGGATTGCCTGCAGAGCGCCCATTGGCTCACCCGCAGCCTCGATCAGCGGGCGACGACGATCCTGAAAGTCGCCACCGAGATCGTGCGGCGGCAGGAAGACTTCTTCCGGCATGGCGTCGCGCATCTGCGCCCGCTGACCCTGCGGGCCGTCGCGGAGGAGATCGGCATGCACGAATCCACAATCTCCCGGGTTACCGCCAACAAGGCGATCGGCACGATTCGCGGCACCTTCCCGATGAAGTATTTTTTTGGCGGCTCACTTTCCGGCGCCGGGGGCGGGCATTCCTCCAAGGCCGTGCGGCACAGGATCCGGCAGCTCGTGGAGGCCGAACAGCCCGGCTTCGTGCTTTCGGATGATGCAATTGCTCAAAAACTGAAAGCCGATGGCATCGATATCGCCCGGCGGACGGTCGCTAAATACAGGGAGGCGCTCCTCATCCCATCATCCGCCCTTCGCCGCCGGATCAAGAAACAACGGCGCGGCCCGTAATCGGCCTAGTCAAGTCTTGTATTGGGAACCGGAAGCATCATCATCATACAAATGTCGCGCGTCACACAGCGGCTTTTCCGTCAAGAGTGCAGAGGGAGGGAAAAACATGACATTGAGGGTATCCGGCAAGAATCTCGATATCGGTGAAGCCCTGAGGACGCAGGTGGAAGCGCGCATGGCGACGGCGCTGATGCAATATTTCGACGGAGGCTATTATGGCCACGTGACGGTCACCCGCGACGGTACGGGATTCCGAACGGATTGCGTCCTGCACCTGCCCACCGGCATGACCCTCGAAGCCTCCGGCGCCGCTCACGACGCCTATGCCAGTTTCGACCAGACCGCCCAGCGAATCGAAAAGCGGCTGCGCCGCTATAACGGGCGGCTCAAGCATCATCCGGTTTCCTCCAACGGGCGCGGCGGGCTCGAAGCGAGCTACGCGGTGTTCGAAGCGCCGTCCGACGAAACCGTCGAGGAAGAGGCATACCACCCTGTGGTCATTGCCGAGACGACGAAGCCGCTGCATCGTTTCTCGGTGAGCAATGCGGTGATGCAGCTCGATCTGACGGGAGTTCCGGCGCTTGTCTTCATCCACGCTAGCACCGGCCGCGTGAACGTCGTATACCGCCGCAGCGACGGGGCGATCGGTTGGGTCGATCCGCCGCTAGGCCAGCCTTGAGGCAGCCTTCCTTTTTTGGCCCGAGATTTGCTTGGAAGGGCGCGAGGCCGTGTCGGCTTCACAACGGATGTAGCTTGTTCGATGCCTTTGCTGGACTTTCTTGATCCCCAGGCTGTCCTGCCTGCCCTGCGCGTCAGCGGCAAGAAGCAGGCCTTGCAGGAAATTTCGTCTCATGCGGCCAAGCTGGTCGGCCTGAGCGAGAGCACCATCTATGAGGCGCTGCTGCAGCGCGAGCGTCTGGGCTCGACCGGAATCGGGGAGGGCATCGCCATTCCCCACGGGAAGTTGCCTGGGCTCACACGCATCTTCGGGCTGGTGGCGCGGCTCGAGAAACCCATCGATTTCGAGGCCCTTGACGGGCAGCAGGTCGATATCCTCTTTCTCCTCCTGGCCCCCGAGGGGGCCGGGGCCGATCACCTGAAGGCTCTGGCGCGGGTTGCCCGCGTCCTGCGCGAGCCCGGCCTCGTCGAGCGGGTCCGCGCCACGCGGGACGCCAATGCCCTTTATGCGATCATGACCGAGATGCCGAAGGCGGCCTGAGGCCCCATCGCTCCGGCCGTCCCTGTGCCGTGACAGCCGGCGCCTTTTGTCATTCCCGGCGCGCCGAGGCGCGGGAGGGAACACCCCCACAGCCTCATCCTGAGGAGCGAAGCGTCTCGAAGGATCAGGCATCTCCAGCGCGCCCTGGATCCTCCTTCGAGACGCCGCTGCGCGGCTCCTCAGGATGAGGACGGAGGGCGGTCGAGGGACATGCGCCGTCAGGGTTTCTGGGCGATTTCCCAAACCAGCTGGACGTTCGAGATGTAGCGAAGGGTCGCCGGAGGAACGATCGGGATTTCCTCGGCCGGAGCCGCCGCTTTCATGGTCATCATGCGCATGTCGCGCTGCGGCTCGTAGGGCTGGACAGACCCGTCGCGGATTTCCATAAGCCGGCCGAGGGTCACGCCCGCCGCATCGGCATAGAGGTCGGCCTGCCGCCTGGCATCGCGAACGGCGGCGCGCCGGGCTTCGTCGCCGCCCGCCTCCTGGCGGTCGAGCCCGAACGAGACCGACTGAAACAGCATGTTGGGGCTCGCCAGGATCTCGCCCGCCAGCCGCCCGACGCCGTCGAGATCGCGGGTCGTGATTCGCAGGCGGTGATTCGCCGTGAATTTCGGCACCTTGATCTCCTTGCCGGTATTGTCCATCCGAGGCGGCGTCTGGAAAACCTGGAAATTCTCGGTGCGGATATCCTCTTTCTTGATCCCGAGGGACTGGATGCGCGCCAGCACCTCCTCCGAGGAGGCGCGGTTCGCATCCACCGCCTTGCCCACCGTGTCGCCCTGGGTTTCGACCGCAACGAATATGCGGGCGAAATCGGGCTTCAGCTGCGCTTCGCCGGTGCCCATGACGCTGATTGTGGCGGGGCGCGGCGCGGCGGCGTCCTGGGCGAGGGCGGGGGCAGCGAGGAAAGAGGCGGCAAAGGCCGCCAACATGGCGCGGCGCATGGTCGAAACGTCTCCCTGAAATGACTGCTCCGCCCTTAAGGCGGAGCAGGAAGATCTTTTCATGATCCGGGATGGATCCTGAGCGGTGGATTAACGGCCGGTCTTCACCCGGGTCCAGAGCCGGGTCACGGTGCGTTGCGAGCGGTCGTCGTAGGCCGTGTTGGTGAACAGGCGCTTGAAGGTCGCCTCGTCCGGATAGATGCCGGGATCGTTCAGGATCTCCGGCTTGACGAACTGCTTCGCGGCCAGATTCCCAGAGGCGTAGGACACGAAGTTGGTGTTCATGGCGGCGATCTCGGGCTTCAGCATGAAGTTGATGAATTCATGAGCCTCGGCCACGTTCTTGGCGTCGGCCGGGATCGCGAAGCTGTCGAACCACATCAGCGCGCCCTCGCGCGGGATGATATAGGCGATCTCGACGCCGTTCTTTGCCTCCTCGGCGCGCTTCCTGGCCTGGATCATGTCGCCGGAATAGCCGACCGCCACGCAGATATCGCCGTTGGCGAGCGCGTTGATGTATTCCGAGGAATGGAATTTCTGGATATTGCCGCGGACGCGGAACAGGGCGTCCCCCGCCTTGGTCAGGTCCTCGTTGCGCTTCGAATCCGGGTTGAGGCCGAGATAGGCGAGGACGCCGGGGAAGAGATCCTCGGGTGAGTCGAGCATGTAGATGCCGCAGGCCTTCAGCTTGGAGGACAGTTCCGGCTTCATCACCAGATCCCAGGTGTTGAGCGGAATGTCGCCGAGGATATCGCGCACCTTCTTCACGTTGATGCCGATACCCGTGGTGCCCCACATGTAATTGACGGCGTACTGGTTGCCGGGATCGAACACCGCCAGGCGCTTCGAGATTTCCGGCCATAGGTTGGCGAGGTTCGGCAGCTTCGACTTGTCGAGCTTCTGGAACACCTTCGCGCCGATCTGGCGCTGCAGGAAGGGGCCGGACGGCACGACGATGTCGTAGCCGGACTTGCCGGCCAGAAGCTTGGTCTCGACGATCTCGTTATTGTCATAGGTGTCATAGACGACCTTGATGCCGGTCGCCTTCGTGAACTCATCCAACGCCTTGGGGTCGATGTAATCGGACCAGTTATAGACGTTGACGGTGCGCTGCTGGGCGGCAGCGGCGGTGACAAGGCCGAGAGTAAGGACGGCCGAAACGAGAAAGCGGATCATCTCAAGCGAAACTCCCAAAGGGTTGTTGACCCCGGGAGGCTAAGATTTTCCGCATCAAGAAACAATGTTGAAGAATGGCCCAAGGCAGAGCTTCCCAAGAGGTTTTTGCTCAAGCGGCCTCTTTGGCCACTTTTGCGAGCCGCTCCAGGCCCGCGTCGAGCGTCTCGTCCTTCTTGGCGAAGCAGAAGCGCACCACATTCTTCACCGCTCCCTCGGCATAGAAGGCCGAGACCGGGATGGCGGCGACGCCGTGATCCATGACGAGACGGCGGCAGAAGGCGACGTCGTCGGTTTCGCCCAAGGGCGTGATGTCGATGTTGAGGAAGTAGGTGCCCTGGCTCGGGATGACCTCGAAGCCCAGCGTCTTCAGGCCCGCCGTGAAACGGTCGCGGCTTCTGGCGAAATCGCGCCGCATGGTCTCGAAATAGCTATCATCCTTGGCAAGCCCGTAGGCTACGGCCGTCTGCAGGTTGGGCGGCGTGGTGAAGGTCAGGAACTGGTGGGATTTCGCCAGCACCTTCATGATGTGCGGCGCGGCGCAGACGAAGCCGACTTTCCAGCCCGTGAGGCTGAAGATTTTTCCGGCCGAGCCGATCTTCACGGAGCGCTCGCGCATGCCTTCGAGCCCGAGAACCGGCTGGAGCCTGCGACCGTCGAAGACCACGTGCTCCCAGACCTCGTCCGAGATGGCGATGGCGTCGAACTTGCGGCAAAAATCGGCCAGAAGCGCCAGATCCTCGGGCGAGAAGATCGTGGCCGTCGGGTTGAGGGGATTGTTGAACAGAACCGCCTTGGTCTTCGGCGAGAACGCCTTGGAGAGAGCCTCCTCGGTCAGTCGGAAATGGGGCGGCTGAAGCGTCACGAATTTTGGGATGCCGCCGGCGAGCCGCACGAGCGGGAGATAGGCATCGTACATGGGCTCGAACAGCACGACCTCGTCGCCCGGCTCGACGATGCCGAGAATGGCCCCCGCGAGCGCCTCCGTGGCGCCGGAGGTCACCATGACCTCGGTGTTGGCATCGAGATCGAGCCCCTGCCAATGCTTGTAATGGGCGGCGATGGCTGAGCGCAGCTCAGGCAATCCCATCATCGAGGGATATTGGTTGTAGCCGTTCAGCACCGCATCCGCCGCCTTGCGGCGCACGTCCTCCGGCCCCGGATCGTCTGGAAAGCCTTGTCCGAGATTGATCGCGCCTTTTTCCCGCGCAAGGCCCGACATCACCTCGAAGATCGTGGTCGGAATATTGGCGAAGATCGGGTTCATGCGGCTGTCTCGTTCGTTGGTGACGCAAGGGCTGACCCGTTCGTAGCACGGAGTCGGGACAGATCGAACCGGCTTCGGCGGTGCGCTCCCTTTCCGGTCACTAGGACCGCCACCGTCATTCCGGGGCCGCGTGAGCGGAGTCCGGAACCCATAAGCGCTGAGGTTTTCGGATAAGATGCTGCCGTCGCGGATAAATTTGTGAATGTCAGCGGCTATGGGTTTCCCCGCCTCGCGTGGCCCTTCGGGTCGGGCTCGCCTGCGGCGCCCCGGAATGACAAAGGGACCAAGCCAAAAGGCTGCTTTGTCCGCATCCATGGGGTGACACTGCCCCTCCCTGTTGCTATCGCCATCGCGCGTAACGAAAAAGCCGCCATGCTCCCCTCCCGGACGCTCCTCCTTCCCGGCCTCGCGATCCTCATCGTGGTCTTAAGCTGCGCCTCGCTCGCTATCGGGCCGGCGCCGATCTCGCCCGCGATGGCGGTGAAGGCGCTCGTCTCGGATCAGGGCAGCGCCAGCATCGTGGTGCGGGACATCCGCCTGCCGCGCACCCTGCTCGCGCTCATGGTCGGCTGGATCTTCGGCCTCACGGGCGCGGGCCTGCAGGGATTGCTGCGCAATCCGCTCGCCGATACGGCGGTGTTCGGCGCGCCCCAGGCCTCGGCCCTGGGAGCGGTGCTGGTGCTCTATTTCGGCCTCGTCGGGGCTCTTTCCTGGGCTTTGCCTATTGCCGCCATCGCGGGCGCGCTCGTCTCCATTGCCCTGGTGGTGGCGGTGGCGGGGCGCAATACCACGGTGGTGGTCCTCGTGCTCGCGGGGTTGGCCGTGGGCGGCCTCGCGGGGGCGGGGACGTCGCTGGCGATCAGCCTGTCGCCGAACCCCTTCGCGGTCACCGAGATCGTGTTCTGGCTGCTCGGCTCCTTCGAGGACCGCTCGATGGTCCATGTCCTGCTCGCCGCGCCCTTCATCCTCGCCGCGACGATCGCGCTCCTCGCGGCTGCGGCGGGTCTGCGGGCGCTGGCCTTGGGCGAAGAGACGGCAAGGAGCCTCGGAGTGAACGTGGTCCGCCTGCGGCTTCTCATCGTCGGGGGCGCGGCCATCGGCACGGGCGCGTCCGTGGCGGTGGCGGGCTCGATCGGCTTCGTCGGCCTCGTCGCGCCGCATCTGGTTCGCCCCTTCGTCGGGTACGATCCGGCCCGGACCATGGTGCCTGCGGGCCTTGCCGGCGCGGCCCTGCTGCTCGCGGCGGATTGCGCCGTGCGCCTCATCCCGTCGGGCACGGAGGTCAAGATCGGGGTGCTGACCGCCATCCTGGGCGTGCCGTTCTTCCTCTGGGTCATCGCCCGCCGCAAGGCGGAGCTCGCGGAGACGCCCGCATGATGCGTCTCGCCGCCCAATCCCTCTCGGTCCGCCTCGGCCGCAATCAGGCCCTGTCCGCGGTCGATCTGTCCCTGGAGCCCGGGCGCTTCACGGTGATTCTCGGGCCCAACGGAGCGGGCAAATCGACCCTGCTGCGGGCATTGGCCGGGCTTCTTGCGCCATCCGAGGGAAGCGTGACGCTCTCCGGCGCACCGGTGGCGCGGATGCGCTCCGCCGAACGGGCGCGGGCCATCGCCTATCTGCCGCAGAGCGGCAATGTCGCATGGCCTTTAGCCGTGGCGAGCGTGGTCGCCCTCGGCCGCCTGCCCCATGGCGAGGCGCCCGATGCCCTGCCGCCCGCAGGCCGCGCGGCGGTTGCCGCCGCCATCGCTTCCGTCGGCCTGCAGGGGTTCGAGGACCGCCCCGCCACCGAGCTTTCCGGCGGCGAGCGCGCCCGCGTCCTCCTTGCCCGGGCCCTTGCGACGAAGGCGCCCGTGCTCCTGGTGGACGAGCCGATCGCGGCCCTCGATCCGCGCCATGAGCTGATCGTGCTCGACGTGCTCAAGGCCCATGCCCGCTCGGGCGCGCTCGTCGTCGCCATCATGCACAATCTCACCCTGGCGGCCCGTTTCGCCGACTACATCGTGCTTCTCGACCACGGACGCGTCCGGGCCCATGCCCCGCCCGCGGAGGTGCTGACCGAAGCGCAGCTTGCGGCGAGCTTCGGCATCGCGGCCCACATCGCCCACGAGGAGGGCGGCCTCGTGGTCGTCGCCGACCGCCCCCTGCCCGAGTCGTGATCCCGTTCCCTGGAAGGGGGCGGCCTGGCTGGCTTACATTGACAAAGCCTCAGGCCCGGCTGATACCGCCTTGCAAAATGTGACAAGGGCCCATGACCAGGCAGGATTTCAAGAAAACCCTCATCATCGTGCATGATCTCGTGATGACGGCGGTCGCCATCCTCGCGACCTTCTTCGTGCGCTTCGATGGATTTCTCCTCGAAGACCGTCTGCGCCAATTGCCGCTGTTCCTGCCACCCTTCGTGGCCTTCGCCGGCGTGGTCTACTGGTTCTTCCAGCTCTATCGCTCCAAGTGGCGCTTCGCCTCTCTGCCCGATCTGTTCAACATCTTCCGGGCTTCCAGCGTCCTTGCCCTGACGCTGCTCGTCATCGATTACCTTCTCGTCTCGCCGCAGCTTTTCGGCTTCTACTTCTTCGGCAAAATCACCATCGCCCTCTACTGGCTGATCCAGATGTTCCTGCTGGGCGGCCCGCGCCTTGCCTTCCGCTATGTGAAATACGCCCGCTCCCGCAACACCATCGAGCGGGACGCCAATACGCCGACCCTGCTGCTCGGGCGCGGCGGCGACACGGAAGTGGTGCTGCGTGCCATCGAATCGGGTGCGCTCAAGAAGCTGCAGCCGAAGGGGATTCTGTCCCATCGCGCCGACGAGCTCGGGCAATCGATTCGCGGCGTACCGGTGCTCGGCACCTTCGCCGATCTCAATCAGGTGATTCAGGATTTCCAGGAACGCGGCGTCCCCATCCGCCGCCTCGTCGCGACCCCGAGCGCGCTGGCGCCGGAGGCCCAGCCCGACATGCTGATCGCCCGCGCCCGCCGACTCGGCCTGCCGCTGGTGCGGGTGACGAGCCTCGGCGAAGGCATGCGCGACGCGGAGCTGGCGCCGCTCGAAATCGAAGATCTGCTCCTGCGTCCCACCGTGCAGATCGATCGCAACCGGCTCGAGCATTTCATTCGCGGCAAGCGGGTCCTGGTGACGGGCGGCGGCGGCTCCATCGGGTCCGAGATCTGCACCCGCGTCGTGGCCTTCGGCGCGAGCGATCTCCTGATTCTGGAGAGTTCCGAGCCCTCCCTGCACGGCATTCTCGAAAATCCTACCATTCTCTCCAGCGACACCAACGTGGATGGCGTCATCGCCGACGTGCGCGACCGCGAACGCATCCGCGAGGTGATGATGGAGTTCCAGCCGGACGTGGTCTTCCACGCCGCCGCGCTCAAGCATGTTCCCTATCTGGAAAAGAACTGGACCGAGGGCATCAAGACCAACGTGTTCGGCTCCGTGAACGTGGCCGACGCGGCGGTGGAGGCCGGCACGGGCGCCATCGTCATCATCTCCACCGACAAGGCC
Source organism: Microvirga sp. 2TAF3 (assembly GCF_052114965.1). Classification (NCBI taxonomy): domain Bacteria; kingdom Pseudomonadati; phylum Pseudomonadota; class Alphaproteobacteria; order Hyphomicrobiales; family Methylobacteriaceae; genus Microvirga; species Microvirga sp. 2TAF3. The sequence goes on along the minus strand of NZ_JBFRFT010000001.1, from coordinate 385,560 downwards.
ATCGACCCGGTCTCGATGCTCGGCGCCACCAAGCGCTTCGCCGAGATGTATGGGCAGGCGCTCGATGCCGAATTCATGGGACGCAACCGCGCGACGCGGCTGATAGCCGTGCGCTTTGGCAACGTGCTGGGCTCCGTCGGTTCCGTGGTGCCGAAATTCAAGGCGCAGATAGCACGCGGCGGCCCCGTCACCGTCACGCATCCGGACATGGTGCGCTACTTCATGACCACCCGCGAGGCGGCGGATCTCGTGCTCACCTCCGCCTCCCATGCTGATGCGGAAGGCCGCACCCTGACGGATGGCGCCAACAGCGACGAGCGCACCTCGATCTATGTGCTCAAGATGGGCCAGCCGGTCCGCATCTATGAACTGGCGGAGCGCATGATTCGCCTCGCCGGCTACGAGCCCGGCGACGAGATCGAGATTTCCGTCACCGGCACTCGCCCCGGCGAGCGCCTGCACGAAATCCTCTTCGCCCGCGAGGAGCCCCGCGCCGAGATCGGCATCGACGGCGTCATGGCGGCGCGGCCGATCTTCGCGGATCGCGCCCGGGTCAGTCAGTGGCTCGAGCGGCTGGCCGGGGCCATCGAGGCGGGCGACCGCGAGGCGGCGGAGCAGGTTTTCGAGGAAGCGATCCCGGAATTCACGCGCCGGACGAAGACGCCGTCTCGGCCAGCCGAGCCAGCCCGTCTCGCGTCGAGCTGACCGGCTGCCAGCCCAGGCGCTTCAAGGCCTCCGGGCTGGCGACAAGGGACCCCGCGAGCCGCTCATAGGCCTCGCCGCGTCCGGCAAGCGCTGCGGCCGCCTGCAGCAGGAAGGCCGGAACCGGGATCAGCCCGGGCTTGCGGCCGAGGCCCGCACGCAGGGAAGCCACGATTTCAGGCACCGTCACCGGCTCGGGATCGGCCACGATGAAGGGCCGCTTCAAGGGGCCGGGCGCTCTCAGGACCGCGTCCACTGCCGCCGTGAGATTGTCGAGGGAGAGAAGTGAGCGCCGGGCCCGCAGGCCGCCGAGCGGCAGCGGCCAGGGCGATTGCGCCAGCTTGAGAAGCGCCGCCATGTTGCCCTTCACGCCCGGCCCGTAGACGAGCGCGGGGCGCAACGCCACCCAGTCGAGGCCAAGTGCGCCAAGCCCCTCTTCGGCTTCGAGCTTGGAGCGGCCGTAAGGATCCGTCGGAAGTGGCGTGCGATCCTCCGTCAGGACGTCCTGCGCCACCGGCCCGCTCTGGGCGCGGATGGAAGAGAGAAACACGAAGCGCTTCACGCCCGCCCGTTCGGCGGCCTGAGCGAGGCCGATCGTGCCCTGCGTGTTGATGGCGCGGTAATCATCCTCCGGCATGCCGGACATGGCATGCGCCAGACCCGCCGAATGGATCACCGCATCCACGTCGCGCAAGGCGGCGGACATGTTGTAGGGCTTGGCGATGTCGCCGATCACCGCGCTCGTCGCGCCTTCCGGCACCTCGGAGGGGCGGCGCAGCAGCACGCGGACCTGGTAGCCGCGCTTCGGCAGCTCGGTGAGAAGGTGGCGGCCGATGAAGCCTGTCGCGCCGGTCAGGGCAATCAGGGGCGCGTTCATCGGACAATCTCCGGATGGGGTCGGGAGAAGCGCCTGAGCATCAAGCCGACGAGGATCACGCCCGCAACCAGGCTCGCGCCCTGCACGAGAATCGACGGCCATTGGATCGTCACTGCCGCCAGGATGGCGAGCTCGATGTTGAGCGCGAGCACACGCCCGCTCACCGACAATGCGGAAAAGCCGTTATCGGTGGCCTTCTGATAGAAATGGGAGCGATGCGCCTCCCACACCTTTTCGCCGCGCGCAAGGCGGCGCAGAAGCGTGATGGTCGCATCCATGAGGTAATAGAGCGGCAGCAGCAGCGCGGCGGCGAGCGCGCCCGATCCGGCAAGCTGCAACAGCATCCAGCCGACGAGAAGGCCGATGGGGAGAGAACCCACATCGCCGAGAAAGAGCCGGGCGACGGGCTTGTTGAAGGGGGCGAAGCCGAGGAGCGCGCCGCAAAGGGCGGTCGCGGTCAGGGCAGCAGGCACCGGCAGCAACCCTGCCGCGCCCGCGATTGCGATGAAGGCCGTGATCGGCACCATTTCGGCGACGGTGATCCAGTCGAGCCCATCCATGAAGTTGACGAGATTTACGAACCAGACGCCGCCAAGAATCAGAATGGCGCGTTCCAGGGAGAGGGGCACGATCTCAGGGAAAATCCGAAAGTCGGCGACGAGCACGACGGCCGCAACCGCAAGCAGTTGCAGCAGAAGGCGCGGGGCCGCGGGCAGGGGCCGGATGTCGTCGACGGCTCCCACGAGCCCGAGCAGGATCGAAGCGACGGCGACGATCAGAAAGGTGCCGAGCGGCATTCCCAGCCAGACCAGAAGGACGGCCGCGACGAGGATGGTCGCGGCGAGAATGGCGATGCCCCCGCCCTGCGGCGTCGGAATCCTGTGGCTCGACCGCGCATTCGGGCGCGCGAGCGCATAGCGGACGAGCAGGGGTTTCAGCGTTGTGATGAGAAGCGCCGAAAGGAGCGCCGAGACGATGAGGGCAAGGATGAGCAGCATGTCAGGCGCCGTGATAATCCTTGTACCACGCCACGAACCGGCGGACGCCCTCCTCCAGCGAGGTCGAAGGCGCGAAGCCCACGTCGCGGCGCAGGTCCGTCACGTCGGCGCGGGTTTCCAGTACGTCGCCGGGGGGCAGGGGCTTGTCGACGCGGATCGCCTTTCGGCCGAGCGCCTCCTCGATGATGGCGATGAGGCGGTTCACCTCTTCCGGATTGTCGTTGCCGATATTGTAGACCCGGTGCGGCGCGGCGCTGGTGGCGGGATCCGGATGTTCCGCGTTCCATGACGGATCGGCGGCGGCGGTCCGGTCCACGAGGCGCACGATGCCCTCCACGATGTCGTCCACGTAGGTGAAGTCGCGCCAGACCTTGCCCGCATTGGCGACCTGGATCTCGCGGCCCTCGGCGATGGCGCGGGTGAAGGTATAGACCGCCATGTCCGGGCGTCCCCAGGGGCCGTAGACCGTGAAGAAGCGCAGGCCCGTGGAAGGAAGGCCGAAGAGATGCGCATAGGAATGCGCCATCATCTCGTTCGCCTTCTTCGTCGCCGCATAGACGCTGATCGGGTGATCCGCCGTGTCGTGTTCGGAAAACGGCAATTTGCGGTTCGCGCCGTAGACGGAGCTCGACGAGGCATAGACGAGATGCGCGATGCCGCCATGGCGACAGGCCTCCAGCATGTTGACGAAGGCCACCAGATTCGAGCGGGCATAGGGTTGAACGTCGACGAAGCGCACGCCGGGCTGGGCGGCGAGATGGATCACGCGCTCGAAGCGATGGCGCCGGAAGAGATCATTCGTCGCCTCCTGATCGGCGAGATCGATCCGCTCAGGCGTGAAGGTGTTGTGCGGGGTCAGGTTCGCGAAGCGGGCTTCCTTCAGGCCCACGTCGTAATAGGGCGTGAAGCTGTCGACCCCGACCACGTGATGCCCATCCTTGAGCAGCCGCTGGGCGACATGAAAACCGATGAAACCGGCGGCGCCGGTGACGAGGATGGGGGCTGACATCGAAAGGGAACCCGCTCTGTTCAGACGGCGGGCACCTTAGCGGGCTTTGCCTGTTCCGCAACCGCCTGCCCCCTCTCCGGCGCGAAAGAGACGGACTGGCGCTCGCGGGCGAAAAAGGAGGATGGCATCACTTTCTGCATCTCCGCCTCGGCGGCGTTCAGAAAGGCGTCGTCGTGGCCGGGATAGAGGTGGAAGATCGCCAGCGTCTTCACGCCCGCTCTCTTCGCGAGCTCGACGCCCTTCTGCCAGGTCGAGTGGCCCCAGCCCCTGCAGTTGTCGTATTCGGCATCCGAGAACATGCCGTCATAGATCATGAGATCGGCGCCGCGGACGAATTCCGCCAGGGCTGGGTCGGGCCAGGGATCGCTGTGCTCGATATCGCTGATGTAGCAGGCGCTGCGCCCCTCATGCCGGAAGCGATAGCCGGTCGCGCCGCCGGGATGGTTGAGGGGATGGGTTTCGACCGTCGCGCCGTCGGGGAAGGTCAGGGTGTCTCCGGCCTTGAAGCCGTGATGCTCGAAATTGGCCGGCAACTGGCCGAGGCGGATGGGAAACAGGGGCGGTCGATAAAGGCGCTCGAGGGCAGCCTGCGCGCTCTCGCCGTCGAGATTGCCGCAATAGGTGCGGATCAGCCGGTTGCTGCTGAGCAGGGCGGGCTTGAAGAAGGGCAGGCCGCTGATGTGATCCAGATGCAGGTGGCTCAGGAGAAGGTCGATTTCCTCCGGTGCGGTCTGGCCGAGTTCCGCCCCGAGAGCCGACAGGCCGGTTCCGGCATCGACGACGAACAGCCGCTTTCCGCACCGCACCTCGACACAGGGGGTGTGTCCGCCAAATTCCACGAACCGAGGGCCTGACGCACAGGTCGAACCGCGGGTTCCCCAGAACCGGATCTGGAGCGGATCGGAGGATGCAACTCGCCTGATCATGGCACGACAATGACTGATCTGTATGGCGCCGCATGTGCGCCAGCGCACATGCGCGGGGCTGGGCCGATCGTCGAGGTCATTTCTCTCATGCCCTTAAGGCCTCCGGCTGATTCCTGCTGGTGTCCTCCACCGGCTCGCCCCTTTCGAAACGGATAACCGAATCGAGGGCCGGATGATCCATGGCGGGTGTGATTTCAGGCGTGACGAGGATGAGACCCCGTCCGATCATCGCGCGGCGGAGATTGGCGACGAGCCTGTCGGCGACGGGGCCCGGCAGGCCGTCGAGCGCCCGCTGGACCACGAGGATGTCGGGCCGGCGCACGAGGCATCGCACCAGATCGATGGCGGCGATCTCGCTCAAGGTCAGGTCGTTGCCCTGAATGTCGATCGGCATGTTCAGGCCGATGCGCGAGACGTCGTCGTCGAGACCGCGCTCGGTCAGGACGCGCCGGATCACCTTCTGCACCGCTTCTCCCGCACCGGCCTGATCGGCGGCGATGCGGCCGAAGAGAAGGTTGTCCAGCACGCTCGCCGCCGTGCAGAGGCGGCTTTCGTCATAGAACTCGATGGCCGGCTGCAGGCTGACCGGCAGCATGCGGGCGAAATCGGCCCTCGCGGCCACGATGCGGGCCTGCATGGCCTCGTCGAGGAGACCGAGGCGGTGCCGGCTTTCGTTGTAGAGCAGGGCAAGCCCGATCAGCCGCTCCTGGTCGCGACCGGTCTGGACGCCGCGCCGGTTCTCCCGGCGGCGCTCGACCAGATCCTCGAAATAGGTGCGGTCCGAGGCCGAGAAGAACGAGAACCGTTCGAATAGCGGGTGTCCGTCCGGGATCTCGGCGAAGATCTCGATCATGCTCGTCGCGACCGACAGGCCGATCCGCGCCAGCGGCTTGGTCAGGTCTTCCGCCTCCAGGATCGCCCGCACGAAGGGATGGCCCGCAAGCCGGTCCTCCCGGAACGTGTCGCCGATCGCCTTGCCGAACAGAAGGTTCTCGCCGATCGTGGCATAATGGTTGTAGCGCTCCGCATTGAAGGGATCCACGAAGCGGTCCAAATCTTCGTGCGCCAGCGCCTTCTGCACGTCGCGGCGGGTTTCCACCAGGGCTGCGGCAAGCTGCGGCTCGCGGTGGGGATCCAATGTGCCCGAGAGGCCGCGGGAATGGGTCAGGCGTTCGAGGCCTACAGTCACAATGGCGTCCGAGAGCCTCTTGTCCAGTTCGGCGGAGGGCGTCGCGGTGCCATAGAGAAGATTGTCGCGCAAGGAGCCGGGAATCAGGACGGTTTCGCCGGCCAGCGCGATGCGATGGGCGCGCGAAACCGGGTCGGCCGCGCCAAGATCGACGCCGCCATAGGTCAGGCGCCCTGTCGACGCGGAAAGCTCGCCGCCGATGAGGGCGGCGAGAACGCGCGGGCCGGCATCGCCGTCCCCGACTAGGGCCACATGGGACGGGAAAGCGATGCGAAGATCGACTCCCGTGATGCGGGCGCCGCTGGCGGGATCGTAGGCCGAGATGCCCTGCGCCACGAGGGCTCCGCTCTGCGGCAGCGGTACCGTGGCCGGATGCCGGTCGCGCGGCTGGAGGCCGATCAGGCTCTGCGCCAGGTCGGCGAGCAGCATGCGCGTGCGGTCGATGAGGCGCTGCCACTGGACAAGCTCCCGCACGCCGAAGGCGGCCAGCGAGGCCGCGAGGGTGCAGGCGGCAAGGGTTCCCGCCGTCAGGGGCCGCGAGCCGGAAAACCACGCCGCCACCGCCAGGACGGACATCGGCGCCAGCAGCAGCAGCGCCGCGGCGAAGGCATCCTCCAGGGCCAGGCGGCGCTCGCGCTTTTCGACCGGGTGGTGGCGTTGCGCCAGGGTCCTGCCGATGCGCTCGCGCTCGAAAGTGGCGGTGCCGTGGGCGCGCAGGGCCGGAATGCGATGGGTGAGATCGGTCCAGGCGGCCTCGATGCCCTCTCCCTCGCGGCGGCGGGCCTTGGCGGCGTCGAGCCTCAAGGTAACCCGGCGGGCGTTCAGGATGCTGCAGAGAACGAGCGCGACGGCCAGGGTCACGCCCATGTGCCAGTCGGTGACGAGCACATAGGCGAAGGACAGGCCGATCATGCCGCCCTGCCGCAGGGAGGAGAGCAGGGCCGAGCCGAGCATGCTGCTCTCGCGTGCCAAGGCATCGCTGGCGAGCGTGACGGTCGCCGAGATCTCATCCCCCGCCGAGGAGGGCGCCTTGAGGACCGCGTCGAGAACGCGCGAGAGAACCCGCGACAGGGCACGGGTGCCGATCCCGACCGTCAGCCAATTGACCGCCATCAGGAGGAGGGCGATCAACAGGGGAGCGATCACCACGGCGACGATAGTGGCCTGGATATGGGCCTCCGGGCTCAGGTCGAAGCCGGGAAACAGCACGAGCGGCTCCCGCGCGACGATCTCAGGCGGGCTGAACGCGATCCGCAGGAACGGGCCTGCCGTCCCCCCCGTGCCGATGGTCCGGTCCACGGCGATGCGGATAAGATCGAAGCCGAGCACGAGCAGTCCCCCCGCCGCTGCCAGGAAAAGAAAACCCAACAGGTGACGGAACGGGCTCGTTCTCCAGGTAAGGCGCAGCGGATCGCGCTCCATGACAGCTCCCAGGCTCGGTCGTTATCCTGACGTTAGCCAAGCCCGGCGGCAACGACCAGAGCCTTTTCGGCAAAAGGGGATCTCCGTCTTACGAAAGAAGATGCGTCTTATCAAAACGATAGAGGACTTTTCGCCCAAGGGTCGGTAAAGAACCGCCGTGTAACGGCTCTGCCGCATGTCCTTGGGGCATGATCCGGCAAAGTCCTCCTTTTCCTCTCGACAGTGGGAAGTCCGACTCTACCTGTCTCTACCTGTCACTCTTTGCCGCATTTGCGACGGAGGATCCTTAAAGAACCGTCATGATATCGTCCCTGCCGCTCGATCCGGTCTTCCGGCTGATCCTCGACCTGCCATACCGCGCCCCCGCGCCGGGCATGCCCGGCCGCCTGACCGGGCTTTTCCGGGAATTGTCGCAAAACGAGGCCGAGCGGCCGGCAGAGGATATCGAGGATCTGATCTGGGCGATCTGGGCCTCACACGAGGATCGGGTGGCGGAGGAGACCATGGGAGCGGCGATCGAGGCACTGGCCTCCGGCGCCCTGAAACAGGCCCGCCCGCTTCTCGACCATCTGGTTTCCCGCCATCCGGACTGGGCGGAGGCCTGGAACAAGCGCGCCACGCTCGCCTTCATCGAAAACCGCGATGCGGACAGCCTGCGCGACATCGCGCAGACGCTCGAACTGGAGCCGCGCCATTTCGGGGCCGTTTCCGGGTTCGGCCAGATCTGCCTCCGCCACGGCCATCTCAACGAGGCGCGGGCGGCGTTTCAGATCGCCCTGTCGATCAATCCGCATCTGGAGGACCTGCGTGAGATTCTTGAGGATCTCGCGCCGCAGAACCTGATGCTGCATTGACGGGCGCGTCGATGGATCAAGCGCGACAATCGTGATGTTGCAGGCGATACGGCGGCGGATAGTCTTGAGGCATGTCCGATTCGCCTGCCCTCGATCCGTCTCGTCCCATCCTTCTTCCTGACGGCCGCCAGTCCCCCGTTGCCGCCGGCGTGCAGCGCGGCGTGCGCCGCCTGTTCGCGCAACTCGGCCACGTGACGATGCCGGAATTCACCTTAGGCAACGGCCGGCGCGCCGACATCATGGCGCTGGCGCCGGACGGCTCGCTCACCATCGTCGAGATCAAGTCGAGCGTGGCGGATTTTCGCGCCGATCTGAAATGGCCGGATTACGAGGATTTCTGCGACAGATTCTATTTCGCGATTCCTGAAACCGTGCCCTTCGACATCCTGCCTGAGGATCGCGGCCTGATCGTTGCCGACAGCTTCGGGGCCGCCATCATGCGGGAGGCCTTGCGCCATCCCCTGGCCGGCGCCCGCCGCAAGGCCGTGACGCTGCGCTTCGCCCGGGCGGCGGCTCTTACCCTGCACGCGCTGGCAGACCCGGATTGTGTTCTCGATGGGAGGCTCTGAAGCTTTATCCTGAGAGACTTGAAGGCTCTAACAAGCGTCTCCAGGCAATGAAGCGATGTTCTCGAATATGCGTTGGCGGCATTGCACCTGACGTTGTATAAGCAATGTTATTGCTTTATATCGCCATGGAAATACACGGAGGATAATTCCATGGCGACGATCGTCGGCACACGAGGCATCAATATCCTAAAGGGCACTCCGTCGACCGATTCGATATATGGCGATACCGCGGGTACTCTGAGCGTCGGCTATGGCGGCAACGACAAGATTTTCGGCTTCGGCGGCAACGACAAGATTTTCGGCGATGCGATGACGATCACGTTGTCCGGTATCGGCGGCAACGATTACATTTACGGCGACGCCGGCACAGGCAGCGCCGGCAAGGATTACATTTACGGCGATGCCTTTACGCTCCTGCGCTATGCGAGGGGCGGCAATGATGCGATCCGCGGGAACGAGGGATGGGATGCCCTCTATGGCGACGCATATGTCATGCGCGGCTATGCGAAGGGCGGTGCCGACATCATTCATGGCGATAACGGTTACGATGTCGTCGTCGGCGACGCGGCCTATATGTGGAATTCAAGCCGTGGCGGAGCCGACAAGCTGTACGGCGACAATGGGCGCGACATCTTGATCGGCGATGCCACGCAAATGCATGACAAGGCCATCGGCGGCAACGATTATCTGAACGGTGGCGAGCTGGACGACGATTTGCGTGGCGATGCTTACAGCATGGATGGCTCTTCACGCGGCGGCAATGACACGCTTCATTCCGGCACATCCTTTGATCAGATCGAGAAACTGCACGGCGATGCGGTGAAAATGTCCGGAAATGCGACGGGTGGAGCCGATGTTCTGCACGCCGAGAAAAGCGGCAACGCGTGGTGCTTAGGCGACGCCTGGACCATGACGGATCAAACGCGCGGCGGCAATGATGTGATCTATAGCGCCTTGGAGGACGCCCGCTCATATGGCGATGCTTACGTCATGAGTGGGTCTGCCCGCGGTGGCGACGATCGTATCTACGGAGGAGGCGGCTCGTTCAGTAGCTCTCTCGCGGGAGATGCTTACCGCATGTCCGACCACACCGTCGGCGGAAATGACCTGATCATTGGCGGTGCGCGCAACGACGAGATCGCCGGAGATGCCTTTACCGGATTGGATTTTGCGGTCGGCGGCAGCGATTCACTCTCCGGCGGTGCGGGCGACGATAAAATCTACGGCGACTTCCGAGCAATCGTGGGCGCCAACGTTTTGGGCGGCAACGACACGCTAAACGGCGGTATGGGCAACGACACGCTCACCGGTGGCGGCGGGGCAGATCGGTTCGTGTTCGCCCAGGGCGACGGGTTGGACACGATCACCGACTTCTCGCACGCCCAGGGCGATAAGATCGATCTGACAGCCTATGGGTTCAAAGCCTTTGCCGATGTGACGATCCGTGACAACGCTGCCGGTCATGCTGAAATCGCCCTGGCGACGAACGCCACGATCACTCTGACGGGCATCAAAGCCGCACAGCTTGCCGCCAGCGACTTCTATCTCTGAGCGGCTAGAGTTCCGGGCCCAAATGTGGCGTCCACTTTTGGGATCATCCGATGCTCTCTTCCTTCAAGAGCGCATCGTGCGGAAAAGTGGGGCCCACTTTTCCGCACGATGCGCTGAGCAGCACTCAGGCGCTTACATAAAAAGATGACGCCAGCTTCCGAGCGAAGGTCGGAATTTCGTTTCCAACGTCCGTTCCGGCTCCCCGTCACGCTCGTCGGTTAACGCGGCGCGCGCTTCGCCAGGATCCGCTGCAGGGTCCTGCGATGCATGTTGAGCCGTCGCGCCGTCTCCGACACGTTGCGGCCGCACAATTCGTAGACCCGCTGAATGTGCTCCCACCGGACCCGGTCGGCAGACATGGGGTTTTCCGGCGGGGTCGCCCGTTCGCCGGGGCTTGCCATGAGGGCCGCATGGATTTCATCCGCGTCGGCGGGTTTGGCGAGGTAGTCGAAGGCGCCCATCTTCACGGCGGTGACGGCGGTGGCGATGTTGCCGTAGCCGGTGAGAATGACGCCACGGGCATCCGGGCGGCGGTTTTTCAGACGCTCGATCACATCGAGGCCGTTGCCGTCGCCAAGACGCATGTCGATCACGGCAAAAGCGGGTGCGTTGCTTTCGATCGCAGCCAATCCTTCCGCCACGCTTTCCGCCACGCGAACCTGATAGCCGCGGGTTTCCATGGCGCGGGCAAGGCGAGTCGAGAAGGGACGATCGTCGTCCACGATCAAGAGGCTCTTGTCGGCACGATCTTCGAACGCCATAGGCGCGTCGGCCATCAGAACATCTCCTTGCATCCTGAGAAGACTCCTTGAAAGACGAGCCCATGCGGCCCGTTCCTTCATATGGGAATTGTTCCTCTATTTCGTGAGGTTTCCTCCCATCTCGACCTGCGGCAATATTGCCGCACCCTGATCAAACGCGCGACGCGGCCAAACGATCCGTGCAATGGCTCCGGTTGTGGGCGGAGGAGCATTGGTCAGGATCAATTGGGCCCCGGATCGTTCGATGAGCGTCTTGGCGATGAACAGGCCCAGCCCGAGGCCCGATCCGCCTTCCTCGTCGCCCCTCTCCTGGCGCTTCGCCGCGCTGCGGGTCGTTACGTAAGGCTCTCCGACCCGGAGCAGGATATCCGGGGCATAGCCCGGCCCGTCGTCCCGGATCTCGATGGAGACCTCCTCGGGCGTCCATGAGGCTTCGACGGCGACCTGGCTCTCGGCGAAATCCGTCGCGTTGTCGAGAATGTTGGACAGGCCGTAGACGACGCCGGGATTGCGGCGGACCATGGGCTCGGGTCCTTCCCCATGGCATTTGACCCGGACATCGAAATCCAGGGCCCGTTGCGGCGCGACGATCTCCTCCACCAGATGGCCGAGCGAGATCGTTTCCAGAAAGTCGCCTTCCTCCTGGCCCATGGAGGTCAGCTTGGTCAGGATCGTCCGGCAGCGCTCGACCTGCTCCCGCAGGAGCTTGAGATCCTCTGCGAAGGGGCTGTCCGCGGGCGTGGCGTTGTCGAGCTCCTTCGCCACGAGGGCAATGGTGGCCAGCGGCGTGCCGAGCTCATGGGCTGCCGCCGCCGCCAATCCATCGAGCTGCGAGAGATGCTGCTCGCGGGCGAGCACCAGTTCCGTTGACGCGAGCGCCTGGGCGAGCTGGCGTGCCTCCTCGGCCACGCGCCAGGCATAGATGCCGATGAAGACCGTGCCGAGCAGAATCGCCGTCCAGATGCCGGTGACGTAGAGGAAGGGCAAGGACAGGGACTGTCCCGGAAACCAGGGCAGGGGCCGGTGCGTCAGCACCAGCAGCGTGGCCAGCCCGACCGCCAGGAGCCCGAGCCCCAGCGTCCGCTCCGGCGTCAGGGCGGTGGCGGAGATCAGGACGGGGGCCAGGAACAGGATCGCGAAGGGATTTTCGAGGCCCCCGGTCAGATAGAGCAGCGCAGCGAGCTGCAGGGTATCGAAGGCGAGCAGGATCGTGGCGGCATTGTCGCTCAGACGATGGCTGGCCGGATATTCGATGCGCAGCATCAGATTGACGATGGCCGAGGCGGCGATCACCACGAAGCATGGGCCGAAGGGGAGGTCGAACCCCAGCCCGAACCGCACGATCGCCACGGCTGCCGCCTGACCTGCGATGGCAAGCCATCGCAGGCGCACCAGGGTGTCCAGTCGCAGCTGGCGGGCATTGTGGGAAAGGCGCATCGGTTGGGTGTCGACCATAGCCCAACAGGATAGGGCCGCCGCTTCATTCGCCAAGCAAGAAAATCAGCATAAATTTTCCTGTTTTCCGATACTTAAGGGTTCCAATCCGCCTAAAAATCCTAAGAATTCGCCTGAATGTCGCGTGCCCTTGCATTTGGAATCAGGAACTTTCATCTTAAGGCTATGGTTGAGAACAAGTCCGGCTTGGCTTTTCAAGGAAACAGGACGTCCGACCGTTTGGGGATTTTAGATGAACCTTTCCTATTATTGGTATGAGACGGCCCATTGGCTGCTTGGGCCGGCCCGTGCCGCGTCCGACGTTACGAAGTCTTTGTTTGAAAATCCGGATAATCCTCTGACGAATACCACCTATGGCCGCACCGTCTCCGCGGCCTGCGAATTGTTCGAGCGTACGACCCGGCGCTACGAAAAGCCCGCCTTCGGCCTTGCGGCGACGCAGATTGACGGAAAGACGGTCCCCGTTAACGAGCGCATCGTCTGGGAACGTCCCTTCTGCGACGTGATTTCCTTCGACAGGGCCTTCAGCGGCGCCAAGGCGCAGCCGAAGCTGCTCATCGTCGCGCCCATGTCCGGGCATTATGCGACGCTCCTGCGCGGCACTGTCGAGACCTTCCTGCCCACCCATCAGGTGATGATCACCGATTGGGCCGACGCGCGCATGGTGCCCCTGGCGGAGGGCTCCTTCGATCTCGACGACTACATCGATTACATGATCGCCATGTTCCGGTCCTTCGGGCCGGATCTTCACGTGATGGCGGTATGCCAGCCCGCAGTGCCAGTGATCGCCGCCATCGCCCGCATGGAGGCCGAGAACGACCCCTGCACCCCCCGCTCGATGATTCTCATGGGCGGCCCCATCGACACGCGCCGCTCGCCGACCGCCGTCAACCAGCTGGCGGAGGAGCGTGGCACCGCGTGGTTCAAGCAGCATTGCATCACCAAGGTGCCGCCGTCCCAACCGGGCTTCTGGCGCAGCGTCTATCCGGGCTTCCTGCAGCTTTCGGGCTTCATGGCCATGAATTTCGACCGGCACGTCAACGCCCATTGGGACATGTTCGATCACCTGGTCGACGGCGACGGCGATTCGGCCGAGAAGCACCGGGACTTCTATGACGAATATCTCGCCGTCATGGACCTGACCGCCGAATTCTATCTCCAGACGGTCGACAAGGTCTTCGTGCGGCACGAGCTGCCGAAGGGCGAGATGATGCACCGTGACAAGCCGGTCGACCTGATGTCGATCCGCACCTGCGCCATCATGGCGATCGAGGGCGAGCGGGACGATATTTCCGGCATCGGTCAGACCATGGCGGCGCTCGATCTGACGCCGAACCTGCCGACTGACAAGAAGGTCTACCATCTGCAAAAGGGTGTCGGCCATTATGGCGTCTTCAACGGATCTCGTTTCCGGGCTGAAATCGCTCCTCGAATCGTTGAATTCACTGAGAATCACGACAAAGGAACGCCACGAAAAAAGCCGTCAACCCCCTAATTTCGTTCTGGATCGGTTCACGGCAGCGGCAAACGGCTGCGCTGACAAAGAATCCCCGGCGGGGCAGATTGCGGACATGAGATTCGCCCTGTTCCGCCGCATCCCTGCGGACCCCCCTCATCTCAAAGTTTCCCATGAAGGCCAAGCCTTTAAGGTGGCCTTGAAACGCCGTCCGACCGCCAAGCGGATCACCTTGCGCGTCTCCAACGCGACGGGTGAAGTCGTGCTGACGATTCCGGAGCGGACGGATATCGGCATTGCCCAGCGTTTCGCCGACAGTCACGGCAGCTGGATCGCGACAAGGCTCGCCAAGGTGCCGATGCGGGTGCTGTTCGAGCCCGGCTCTCTCGTGCCCCTTCGCGGCGTGCCGCATAGGATCGTCCATTGGTCGAACGTTAGGGGAGCGACCCAGGCGACCAAGGGCAGCGACGGTGCCCCGATCCTGGCCGTCTCGGGCGAGCGGCCCCATGTGGCGCGCCGGGTGCAGGATTTCCTCGAGACCGAGGCCAAGCGCGACTTCGCCGAGGCCGTGAAGCGCCACACCGCCGCGCTCGGCGCGAAGGCGAAGCGGATCACGGTGCGCGACACCAAGAGCCGGTGGGGTTCCTGCTCGGCGACGGGAGCGTTGAGCTTCTCCTGGCGGCTGATCATGGCGCCATCCTTCGTGCTCGATTATCTCGCCGCCCACGAGGTCGCGCATCTGCGCGAACTGAACCATTCCCACCGGTTCTGGAAGCTCGTGCACGATCTCTGCCCGCGCACGGAAGAGGCCGAAGCCTGGCTGAAAACCTATGGCAGCGCCCTGCACCGGTTCGGTTGAAGCGGATCTCCTCGCCAGATTGTATGAGATGACAGACGAAGGATTTCGGCTTAGAGCTTGGTCATGTTTCAAGGGGCATGACCAAGCTCTAAGTTTTTGTCTTCGCATGATCTATACGGACAACCGGATTCCACTTGTCCTGATCACGCTCTAGGCCAATCCGTCCCGCCTCTCATCCGCTGGTGCCATGCTCAAGCCCGATACGCTCGCCCTGACCGTCGTCCTGGCGCTTCTCACATCGCTGGGGCCGCTCTCGACGGACATGTATCTGCCCTCTTTGCCGTCCATCGCGGCGGATCTGGGCGCAAGCACCGGCCAGACCCAGCTCACCCTCTCGGCCTTTCTTCTCGGCTTTGCCGCGGGGCAATTCGTCTACGGTCCCGTCTCCGACCGGATCGGCCGCAAGCCGGTGCTGCTGTTCGGCCTCGGGCTCTTCACCCTGGCGAGCCTCGTCTGCGCCGTCGCGCCCACCATCGAGACCCTGATCCTGGCCCGGTTCGTGCAGGCGCTCGGCGCCTCCGGCCCCATCGTGCTGGCCCGCGCCATCGTGCGCGATTTCTACGAGGGTCCGCGCGCCGGACGGGAATTGTCGCGCATGGGCACGATCATGGGCGTCGTTCCGGCCATCGCGCCGGTCATCGGCGGCCTCATCGCGCAAGGGGGCGGATGGCGCATGACCTTCATCGTCACGATCCTGGGCGGCGGCGCCATCGCCGCCATCGTGGCCTGGCGCCTGCCCGAGTCGATCCGGAAGAGGTCCGAGATGCCGGTGTCGTTCTTTACCATCATCAGGGGCTTTCGCACCCTGCTGAGGCATCGCGGCTACCGGGTCTATGTGTGCCTCTCCATGCTGACCTATGGCGGCCTCTTCGCCTTCATCTCCGGCTCGTCCTTCGTGCTTCAAGGCATCTACGGCCTCGGCCAGCTCGCCTACGGCTTCTCCTTCGGCTTCATGGTGATCGGCTATATTACCGGCACCTTCCTGGCGCAGCGTCTGGTCGGGCCGCGCGGCCTCGACGGGACGATCAGGCTCGGAGTGACCTGCCTCGCCATCGGCGGCGTGACGATGCTCGCACTGGTCGCGGGCGGGGTTGCTTCGTTCATGGCGATTACCGGCCCCATGACGATCTATGCGCTGGGCGTCGGCCTCACCATGCCACAATCCATGGCCTCGGCGCTGATGCCCTTCCCGGAACGGGCGGGCGCCGCCTCCTCCCTGCTCGGCATCTGCCAGATGACCTTCGCCGCCATCCTCGGCATCGTGCTGGGCCAGAATCTCGGCGCCTCCGCATTGCCGCTTCCGCTCACCATCGCAGCGACGGGCACCCTGGCGCTGACGGTCTTCCTCTCGACCGGACGGGCGCGGCGGGGCTGAGGTATACGGAAATGGTCTTTCCACGGGGCTTCCGATCATCCGATGTTCTCCTTTCAAGAACGCATCGGATGATCCCAAAAGTGGATTCCACTTTTGAATCCGAGGCCTTAGCATGAGGCATGAGCCACATCCGCATCGCCGGCCCGGATGATCGCGAAGCGATCGAAGCCATCGTCCAATCCGCTTACGCGCGTTACGTGTCCCGCATCGGACGCAAGCCCGGCCCGATGCTGGACGATTATGCCGCCCTCATTGCGGACAGGCGGGTTCATGTTCTCGTCGACGAGGATGAGATTCGCGGTATCCTCGTCCTGATCCCGGACGAGACCGCGATGCTGCTCGACAACATCGCCGTCGATCCGCATGCGCAGGGGCGCGGCTATGGCCGGATGCTGTTGACCTTCGCCGAAAAAGCCGCGCGCGAAGCGGGCTGCGCGGCCATCCGCCTCTACACGAACGAAGCGATGACCGAGAACCTGGCGCTCTATGCGCGGATGGGTTTTGCCGAGACGCATCGCGCCGAGGAGAAGGGATTCAGGCGCGTCTACATGACGAAGCTGCTGCGGCCGTGAGCGTGAAGCGACGCCGCCCTACCTGCGCCTTGCCTCTGTGCCTGTTAGAAATGTGAAGGGTTGCGAAACGGCATCATCATCTCAGCGGGTTACGACAAATGGCTCGTAATGGCGGGTTTGGATGTCGATAAACCTTTGCTGAGATGGGTCGTGCCAATCCGGGCGCTGGATTTGGATGCGGATGGGCAATCGGCTGATCGGATCGATCTGCATCCGTCGAGTCTGGATCAGACGTTTCGCAGAATGATCATCTCCATAGATATCATAGTCGATCACATCGTACTCGTGCCCCTCGACCAGGTCCTTTCCCATGCAGCGCGTACCGCCGACCTCGTCCGGAAGGGGCATCAACTCCCACCTGAGATACTTGAGGTCAGCATAGACCTTCGTCTCATCATACCCGTTCGGCCCCGCCCAAGGATCGTCAGCGATGTATGTGGCATCCCTAGGGGGATAATGTTGACTGAGATCGAGGTGATGAAAACGAAACGAGAAAGGAGGCGAGAACGCTCCCATAGTGCCGCCATCGTGCGACATGAAACCTTGGCGTGAGAAGCGAAACGAAGCTTTGCGTCCCCGTTCAACAGTTTCAAAAAATCTCGCGCGACAGGCGGGATCGGATGCGCTCACCGCCGCGTCGAAGCGTGCGAGGGACGTTGCGCGCCGCTGTTCGAGGTCGACTGCCGGGATCTCGATTCGAAGTGCAGGATCATAGGTATAGGTGGTGACGCTATTGACCGATCCATCCCACTCCATTCGGACCGGCAAACCACTCGATGGATCGACGAAAAGCCGTGCGATTGAGGCTTTGCCTTCTTTGCTCGCGAATAGGTATTTTTCGAATGTGCGTCCATCCTCCGTTACCACGCCAAGGCAGCTTGCCTCTTCCTTGAAGCGCGCGAAGAGCTCGGGAAGCGAAAACGAATTCAACCGCTCTCCTGACGGAAACCATCCGAGACCGTCATTCTCCCAAACCTTGCTGTCGATGACGATGACTTCGTACTGCCCGTAGGCCCGGTCCGAACAAGGATATTCGTGTTCAGCTCGGCCCGGATCAATAACGCCGCATTCCTGGCGCCTGAAATTCTGATTCCAGACATGCCTCTCATAACGATAGGGGCCCGACGCTTCGATCCTGCTGCGGGCGGCCCACGCGTCATCGCGACAGTCGGCCAATGCGGGAAACGCTCCTAGAACGGCGAGTGCTCCCCAGATAAATGCCCGCATGCAGCCAGTCTTTCCAGTAAAGCGATTTCTAGCTCTTGTGCTATAGTATAACTATACTGGAGGCTGCAAGCTGCAAGCTGCAAGCTGCAAGCTGCAAGCTGTAAGCAATCCTCACAATCCGAACAGCCGCTCCAGCAGGTTCTTCTGGCGCGGATTGTGTGCCGGGGCGATCCAGCCGTCCTGATTCTGGGGGGCGGGGTAGCCGCGGCTGGCTCCCGCATCGGCGACGGGTGTGCCTCCCGGCTGGAAGGTTTCGCCGCCGGGCAGGGGCACGGGCTGCTGATCCTTCAGCGCAACCTTCATGAAGCTGTGCCACACCTCGGTCGGCAGGTTGCCGCCGGTCACCCGCTTCGTCAGCGCGCCGTCGTCGTTGCCGAGCCAGACGCCCGCCACCAGCGACCCCGTGAAGCCGACGAACCATGCATCCTTGTAGTCCTGCGTCGTTCCGGTCTTGCCGGCCATGACCCAGCCGGGGATCTGCGCCTTCTTCGCCGTGCCGATGACGAAGGTGTTGTGCATCATGTCGTTCATCATGGCGACCGCGCCCGGATCCATGACTCGGCCGAGGCCGCCCCCGGAGGGACGCTTGTAGATGACCTTGCCGTCCGTCGTCTTCACTTGGGCGATGACATAGGGAGTCACCCCGGTGCCGCCATTGGCGAAGGCGGCATAGGCGCTCACCAGTTCGAGCGGCGTGACCTCGGATGTGCCGAGCGCGAGCGAGGGATTGGCCTGGAGCGGCGAGGAAATACCGAGGCGTTGCGCGGTCTGCACCACTGCCTTCGGCCCGACTTCGAGGTTGAGCTTGACGGCGATGGTGTTCAGGGACAGCGCCAGCGCATCCCGCAAGGTGATCGCGCCGCGATAGCCGCGGTCGTAGTTTTCCGGCGTCCAGCCCTTGTAGTTGACGGGCGAATCCTCCCGCACCGTATTGGGCGTCAGGCCCTTCTCGATGGCGGTGAGATAGACGAAGGGCTTGAAGGACGAGCCCGGCTGGCGGCGGGCGACGGTCGCCCGGTTGAACTGGCTCGTCTCGTAATTCCGGCCGCCGACGAGGGCTTTCAGCGCCCCGTCCGGCTGCAGGGCCACGAATGCGCCCTGGTTGACGTTGAATTTCTGGCCCTTGGCGTTCAGCTCGTCGACGAGTGCGCGCTCGGCCGCGGCCTGCATCGCTGGGTCGATGGTGGTCGAGACCACGATGTCCGATTCGATCGTGCCGACGAAATCGTCGAGCACGTCCATCACGTAGTCAGCAGCATAGTTGACCGAGCCCGCCCCTTGCGGACGCGTGGGCTGGGCGGGGGCGCCGAGGGCCGTCTTCGTCATGCCCGGCGTGATGAAGCCGAGCTCGTTCATGGCCGCGATCACAAGTTCGGCGCGGGCCTGCGCGGCCTCCGGATTACGGTTGGGGGCGAGTCGCGACGGGGCTTGGACGAGACCGGCGAGAACCGCTGCTTCTGACAGCGAAACGTTGCGCGCCGACTTGCCGTAATAGCGCTGGGCGGCCGCCTCGACGCCATAGGCGCCGGCGCCGAAATAGACCCGGTTGAGATAGAGTTCGAGGATCTGGTCCTTGGTGTAGTTGCGCTCGAGCCAGAGCGAGAGGATCGCCTCCTGGATCTTGCGCGAGGCCGTGCGCTCCTGGGTCAGGAACAGGTTCTTGGCGAGCTGCTGCGTCAGGGTCGAGCCGCCCTGGGCCACGCCGCGACGGCTGAGATTGCGGAAAATCGCACGGGCGATGCCGACGGGGTCGATGCCCCAATGGTCGTAGAAGCGCCGGTCCTCGATGGCGACGAAAGCCTTGGGCAGATAGGGCGGCAGCTCCTTGATCGACACGGTGCGCCCGCCCATCTCGCCTTTGTTGGCGAGAAGCGTGCCGTCGCTCGCCATGATGGCGATGTTCGGCGGCCGTTTCGGCACGGTGAGCTGGTCGATGGGGGGGAGCTGCGCGGCGTAATAGGCGACGATGCCGCCGACGGCGATGATTCCCCACAGGCACAGGACGATTCCGCCATAGACGAGCTTGCTCAGGAAAGAGCCGCCGCGCCTGCGCTTCGCCTTTTTCGGACGCGTCGTGCGCCGTGGCGATGGATTCCCGCCGCCCTGAGAAGCGCGCTTCTGCGCCATTCTGCCCCCTGCCCGATCCTCAGGCGAAAGGCGAAAATCCAACGCCTCCGCATCGGTGGCCGGCGTCTCGAAGACCGGCTCGCGCCGGTCACGTCCGTTCGCCACGTCTTACCCCGTCATCATGCTGCCGGCATTCTCCGGCTTCCATAGCATGCTCTGAGGCACTGTAATTGTGGCGGTTTAAGGGGCGGTTAAACTGGGAATCCACAGCGGAACTGCCGAGTTTGCAGGGCGTTCGCTTCCTCATGGATCCTTATGTCGTCGTCCTCACGGTCTTTGGGATGGTGGTTCTGCTCACCGCCTGGCTGCCCATGGTGCTGAAGGAGCTGCCCCTGACGCTGCCGATCTTCTGCGTCGCCCTGGGCGCGGCGATCTTCGCCATTCCGCATATTCCCGGGGTGATTCCCCATCCGAGAGAGCAGATCAAGCTCGTCGAGCACCTGAGCGAGTTCGTGGTCATCATCGCGCTCATGGGCGCGGGACTGAAGATCGACCGTCCCTTCAGCTGGCGGCGCTGGAAGCTGACCTGGCGTCTTCTCGGCATCTCCATGCCCCTGACCATTCTCGCCCTCGTCCTCCTTGGCCAGACTCTGCTAGGATTGGGCTTCGCCACCGCCATGCTCCTGGCCGCCACGCTCGCACCGACGGATCCGGTGCTCGCCAGCGACGTGCAGGTGGGGCCGCCCGGGGGTGGGGAGGAGGACGAGGTCCGTTTCTCGCTGACCTCCGAAGCCGGGCTGAACGACGGCCTCGCCTTTCCCTTCGTGCTTCTGGCGATTTTCTTCGTCCACGAGACGAGTCTGAGGACTTTCGCGGAGTGGCTGGCCTATGCGGTCGTCTGGAAGGTCGCGGCCGGTACCGGCATCGGCTATCTCGCCGGCCGGATCTTAGGCTGGCTGACCTTTCACCTGCCCAATCGCGCCCGCCTCTCCCGCACCGGCGTCGGCTTCGTGGCGCTCGGCATCACCTGTCTCGTCTACGGCCTCTGCGAGATCGTGAAGGGCTATGGCTTCTTAGGGGTCTTCGTGGCGGCGCTCGCTCTCCGCTCCACCCAGCACGAGCATCATTACCACCGGCGCCTGCACGATTTCGCCGAGGAGCTGGAGCGTCTCACCATGATGGTGCTGCTCGTGCTCACGGGCGGCGTGATCACGGGCGGCGGATTGTTCGAGAGCCTGACCTGGGGATCCGCAGCCTTCGCGATCCTGGCGATTTTCCTGGTGCGGCCTCTCGCAGGCTGGATCGGGCTTCTCGGCGTCAGCCGGCCCGCCCCGGAAAAATGGGCGATCAGCTTCTTCGGCATCCGCGGCATCGGCTCGATCTATTACCTGGCCTACGGGTTGCAGAGGGGCGCGTTCGAAAAGCCCGATCTGCTCTGGAGCACGACCGGCCTCATCATCCTCGTCTCCATCGTCCTGCACGGGGTCACGGTGACGCCTGCCATGAACCGGCTCGACCGGCACCGGAGCGTCATGGCCCGGAAGGCCGAGGCGCGTCCTACTCCGCCGCGAGGGGAAGCTCGCCTGTCTTGAGATCGGCCTTGGCGAGATCGCGGATATGGACGAGGTCCTTGAGGAAGACGTCGTGGGCCTGCTTTTTCGTCTCTTCGTCGGGCAGGCGCAGCAGATAGGATGGGTGCACGGTGATGTAGCCGTCCCAATTCCCGAATTTCGCCCGCCCGCGCGAGCGGGAAATCGGCGTCTGCTTGCCTGTGAGCGCGAGAAGGGCCGTGCCGCCGAGCGCGACCACGAGCTTCGGTTTGATCAGTTCCAGCTCCTTCATCAGCCAGGGCCGGTAATGCTTCACCTCGCCCGCCGTCGGCTTGGAATGGATGCGTCGGTGGCCGCGCTGCTCGAATTTGAAATGCTTTACCGCATTGGTGAGATAGACCTTGTCGCGGTCGATCCCCGCCTCCTTCATGATCTTGTCGAACAGCCTGCCTGCGGGCCCCACGAAGGGGCGGCCCTGCAAATCCTCCTGATCGCCCGGCTGCTCGCCGACGAACACGATATCCGCATGATCCGGGCCTTCGCCGAACACTGCCTGCGTCGCGCCGGGCACCAGCGGACCCGCCTTGGCGATGGCGGCGTTGAGTTCTTCAAGGGTCTTCGGCTCCCGATCCCACATGTGATCCCCTGCGGCCTCGGAGGTGTGGTCCTGTTTGCGTTTGGCGGGCATGGCGGGCTCCTGCTCGATCATGCTTTCAACGCCTGGGCGCGCGGTTTGGATCGGGCTCGCCATCGACGCGGCCTGCGGCAGGTTGCGCCGGATTTCCCGCGCCATCAGGTCGAGCCGGTGGACGAGCGGGTCGCTCGTGATGTCGAGGAGTTCGCGCTCGCCGTTCAGGACCCGCCAGATGAGCTGATAAAGCAGGGCGTAGCGTTCTGGATCCCGATGATGCACGACAAGGCCGATCAGTTCGCCGACGGCGCGGGGCAGCGAGACCGGCGGCGCCTCGCCCTCGCCGGCCTCGCCGAACAGATCGGGCTCATCGGAGATGGTCCAGAGCACATGCTGAGGTGCCAGCTCCTCGCCGATCAGCCGGCGCACCGCCCGGCGGAATCCATCGAGATCCGCGCCGCAATTCAGGGTGATGCGATGGAGTGTCATAGGCGCTCCCTCTGCCGTTCCGGGCCGGGCTCCACTTGCACAACCTCGGAAGGATGGTTGCGTTGCAAGCTCATAGCCGTCTATATGTTCGCTGTTTGTTCTATCAAAGGAAGGACCTCGGGACGAGAGGTTCAGGCGGGGCGTGAGGTCGCATGGGATCGTTGAACGGCCAGATCGGATTGCAGCGGATCGAGGCGGCCATCAGAATCCCGGGCCGCGAAGCTTTCCGTCGGGCTGAAACGTCCGACACTCTCGCCAGCGCGGACGGACAACCCTATTCTTATCCGATGAACGTTTTGCTGACTCCCGCCACGCGCCTCTGGGTCCGCCTGCATCTCAACGAAATCGGCCCCCTGGTTTCCTTGGCGGGCTGCGCTTTCTTCGCCTGGGCCTTTGTCGCTATTGCGGGAGAAGTCTTTGAGGGCGAGACGCATGCCTTCGACAGCGCCATCCTGCTCTCCTTGCGCAATCCGCAGAATCTCGCCGACCCGATCGGACCCAGCTGGCTGGAAGAATCGGCGCGGGATATCACGGGGCTTGGCGGCTACGCCATCCTGACCATCGTGACGGTCTCGGCCTTCGTCTATCTGCTGATGGCGGGAAAACGGGGCGCGGCCCTTCTCGTGGCCGTGGCGGTGATCGGCGGCACGTTGCTCTCGACGGGGCTCAAGCTCGGCTTCGAGCGGCCGCGTCCCGATCTCGTGCCGCATGCGGCCCGCGTCTACACGGCGAGTTTCCCGAGCGGCCACGCCATGCTTTCCGCCGTGACCTATCTGACGCTCGGGGCGCTGCTGTCCCGGGTGCAGGAACGCCGGCGGATGCAGGCCTTCATCATGGGCCTTGCCGTCGCCATCACCTTGCTGGTGGGGGTAAGCCGCATCTATCTCGGCGTGCACTGGCCGAGCGACGTGCTGGGCGGCTGGGCCGTCGGCGCGGCCTGGGCGTCCTTGTGCTGGTTCGTGGCGCTGCAATTGCAACGGCGCGGTCAGGTCGAGAAGCCGGGCGAGACCTCGTCGCCATCATGATGGATGACGCGATCAAGCCCACCCGCAAACCGCCGCGCAAGGTCACGCCCGCCTATCTGCAGCGGGCGGCCATGGCCTATCTCGAGCGCTATGCCTCCTCGGCCGAGAATCTGCGCCGTGTGCTGAAGCGCAAGGTGGACAAGCGCTGCCGCCTGCGCGGCGAGGAGCCGGCTGAGTTTTACGAGGCCATCGACGAGGTGGTGGAAAAAAGCCTGCGCAGCGGACTTGTCGACGACACCCGCTATGCGGAGGCGCGCGTCGCGACCTTGCGCCGCCGGGGCGGTTCGGCCCGCGCCATTCGCGCCAAGCTCTCGCTCAAGGGTATCGACCGGGCGACTATCGCAACGGCGCTCGAGGGCGAGGAGGGCGACGAGGAACAGGCCGCCCGCGCCCTGGCCCGCCGCCGCAAGCTCGGGCCCTACCGGCCCGGCGAACGCGCGCCCTATCGGGACAAGGATCTCGCGGCCCTGGCGCGGGCCGGCTTTTCCTTCGACATCGCCCGGCGCATCGTCGACGGCGAACGCGAGGATAACGCAGGCTAAAGCATCGGATGAGAGCATCGTTCTGAGCGCAAAACCGGGTCCACTTTTGCGCACGATACTCTAGATCAGGCTCGCCCCCACATTGACCGCGAGCGCGAGAATCGTCGTGTTGAAGAGAAACGACAGAATGGCGTGCCCCAGCGCGAGGCGGCGCATGCGCTTGGAGACGATGACCACGTCCGAGGTCTGGGCGGCAGCGCCGAAGTTGAAGGAAAAATACATGAAGTCCCAATAATCCGGCTTCAACCTGTGGGGAAAGGTCAGGCCGCCGCGCTCGCCCTGGTCGCCGTAATATTCGTGAGTGTAGTGGATGGCGAAGATCGTGTGCACGAAGAACCACGAGCAGAAAATGGTGACGACGCCGATGGTGACCCGGAAAGGCTGGCCCGCAGGATCGTCGTGAATGCCGTGCAGCTCTATTGCGATGGCGCCGAGGCTGGCAATGGCGGCCACGAGGATCAGGATGAGGATGATGGTGGCTCCCTCGTCCTCCAGCTTGGCCCGCTCCTGCATCTGGCCGATGGATGAGCGGCTAGCCATGAATCCGGCGAGGGCCAGATAGGTCACAACGCCGGCATCCCATCCCACCAGCGCCCGTGAATTGGGCTGCCAGTTGCCCGGAAGAAGCATGAAGATGGCGACGGCCACGAGCGTGGCGCCGAGAAGCCGCGAATGCAGGCGAGCAAGCTGGGTCATGGTTCACATCCTTCGGCCCGGGAGGATTCGCCCAGGCCGAAACCGTCCTCAAGATGATGCGCCGGACACATTCGCCAAGATGGCAAGGCATGCCGGACTGGAGGCTTCAGCAAACTGTCCTAAAGCATCAGACCCAAAAGTGGATTCCACTTTTAGGATCATCCGATACTTTTTCCCCTGATGAGAGCATCGTTCTAAGCGCAAAACCGGGTCCACTTTTGCGCACGATGCTCTAGATGACCGAACGCAACTGGCGAAGGAGATCATGATGAATCGCAAGGGGAAGGCCGTATGGCAGGGCACCGGCAAGGATGGCAGCGGCCAACTCAGCACGGATTCCGGCGTTCTGTCGAACACGCCCTATTCGTTCAAGACCCGGTTCGAGAACGAGAAGGGCACCAACCCGGAGGAGCTGATCGCCGCGGCGCATGCGGGCTGCTTCACCATGGCCCTGGCCTTCCAGCTCCAGAGCGCGGGCTTCACTCCCACCGAACTCGCCACCGAAGCCACCGTGTCCCTCGACAAGGAAGGCGACGGGTTCAAGATCTCGAAATCGGCCCTGACGCTTCAGGCCAAGGTGCCCGGCATCGACCGCGCCAAGTTCGAGGAGCTCGCCCGCGCCGCCGAGAAGAACTGCCCGGTCTCCAAGGTCCTCAACGCCGACATCACGATGGATTTCACCCTGGCTTGAGGGTTGGGGATCCTTCGTCGTTCCGGGCGCACCTCCCCTCCCCCTTGCGGGGAGGGGCAGGGGTGGGGGGCGGAAAGTCGAAGCGCTGTGTTAAATGCGTGAGGGCTCAAGGCCGCTACAGCTCTCCCTCCACCCTGCTCACCTGGTCGTTCCACCCCCATCCTCGATCCCTCCCCGCCGCAAGTTGGGTGTTCCCGACTGGCGCAGGATGAAGCGGATCTCGGGAACACCCGAGATCCGGGAGAGGGAAGAGTAGAACCCGCTAAACCCCCAGCCGCTTCGCCCAATCCTTCGGCACGGCGATGGCATCAAGCCCCAGCCATTCTGCCATGAGGCGCAGTTCATCGCTCAAGGCGGGGGCGATCTCGGCCGGATGGACGGAGGTTTCCGGGTGGATCGAATGGACGAGGAGCCGTCCCGTGGCGCGGTCGGCCTTCAGGTCGAGCCGGGCGACAATCCTTTCGCCGAGCAGGAAGGGCAGGCAGTAATAGCCGAATTCGCGCTTCTCGGCGGGCGTGTAGATCTCGATGCGGTAGCGGAAATCGAACAGGCGCTCGGTCCGCGTGCGCTCCCAGACAATGGGATCGAAAGGCGAGACGAGGGCCCGCGCCTCGACCCGGCGCGGGATGCGCGCCGCGGGATCGAGATAGACCGGCCCGTTCCAGCCCTCGACGGTGACGGGAACAAGATCGCCCGCCTCGATCAGTTCGGGAATGCGGGCCTTGGCATCCGCCGCCTCGAGGCGGAAATAGTCGCGCAGGCAGCGCTCGCTGGCGATGCCGAGAGCACGGATCGACAGGCGCAGCAATTCCCGCTGCGCCTCCTCGTCCGATGGCGTCGGTGCGTTGATCACGGCGGAGGGCAGCACGCGCTCCGGCAGATCGTAGATGCGCTCGAAGCCGCGCCGGGTCGCCGTGGTGACTTCACCGGCCCAGAACAGCCATTCGAGCGCTCGCTTGCCGTCGCTCCAGCCCCACCAGGACCCTTGGCCCTTGCCGCCGCCGGAGAGTTCGCCCGCGCCCATCGGTCCTCGCGTGGCGATTTCGCGTCTCACCTCCTCGATGAAGGCACGCTTCTCGCGTCCGAACCGGGCAAGTCCGCCATAGATGCTCTCGCCCCGCGCGGCGCGGGCCATGCGCCAGCGGAACAGGGGATGCAGGTCGAGGCGAATCAGGGACGCCTCGTGCCCCCAATATTCGAAGGTGCTGCGCTTCTTCGGATGATAGGAGGCCTTTTCGAGCAGGTCCCGGTCATAGGCGCCGATCCGCGAAAAGAGCGGCATGTAATGGGCGCGCACCAGCACGTTGACCGAATCGATCTGAAGCAGGTTCGACCGGGCGAGCACCCGGGCGAAATGGCGGGATGTGGGCGCATCGGGGCGCCCGTCGGAAAAACCTTGGGCGGCGAGCGCGATACGGCGGGCCTGGGCGAGGGAAACTTGGGCGAGGGAGAAGCGGGTGCGGGGAGCCATGGCGAACATTTGAAGAACTTCGCACAGCTAGCGCCATGTCGCGGTATCCCGCAACCCGCTTCGCGCGATATCCACTCCGCCCGTATCTCTGTGGTTCCCGGAACGAAGCGAAAGCGGAGGGGAGGGGTGTCCATCTCACCCGTGGCGCTATGGATACCCTTCCCTGCCTGACGGCCGCCAAGGATGGCAGGGCAGCGACAATCCACAGCCCGGCTGGGCCGGGCTCTGGAACCCGACCGCGTGCCGATGCTTAAATCTTCTTCAAGTCTGCGCGCATATCTGCCCTGCGGCCCGGGATTCGAGACAAAGACCCTCTTGTCCCCTAAAGAGGCCGTAGCAACGCGATGGAAGAGATGGATCAACCGACATCCAAGACCCTGCGGCACGCGCAGGGACAAGCCCTCAGCCCGGCTGAGATCCGCACGATCATCATCGGTCTCATGCTGGCGATGCTGCTTGCCGCTCTCGACCAGACCATCATCGCCACCGCCCTGCCGACCATCGGCCGCGAACTCGGCGATCTGGAGCATCTGCCCTGGGTGGTGACGGTCTATCTTTTGACCGCGACCGCCGTGACGCCGCTCTACGGCAAGTTCAGCGACAGCCACGGGCGGCGCATCACCATGCTGATCGGCATCGTCATTTTCATCCTGGGCTCCATTGCCTGCGCGATGGCGCCGAGCATGCTCGCGCTGATTCTTGCGCGCGGCGTGCAGGGATTGGGCGGCGGCGGGTTGATCGCGCTCGGCCAGACCATCGTGGCCGATCTCGTCGCGCCGAAGGAGCGGGCGAAGTATCAGGTCTATTTCGCCAGCGTGTTCATGACCTCGAGCCTCATCGGGCCGGTGCTCGGCGGTTTTTTCGCGGAGCATCTACACTGGTCGGTGATCTTCTGGATCAACCTGCCGCTCGGCCTCATCGCCCTTCTCATCGCCTATCACGGCCTTAAAAAACTGCCGCGCTTCGACCGGCCGCACAAGCTCGACGTTTTGGGCGCGCTTCTCCTGGTTTCCGCCACCGTCTCCCTGCTGCTGGCTTTGAGCTGGGGCGGCCTGCGCTTTCCGTGGGGCTCCATGCCCATTCTCGGCCTCGTCGCCGCCTCTGCCCTCCTCTGGGTGCTGTTCGCGATCCGGATGCGGGTTGCGCCCGAGCCGCTCATTCCACCGGGCGTGCTGCACAATCCGGTGGTGCGCATGGGCACGCTCGCGGCCTGTTTCGGCATGGGCACCTATATTGGCCTCACCATCTATCTGCCGGTCTATTTCGAGACCGTGCGTGGCCTTTCGGCCAGCCTCTCGGGTCTCGCGCTCATCCCCCTCATGGTCGGCACGGTGGTCGGCGCCACCCTGTCGGGCCGGACCATGGCGAAGGTGAAGCACTACAAGCGGTTGCCCATGGCGGGCCTCGCCATCGCGACCATTGCGACCGCAAGTCTCGCCCTGTTCGGCGACAGGCTTCCCCTGTCCGGCATCGAGATCATGCTCGCCGTCATCAGCATCGGGCTCGGAACGCTCCTGCCGGTCTCGACGGTGTCGATCCAGAACGCGGTCGCCTTGCATGAACTGGGCACCGCGACGGGCACCGCCAATTTCTTCCGCTCTCTCGGCGGCGCCTTCATCGTCGCGATCTTCGGCGCCATCGTGCTCGGCGGCACGGGCATGGGCGGAGCCGCCAGTTTCGAGACCCTCGCCGCTTCGGCAGCGAGAAGCGGCATCGACCTCGCCGTTGTGTTCTCCTATGTCTTCATGGCAGCGGTGGCCGGCTTCGCTCTTGCGCTCGCCTTCCTCATCGCCATGGAGGAGCGGCCCCTGCGTGGCAGCGCAGTCAAGGCGGCCGAGGCGGCCATCGCGGATTGATTCCGATCAGTCCAGCGTCTGCCGGAAACGCGCTACGGCCAGCACCATCACGGCGAGCGTAAAGAGAGCAAGCGCCAGGACATCGAATTGCAGATCGACGAAGGTCGCACCTTTCAGCATGATGCCGCGCACGATGCGTAAGTAGTGGGTCAGGGGCAGAAATTCGCCGACCTGCTGTGCCCATTGCGGCATGCCTCTGTAGGGGAACATGAAACCCGACAGGAGCATGTTCGGCAGAAAGAAGAAGAACGACATCTGCATCGCCTGCAGCTGGCTCGTGGCGATGGTCGAGAAGGTGTAGCCGACCGAGAGATTGGCGATGATGAAGAGCATGGTCAGCGCCAGGAGAAGCATGAGGCTGCCTTCGATGGGCACGCCGAACAGAAGCCACGCCGCGCTCAAGATCAGCGTCATCTGCAGGCCGCCGACCACCACATAGGGCGCGATCTTGCCGAGCATGATCTCGACCGGCCGGATCGGCATGGCGAGCAGGCTTTCCATGGTGCCGCGCTCGATCTCGCGGGTCACGGACAGGCCGGTGAAGATCAGCATGGTCAGCGTCAGGATCGTGCCCATCAGGCCGGGAACGATGTTGAGCCGCGTCTCGATGGCCGGGTTGTAGCGCAGGTGGACGCGCAGGTCGAAAGGCGGCGGCTTGGGCGCGAGCGAGGCGGCGGGGCCGATGAGTTCGCGGGAGAAGACGTTCTGGGACAGGCCGTTGAGGGCGGCGACGGCCTGTCCCGTCGCCGTGGGATCGGTGGCGTCCGCGACGACGAGAATCTCGGGCCTGTCGCCGCGGATCAGGGCGCGCCCGAAATGGGCGGGAATTTGCACGCCGAACAGCGCCTTGCCGGAAAGAATGAGATGGTCGAGCTCGTCCTCGCTGGAGGCCGTCATGCTGATGTCGAAATAGTCGGTCGCGCGCATGGCCGCGAGGTAGGAGCGCGCGAAGGAGCTGTCGTCCTGGATCAGGACCGCCGTCGGCAGATGGCGCGGATTGGCGTTGATCGCCGTGCCGAACAACAAAAGCTGCATGAGCGGAATGAAGATCATCGTCGCAAAGGTCAGCCGGTCGCGGCGCAGTTGCAGGAATTCCTTGATGAAGGTCGCGCGCAGGCGTCCGAGCGAGGCGCGAAAACCGCGCGTGCGCCGGTCGATGTCGCTTCCCGCGCTCATGCGTAATTGTCCTTCGTCCGGCTCATCAGGTCGATGAACACGTCTTCGAGCGTCGGCTCGCCCCGCGTCCAGATCTGCGGGCCTTGCGCGCGCAACGCCGCGGTCGCCGCATCGAGCTTTTCCCCATCGCGCCCGCTGACATGCAGCTCGACGCCGAAGGGCGCCACCATGTCGACCCCGTCGAGGGTTTTCAAACGGTCCGCCAGATCGGCAAGGTCCGGCCCCGTGACGTTGTAGGTGGAGAGATGCGCATCGGCGACGACCTGCTCCACCGTGCCGTGGGTGAGCAATTCGCCGTAAGCGATATAGGCGATCTCGTGGCAGCGCTCCGCCTCGTCCATGTAATGGGTCGAGACCAGGACGGTCATGCCCTCATGGGCGAGCTTGTGGATCTCGTCCCAGAAGTCGCGCCGCGCTTTCGGGTCGACGCCCGCCGTCGGCTCGTCGAGGAGCAGAAGCTCGGGCGCAGGCAGGATGCAGGCGCCGAGGGAAAGCCGCTGCTTCCAGCCGCCCGAGAGCGCGCCCGCGAGCTGGTCGGCGCGGTTCTCGAGCCCGAGCCGCGCGATCGCGTTCTGCGCGGCGCGACGCGGGTTCTCGAGGTTGTAGATGCGCGCCACGAATTCCAGGTTCTCGCGGATCGACAGGTCCTGATAGAGCGAGAAGCGTTGTGTCATGTAGCCCACATGACGCTTGATGTCCGCTGTCTGCGTGCGGATGTCGTAACCGAGGCAGGTGCCATGTCCGCTATCGGGGGTCAGAAGCCCGCAGAGCATGCGCAAGGTGGTGGTCTTGCCGCTGCCGTTGGGGCCGAGAAAGCCGTAGATCAGGCCCTTGTGCACGCGCATGGTCAGATTCTTGACGACCGGCGGGCCGCCGAAGGATTTCGTCAGCCCTTCGACATCGATGACGATGTCGGGCTCCGATGCCGCCTGGATCGCCTGCATGCTCATGAGGACCGCTCCGACGGGACAACGCTCACCGGCTGGCCGACTGGCAAGACATAATCGCCGATGGGCGTCGCCTCGATGCGGAATACGAGCTTCGCCCGCTCCTCAAGGCTGAAGATCACCGGCGGCGTGAATTCCGCATCGCGGGAGATGAACGTGATCCTGGCGTTGAGTCCCTTCGGGCAATTGTCGCAGGTCACGCCGACCACGTCGCCGAGGGCGATGGTCGAGAGCTTGGGTTCCGGTAAGTAGAAGCGGATGCGCCGGTTGCCGGGAGGCAGAAGCGAAAGCACCGGCTGGCCGGCATTGGCCACCTCGCCGGTGCGGAAGAAGACGTCCTGCACCTGGGCATCGGCGGGGGCGTAGACCTTCAGTTTCGCCAGACGCGTCTCGGCCTGATCGAGATTGGCCTGCGCCGCCTTCACCGCCGCCTCCGAGGCATCGATCTCGCCGATTCGGGCGGGAATGCGCCCGGCCTGGATCTGGCGCTGCACGGCTTCGAGCGCCGCCTTGTCCCGGTCATTGGTCGCCTTGGCCTGATCGTATTGCGCCTTCGCCGAAATTCCCTTCTCGAACAGATTCTGCTGCCGGGCGAGTTCGGCGGTGGACAAGGTGAGCTGCGCTTCGGCCTGTCGCTCCTGCGCCTGCAGCACGGCGATCTCTTCCGGACGCTGCAGGAAGGCGCGGAGATTGGCCAGCTGCGATTGCGCCTGCTGCAACTGCGCTGCCGCCTGATCGCGTTGCGCGAGCTCCATCGATCCCTCGATCTGAAACAGAAACTGGCCGGCCTTGACCTGGCTGCCGGAATCGACGGTCAGATTCTGAATACGCCCCCCCGTCTCCGGCGCGGCATAGACGAAATAGCCTTCCACATAGCCCTGGAAGCGGTCGGCATTCTCCCGCGGGTTCAAGTAGAACCACACGCCGGCGCCAGTGAGAAGCAGAAGCGTGATCAGCACGATGTTCCTGACCCGCCTCCGCATCATGACGGGGATCCTTTCATAGCCCTCATCAGAAGCGCGAGATGCGTCTCCAGCATGGTATCGATATCGAGCGGATCGAATTTCTGAAAGAAGCTCGTCCACAGCAGCGCGACGAGACCGGGCGCGATGGCAAGCTGCGGGAAACGGACCAGCGCGTCCGATCCGAACTCGCCGGTCGCGACACCTTGCTCGGCGATGTTTCGCAAAAGCCGCACGCCCTTGCTGATGACCTCGCGATGATAGACTTCCGCGAGTTCGGGGAACCGGCCCGCCTCGGATAGGATCAGCCGCACGATATCGACGCGGCGGGTACCGAGAACCTCCTTGCGCAGAAACGCGAAAAGCGCCCGCAGCTTGTCCTCGGCGGAGGCGTCGAGATTCAGCACCTTCTGCCTGATCGCTCCGATCGGTTCGCCGATGCCGGAATGGATCAGGGCCTCGAACAGGGCCTGTTTCGACGGCACGTAGAGATAGACGGTGCCCTTCGCGACGCCTGCCCGCGCCGCTACATCCTCAAGCCGCGCTTCCGCAAAACCTTTCTCCAGAAAAATGTCGAGCGCCGCATCCAGAATGATCTGGAGCTTGGCCTGACGATCTTCCTCGCTCCGGGCGGGATTCCGCCGCGTGACACGCCGTTTCGCCGACAAGGGAGCCGCCTTTCGACCATACTGACTGACTAGTCAGTCAGTATGGAGCAGGCAACCGGGAAGTCGAATCACGCC
The DNA here is from genome assembly GCF_052114965.1 of Microvirga sp. 2TAF3. Lineage (NCBI taxonomy): Bacteria > Pseudomonadati > Pseudomonadota > Alphaproteobacteria > Hyphomicrobiales > Methylobacteriaceae > Microvirga > Microvirga sp. 2TAF3. The sequence goes on along the minus strand of NZ_JBFRFT010000001.1, from coordinate 352,912 downwards.
TAGGTGACCGCTAGATCCATGATCTACAGGCAAAGGAAGGGGCTGCCCCCTATCCCGGGGATCTCGGGATCCTTGTTGGTCTCGCGGACAGTTCGGTCATTCGCAGCCGTCGAGCCCTCGATTCTCATCCTCGGGGAATATGTCCTTCGGAAGCGAGATGCCGGAAATCTGCTGTCGGCTGCAATCCGATGATCGGTGCGGTTCGTGCGGATCGCATGGACGGCGCGCTTGCATCGGCGGACGTTGCCCATGGGGCGTTGCAATCGGATCTGCGCTCCGGAATTTCACATCCTGCCCTATCCCTGCACGAGGACGCTCTTGATGTTGACGAATTCGTGGATGCCGAAATGGGAGCATTCGCGGCCATAGCCGCTCTCCTTGACGCCGCCGAAGGGCATGCGCGGGTCGGAACGCACATTGGCGTTGACGAAGCTCATCCCGGATTCCAGTTCCTCTGCGGCGATCCGCTCGCCCCGCGCGAGGTTGCGGGTGATGACGCCGGAGCCGAGGCCGAAATGCGATTCGTTGGCGATGCGGATCGCGTCGCTCTCGTCCTTCGCCGCGATGATGGCGGCGACCGGTCCGAAAACCTCCTCGTCATAGGCCGGCATTCCGGGACGCACATCGGCCAGCACCGTCGGCGGATACCAGGCGCCGGGACCGTCGGGAACCTCGCCGCCCACGAGCAGACGCGCGCCGTTGGCGATGCTCCTTTGGACCTGCTCATGGATATGGTCGCGCGCCTTCACGCTCTCCATCGGGCCGAGCTTCGTGTTCGGATCGCGCGGGTCTCCCATCCTGTAGGTCTGCATTTCGGAAATGAGCGCATATTCGAACGCTTCCCGTATCTGCTCCATGACGATGAAGCGCTTGCCGGCGATGCAGCTTTGCCCGCCATTGACCATGCGCGCCGCCGCACAGACCTTGGCGGCCTGCGCCATATCGGCATCATCGAGCACGAGATAGGCATCCGAGCTGCCGAGCTCGAGCACGCTTTTCTTGAGCGCCGCGCCTGCCGTACCGGCGACCTGACGGCCCGCATCGACACTGCCGGTCAGGGTGACGGCGGCAATGCTGGGGTCCTCGATGAGGGCTTTGACACTCCGGCTCGGGATGAGAGCCGTGCGGAAGACATTTTCCGGAAAGCCGGCATCGCGGAAGACGCTCTCGATGGCGAGCGCGCAGCCCGGCACGTTGCTGGCATGTTTCAGCACCGCCGTGTTTCCGGCCATCAGGGTCGGCGCGGCGAAGCGGAAGACCTGCCAGAACGGGAAATTCCACGGCATAACGGCGAGCACGGTGCCGATGGGATTGAAGGTGACGAACGCCTTGGGTCCGCCGAGATCGACAGGCTCCCGGCTCAGGAATCTCTCGGCATTCTCGGAAAAGTAATCGCAGTTGAAGGCGCATTTCTCGGCTTCGGCTTGGCCATCCTTCAGGAGCTTGCCCATCTCGGCCGTCATGATCTCGGCGAATTCGTCCCGGCGGCGGCGGAGCACCTGGGCTGCTTCCCTCATCAGCTTGGCCCGTTCGGTGAAGGAGGTGCGTCGCCACGCGTTGAAGGCGGCGTGCGCATCGCGGGCGATCTTCAGGGCCTCCTCGACCGTATGCCCCTCATAGCTGTGTCCCGGTTGCCCGGTCGCGGGATAGAAGGTGTCGAAGCGGGGCCTGTCGGACGTTTGTGACGTGCGGCGATCGGCCAGGGTGCTCTCGTCCATGACAGCGTCCTTTCAATGGCAGGCGGCCCAGTCCCGGTTGAAATGGTCCGAGCATCTCTCTGCTCGATAAGCCGGCTGCCGGAGCCCGGTTCCCTTTACGCGCCGTCCTGCGGCATCCGGAGCGGTTGACGCAGATCAAGGAGATCCGCCCTCCATCACCGTATCCTGCCCCGAGCCTGGGATGCGACCTGGCAATGGAGGGTGCAATGGACGCGAAACGGCTCCTGGCGCTCGGCGGCAGTGCCGTCATCCTGGCGATTCTTTCCGTCTCCCAAGTCCCGGCGCAGAAGGCCCCTCCTCAGCCGGATGCCAGGACGACCGATGCGATGACGGCGGATCAGGAGCTGGGCCGGCATATCCAGATCGATGCCGATCGGCTTCCACCGCCGAAAGCCGGGCCGATCGTGGCCAATGCGCCTCTTGTCGTGCCCTATCGGGGACAAACGCTCCATGTCCTCGAAGGCTTTACGGCAACTCCCTTCGCCACCAGGCTCGAGAATCCGCGCCGCCTTCTCGTCCTGCCCAATGGCGACGTGATCGTCGCCGAGCAACGGCCCGGTTCCCTCATTCTCCTGCGCGACAGCAAGGGTGAGGGCCGTGCCGATCAGGTCGAGCGCTATGCGGATGGCTTCAACCTGCCCTATGGCCTCGCCTGGCGGGACGGAGAAATTCTGGTCGCGGACCAGGATGGGATCTGGCGCGTTCCGCATAAGCTTGGCGCCGTCCGGCCGGGTGATGAAGAACCCAAGCCCATCTCCCAGACCCCTTCGGATCGGCGCAGACGGAATCCCAACGTCGATGGGAAAGAGCTTATCACACAGAGGGGTGTGTTCGGCTCCGCGCAGGATCACATCAACCGCGACCTGAAAATCGACCCGAAGACCGGTGCATTGTTCGTTGGCGTCGGCTCATCCGGGAATATCAAGGTCGATTCGCCGGTCAAAGCCACTATCCAGCGTTTCGATCCCGACGGTTCTAACCAGAGCACCGTGGCGTCCGGAATGCGCAATCCCACGAGCCTCGCCTTCGAGCCTGGAACGGGAGGCCTTTATGCCATCGTGCAGGAGCGGGACGGCATGGGCGACGACCTCGTGCCCGATTACCTGACCCGTGTCGAGAAGGGCGCCTTCTACGGCTGGCCCTACGCCTATATCGGGCCCCATCCGCAGCCGGGCTTCGCGCAGCGCGCACCCGACAAGGTGAAGGCCACGGTCAAGCCCGACATGCTCTTCCGGTCCCATTCCTCGTTGCTGGACATCGTTTTCTATACCGCCGATCAGTTTCCTCCCGAATATCGCGGCAGCGCCTTCGTCGCGCTGAAGGGATCGTGGAACCGCTCGGAGCCCACGGGCTACAAGATCGTGCGCGTGCCGTTCAAGGACGGGCGTCCCGTTGGCTGGTACGAGAATTTCGCGACGGGCTTCTGGGCCGCGGGCAGGAATCGCGCCGAGGTCTGGGGACGTCCTGCCGCCTTGGCCATCGCGAAGGACGGCTCGCTGCTCGTCGGCGACGACACGGGCGGCACGATCTGGCGCATCTCCTATACCGGTACGACGCCGGCGACCGGATCGGTCGCGCCGCGCAGGAACAACCCTCCCCAGCCATAGAAGAGAACTCGCTTTCGTCGCGGCACAGAGGCATGGGCTCAAGCTCCCGTGCGTTGGTCCTCATCCGCTTTCGTCAGGGGGCGCCGCGCGATCTCCTTGCGGACGACAGGCGCGACCTTCGTGCCGAAAAGTTCGATAGGGTGCATGATCCCATCATGCGGCATGGTGCCGACGCTCATCTGCATGAGATAGCGCTGATGGCCGAAAATCTCATGCTGGAAGAGAATCTTCTCGATCACCTCTTGCGGGCTGCCGACCGCCAGCGCGCCGCGCGGCGAGCGCAGCATGTCGAATTGCTGCCGGGTCGTGGGCGGCCAGCCCTGCTCGCGCCCGAGCTTGGTCATCACGTCCGCATAGGGCGGAAAGAATTCGTCGGCGGCCTGCTGCGACGTATCCGCCACATAGCCATGGGAGTTGATGCTCACCGGAAGCCGCGCGGGATCGTGTCCGGCCCGCCGCGCGGCCTCGCGATAGAGCGACAACAGCGGCGCGAAGCGCTCCGGCTCGCCTCCGATGATGGCGAGTGCCAGGGGAGCCCCAGCATGCCTGCGCGCCACCGATTGCGGCGTGCCGCCGACGGCGATCCAGATCGGCAGACGGTCCTGCAACGGGCGCGGATAGACTCCGCGATCATCGAGCGGCGGGCGGAGCCGGCCCGACCAGGTGACGCGCTCGCCGTCGCGGATCTTCAGCAGGAGTTCGAGCTTCTCCGCGAACAGGGCGTCGTAATCGTCGAGGTCGTAACCGAAGAGCGGAAAGGATTCGATGAAGGATCCCCGCCCGGCCATGATCTCGGCACGGCCGCCGGAGAGTAGGTCCAGGGTGGCGAAGTTCTGAAACACCCGCACGGGATCGTCTGAACTCAGCACGGTCACCGCGCTGGTCAAACGGATATTCCTGGTGCGCTCGGCCGCTGCCGCGAGAACGACGGCCGGCGCCGAGACCGCATAATCGGGCCGGTGATGCTCGCCGACTCCGAACACATCCAGCCCGACCTGATCGGCGAGCTCGATTTCCTCCATGAGATCACGCAGCCGTTGTGCCGGGCTGACGATGCGGCCGGTCCGGGGATCGGGTGTCGTCTCAGCGAAGGTATAGATGCCAAGTTCCATGTGTCGCCGCCTTCATGATGGATCGTTCCCGGAAAGGGATCGGCAGCAATAGCGCTTACGCAAGGAAGCGTCGATCCGGCTTTGAGGGATGGAAGCCGGCGTCAAACATTGCGGGCCGGTGTTCCTGGCTGAAACGCCGGCCCGTATTTCGGATGCGGAGTGTGGAGACCAGTCGTGGCGCGAACAGGTTTTCGCGCCGCGAAGGAGGCCGGATCAGGCCTGTTTCAATGTCTCCTCGCGTTTCCAGAAGCGCAGCTTGCGGCATGTGTTGATGAAGGTCGTCGCGTCATTGGCCGCATCGAGCCTGATGAAGCCCTCATCCATATCGGCGATGCCCGCTTTTTCCAGCAGAGGCGAAGCGGCGGAGACATAGGCGATATATTTCAGATGCGCGAAGGCATCGCTGATGAAATCCTTCGCGGCAGGATCGTTCGACAGGCGATCGGCTCCATCCTCCGACGGGAGAAGGGCGACGGCATCGTAGAGCACCGAGGGGCCGCCATCGATCTTCTGCTGGGCCTCGATCCAGGAACGGTCGCTGGCTTCGACGCCACCGACCATCGGTGCCACGAATTCGACCTGGGCGCCTTCCTGTTCGGCCGCTGTCTCCAAGGCTTTCACGAGGGCGATGTCGACGCCATCCGTGACGAGCACCCCGATCTTGCGTCCCTTGAAGTTGCCGGGGCCGTTGAGAAGGATGCTGAGCGCGGGGGATTTTCTCAGGTCCTGCCGCGTCGGCCGTGCGGCGTCGGCGGGCTTAGGCATGTCCTGCAGGCGCAATCCGTGCGCCACCTGCCGGGCGAGTTTCTCGTCGATATTCAGGAGATGCGATACCACGCGGGCGCGGATCGCGGGCGTTGCGACCTTGCTCAGTTCGAAGGTGAGAGCCGCCGCGATATGGCCCTGCTCGGTCTCGGTCTGGCTGATGTAGAACTGACGGGCCTGACTGTAGTGATCCGCGAAGGTTTCCGAGCGGATCCGCCGCTTCTGCCCCTGCTCCTCTGCGGGGAAGGACTGGAAGCCACGCTCGGGCGATTCCCGCGGGCCGCCCATCGCGCCGTCCCAGGAATTCGGCTCGTAATTCGCACGGCCCTTCGGATTGATGAAAGCCATGTGCCCGTCCTGCTGGAAGGTGTGGAACGGACATTTCGGCGCGTTGACCGGCAGATAGGTGAAGTTCGGACTGCCAAGGCGCTTCAGCTGTGTATCGAGATAGGAGAAATTCCTGCCCTGGAGCAGCGGGTCGTTCGTGAAATCGATGCCCGGTACGATGTTCTGCGTCATGAACGCGACCTGCTCGGTCTCGGCGAAGAAATTGTCGACGCAGCGGTCGAGCACCAGACGCCCCACCGGACGGATCGGTACGTCTTCCTCCGGGACGATCTTGGTGGGATCGAGGATGTCGAAGGCGAAGTCGTCGGCGAACTTGTCGTCGAAAAGCTGAAGCCCAAGCTCCCATTCCGGGAAGTCGCCCTTCTGGATCGCATTCCAGAGATCGCGGCGGTGAAAGTCCGGATCGGCGCCGTTGAGCTTCACCGCCTCGTTCCAGACGACCGATTGCAGGCCGAGTTTCGGTTTCCAGTGAAACTTGACGAAGGTCGATCGTCCTTCCGCATTCACGAAACGGAAAGTATGCACGCCGAAGCCTTCCATGAAGCGGAAGGAGCGCGGGATCGCCCGGTCGGACATGATCCACATCACCATGTGCATGCTCTCGGGCGTGAGCGAAATAAAATCCCAGAAATTGTCGTGCGCCGTCTGCGCCTGTGGGAAGCCCCTGTCGGGCTCCTGTTTGGCGGCGTGGATGAGGTCGGGGAATTTGATGGCGTCCTGGATGAAGAAGACCGGAATGTTGTTGCCGACGATGTCCCAGTTGCCCTCCTTGGTATAGAGCTTCACCGCGAAGCCGCGCACGTCGCGGGCAAGGTCGGCCGAGCCCTTGTTGCCGGCAACCGTCGAGAAGCGCACGAAGGCAGGCGTCTTTTCCCCCTTGCGTTGGAAGATGTCGGCCTTGGTGATGTCGTTGAGCGACTCGTAGGTTTCGAAGAAGCCATGTGCGCCGAAGCCGCGGGCATGGACCACGCGTTCGGGAATACGCTCGTGGTCGAAATGGAAGATCTTCTCGCGGAAGTGCGCATCTTCCAGAATCGTCGGCCCGCGCTCCCCGATCCTCAAGGAGTTCTGATCGTCGGCGACCGGCGTGCCCTGCTGAGTCGTCAGGACCGGCACGTCCCCACCGGCCACCTGGTGGGTTTCGCCGCCCTCGCCCCGCATGACTTCCCGATCGTCGAGCTGAGCCGTCTTGCGTTCGCCGGCGCCTGCCTTGCTGGCCATGTCTGTCTCCTGTCCCTTGGCGGCTTTGGTGCCTTCCAGATGGTCACAGGGGCGAAACAGGACGCTGTCGAGACTTGTTCCCGAGAATCTTTGGGCCGGGGCACCTATGCCCCGGGATGAGTAGGTGAGAGAGGAGGCCGAGGATGGTCAGGCCGCCTTCGGCTGCAACGCGGGATCCGGGCAGGCATGAACCTCGATCGTCACATGCGACAGACCCTCGATCCCCGCCAGTCTTTCCTTATACGCCGCTGGCGATTGAGGGCGGACGGAAGCGATCGCTGCGATCAGTCCCATATGACCCGGCCCGAGGCGCCACAGGTGAAGGTCCGCCACCCGGTCGCCCTCGATTTCGAGGCGGTGCCGGATCGTGCTCGCGAGCTTCTGGCTCGGCACCGTATCGAGCAGCACGGCTCCGGCCGAGCGGATCAGGCCCAATGACCAATGCGCGATGACGAGCGCGCCGACGATTCCCATTACCGGATCGAGCCAGGTCCAGCCGTAGATCCAGCCTGACAGCAAAGCGACGATCGCCAGCACAGAGGTCAGAGCGTCGGCCAGGACGTGCATGTAGGCCGCCCGGATATTGGTGTCGTGGCCATGGTGGTGACCGTCGTGGTCGTGGTGGTGCTCCTCATCGCTTCCATGAACATGGTGATGATCGTGACCATGGTGATGGTGGTGATCGCTGTCGAAGAGCAGCCACGCGCTGACAAGGTTCACGGCCAGGCCGACGGCCGCGACCGTGGTTGCCTCACCGAACTGGATCGTCACCGGGGTGAGCAATCGGGACACGCTCTCGTAACCGATGAACAGGGCGATCAGGGCAAGGATGATGGCGCTGGAGAAGGCTGCAAGCTCGCCCATCTTCCCGGTGCCGAAAGAGAAGCGCGAATCGCGGGCATGCTTGCGGGCAAACCGATAGGCCAGCGCGGCAATCGCCAGCGCGGCGGCATGGGTGGACATATGCCATCCATCGGCCACCAGGGCCATCGAGCCGAAGATGGTTCCGGCGATGATCTCGGCGACCATCATGGCCGCCGTCAGGGCGACCACAAACCATGTCCGGCGCTCGTGCCGGTCATGCTTCTCGCCCAGGAATACGTGCTCATGCTGCCAGGCGGTTATGGATTCGGTATGCATTGGATTTTCTCGCATTGATGGAGGCTCATCGCCTGATCGGTAACGGCATGCCTGCGGTTCTCGCCGTTCCGGTCAGGCGATCCGGCTATTTGAGGTAGGTGCGCACCACTTCGACAAGTTCCCCGGCTCCGCGTGCCCGGTCGGCATCGTCGGCGGCATGCAGGACGTGATTGTGGATGTGATCCTCGATCAGTTCCGCCGTCAGGCCGTTCATCGCCCCACGCATGGAGGCGACCAGCTGGAGCACGTCGGCACAGCCCAATTCGTTTTCAAGGGCTCGCTCGACAGCTTCGACCTGGCCTTTGATGCGGCGGATCCGAGCGAGAAGCTTCGCCTTCTCCTTGATGGTATGGGACATACGGCTTCCTTGCGGCTTTCTTGCAGTTTCCGCGATGTAATATAGGGGGGTACCCTATATATGTCGAGCGGGGGCGATGGATTTGGGGCGGTGCCCGTTCCGCCTCTCCTCGATACGGCACAGCCGCCGAACCCTCTCCACGGTTTGACAATCATCAACCGGGCGCATCCGCACGATGATAGTTTCTTCGTTGGAAGGTAATGCTGATGGGGATGAAGCTGGCCGACCGCGTGTTCCGCCGCGCATGATCGGCAATGAGTCGAAGGAAGCACTCCCGGAAGGTTCTCCGGTCGGAAAACCGGAGACGAAGCCCGAGGCTGGCTCCCGCGACGAAGCGGTCGCTGCCCGAGTCCTGGACATCGTCGCTCAACTTGTCGACGAAGTGCATCCTTCGTTTGCTGCGACACGGGCCGCAAGGCTGTACAGCAGCCTCGACCGCGACCTCGCGCTGGACAGTCTGGCACGGACGGAATTACTGCTTCGCCTGAACAGGGCCTTCAAGGTCCGATTGCCCGACAATCTCCTCGGGGAAGCCAACACTCCGGCGGACCTGGTTGCCGCGATCATGCGGGCTGCCCCTCGCCCCGAAGCCGCCCTCCAGCCGGACGGCGCTCCTGCCCCGCCTCGGCCGCCCGTGACGGAACCCGTCGAAGCCGCCACCCTGATCGAGGTTCTGGCAGTTCATGTCCGTGCCCATCCGGACCGGATCCATGTGCGTCTCCGGCAAAGCGACGTCTCGGAAGAGCCGATAACCTACGCGGAACTGGATCGTGAGGCGCGCGCCGTCGCCGCCGGTCTTCTAGAACTCGGCCTGAGACAGGGTGAACGCGTCGGGATCATGCTGCCGACCGAAAGGTCGTTCTTCGCCAGCTTCTTCGGCATTCTCTTCGCCGGTGGGATTCCGGTTCCGATCTATCCACCCTTCCGGCGAGCGACGCTGGAAGAGCACTTGCGGAGGCAAGCGGGGATACTTCGCAATGCGGAAGCATCCGTTCTGATCACGAACGAGGAAATCCGCCTCGCCGCAGCGCTGCTTTATGGGCTCGTCTCGAGTCTCGGCCACATCGTCTCGGCCGGCGACCTTGGCAGGACGGAGCCTCTCAAGGCCCCGGTACCGGCAACGGCCGAGACGACGGCACTCATCCAGTACACGTCCGGGAGCACGGGCGACCCGAAAGGCGTCGTGCTTTCCCATGCAAATCTCCTGGCCAATATCCGAGCCGTCGGGACCGGCCTGAACGCCTCCTCGGCCGACGTGCTGGTCAGCTGGCTTCCTCTCTATCACGATATGGGGCTGATCGGCTGCTGGCTCGGCTGTCTCTATTATGGAGCGCTTGCGGTCATCATGCCGCCGCTTTCGTTTTTGGCCGATCCCATGTGCTGGCTCTGGACGATACACAGGCACCGGGCGACGATCACGGCAGCTCCCAACTTCGCGTATGAGTTGTGCCTCAAGATAGCTACCGGCGATGCGCTCGATCATCTGGATCTCGGGTCTCTCAGGGCCGTCATGAATGGTGCCGAGCCCGTGAGCCCGGAGACGATCCGGCGCTTCCGGGAGCGGTTCTCTCCATACGGCCTGCGGGCCGAGGCGATGGTGCCGGTCTACGGTCTCGCCGAAAGCTCCGTCGGGCTCGCGTTTCCCCCGATGGGGCGGCCCCCTATCGTGGACAGAATCGGCCGCCGGGCCCTCACGAACGACGGCGCGGCACGCCCGGCCGCGCCCGGGGATGCGGCGGCCCTCGAACTCGTCGCCTGCGGGCAGCCATTGCCCGGGCACCAGATCCGTATCGTCGACGAGGCCGGGCGCGAACTTCCCGAACGGCAGGAAGGGCGCCTCCAGTTCAAGGGCCCATCCGCGACGTCGAGGTATTTCCATAATCCCGACAAGACGCGCGCGCTCTTCGACGGAGAATGGCTCGAAAGCGGCGACCGCGCCTATATCGCGGGCGGCGATATCTTCATCACGGGCCGCATCAAGGACATGATCAAGCGTGCCGGGAGAAACATCTATCCGCATGAGCTTGAGGATTTCATCGGCGGGCTCGACGGTGTGCGCAGGGGATGCGTCGCGGTCTTCGCCAGCCCCGACCCGCATACCGGCACCGAGCGCCTCATCGTGATGGCCGAAACCCGGCTGACCGATCCGCCCGCGCTTGATCGTCTGCGCCGCATCATCATCGACGCCTCGCAAACCATCCTCGATCTTCCTCCCGACGATGTGGTGCTCACGCCGCCGCATACGGTTCCCAAGACCTCGAGCGGGAAGCTCCGGCGCTCGGCAGCGCGCGCGGTCTACGAAACCGGCGGGATGCGCAGCGGAGCCTATGGCATATTCTGGCAGTTGACCCGGCTGGTCCTCGCCAGCGTCTCGCCGCGGCTGCGCCGCACCCGGCGGAGGCTCGGCGGTTGGGCCTATGGGGCGTGGTGGTGGATCCTGCTGGCCGTCACGGCCCTGGTCATATGGCCGGCGGTTGTTCTGCTCCCGCGCCTTTCCTGGCGATATGCTGCGCTCGGCGCCGGCGCCCGCCTTTTCTTCCGATTGACCGGAACCCCGGTTTCGGTCGAGACACTGGCCCCCATCCCCGATGGGCCGGCCATCCTCATCGCCAACCATGCGAGCTATCTTGACGGCGCGGTCCTGTCCGTCGCCTGTCCGGGCGGCCTTACGTTCGTGGCGAAGCAGGAGCTTGAGGAGCAGGTCTTTGCAGGCCTTTTCCTGCGCCGTCTCGGGACGGTGTTCGTCCGCCGGGCGGATCCGGCGGGAGGGGTCGCCGATACGATGCGCGCTCTCGAGGCCGCCCGCACCAGTCAACGTCTCGTCTGGTTTCCGGAAGGCACGTTCAACCGCATGCCGGGGCTGCTCGATTTTCATCTCGGCGCGTTCGAGGTCGCCTGCAAAGCGGGCATTCCCATCGTCCCCGTCGTCATTCGCGGGACCCGCTCGATCCTGCGCTCGGAGCAATGGTTCCCCAGGCGTGGTACGATCCTCGTTCACATCGGAGAACCGCTCGCTCCGGCCGGGAACGATTTTACCGCGGCGATCCGCCTGCGCGACGCAACCCGCGCAAGGATCCTTTCGCAACTTGGCGAGCCCGATCTGGCGCACGAGCACATCGACCTGATCTGAAGCGCTCTGTCCTTCCGACGCGTCGTTGTTGCGAAGAACCAGGGTCCACTTCTTTGCATGATGCTCTCGCCAATCTTCCAGTCACATGATGAAGGCGGACCGCATTGACGAACCTCAATGGAGGCCGGTCCTTTCAGAGTCAGACTTTCCCCAAAAAGGCATCCCTGGCCGCATTCCGGCAACAGGAGCTTGACCATGGACGATCCGGTTCGCATCAGAGACGTTCTCGTCGGCTCGTCGAGACTGCCAGGTTCTGTGACGACACCCTCCCATGCGGCTGGGTTGGTCGTCTTCGCCCACGGGAGCGGTTCGAGCCGGCACAGCCCGCGCAACGTCTTCGTCGCGGAGCAGCTCAACGCGGCAGGCTTCGCCACGCTTCTGTTCGACCTTCTGATCCCTGCCGAAGCGGAGGACCGGCGCAACGTCTTCGATATTCCCCTTCTCGGAGGCCGGGTTCTCGATGCGATCCGCTGGGCGAAGGACGCGCCGTCATTGCGGGATTATCCGCTCGGGCTCTTCGGCGCGAGCACGGGCGCGGCCGCGGCCCTCGCGGCGGCTGCGATGGCGCCGGAGGACGTCCAAGCCGTCGTGTCTCGCGGAGGACGCCCCGATCTTGCGGGAGAGGCTCTCGGCTCGGTCCGAGCCCCCACCCTGCTGATCGTCGGCGGCGAGGATCACGAGGTCCTGAAGCTCAACCGGGCTGCCCAGCAACAGCTGCGCTGTCCGACCGACCTGACGATCATTCCGGGCGCGACGCACCTCTTCGAGGAACCGGGCACATTGGATGCGGTGGTGAGGGCTGCCTGCGGATGGTTCTCCCGACATCTCGCTCAAAGTCCGGCGTGATTCAAGACGCGTCGTCGCCTTGCCGGATTCCGTTTTCAAAAGCCGGCGCCACCTTGCGCGAAAGATGCGCTCCGGTGCGTTGCGCCGGCTTCTTTGCATTCACCCGGTTCGATGTCATCCGGGGCGGTTGATCAAACGGGCTGGACTAGACGTCCAGGTTCGCCACGGAGAGTGCGTTTTCCTGGATGAACTCGCGGCGGGGTTCCACCACGTCGCCCATGAGCTTGACGAACAGGTCGTCGGCATCGGTGACATCCTTCACCCTCACCTGCAGGAGCGAGCGCACGTCGCGGTCGAGAGTGGTTTCCCAGAGCTGCTGGGCGGTCATTTCGCCGAGACCTTTGTAGCGCTGGAGCTGCAGGCCCTTGCGGCCGGCGGCGAGCACCGAGGTGAACAGGGTCAGCGGCCCGTCGATCTGCATCTGGTCGCCCTTGCGCACGAGGAATGCGGGCTTGGCATAGACGTCCTGCAGGGAATTGGCGCGCTCGTCGAGCTTCTTCGCCTCCTGGCTGGCAATGAGGGCCTGGTCGAGCACGGCAACCTGCTTCACGCCGCGCAGGGTGCGGGAGAAGACATAGCCGCCATCACGGACCTCGCCGGTCCAGCCGCGCTCGATCTCATCCGAGATCGCGTCGAGCCGCTGGGCGATATAGGTCGCCGCCGCCGGGCCGCGTTCGGGATCATCCACCACGTCGGGGCGCAGCGCGCCGGCGATCGCCGCCTGTTCCACCGCCTTGCGGTCGTAGCGCGAATGCAGACTCGCCAGGACCTGCCGCACGAGGCGCGCCTCGTCGATCAGGCCTTTCAGCTGCTCGCCCTGGAATTCGAGGCCCGAGGCGAGGCGTAAGGAGGCATTGTCGATGCCCGCATCGATGAGGAAGTCCTCAAGCGCGCGTTCATCCTTGAGATAGATCGCCTGCTTGCCGCGGGTCGCTTTGTAGAGCGGCGGCTGGGCGATGTAGAGATGCCCGCGCTCGATCAGCTCCGGCATCTGCCGGAAGAAGAAAGTGAGCAGCAGGGTGCGGATATGCGAGCCGTCCACGTCCGCGTCGGTCATGATGATGATGCGGTGATAGCGCAGCTTGTCGGGGTTGAATTCCTCGCGGCCGATACCGGTGCCGAGCGCGGTGATCAGCGTGCCGATTTCCTGGCTGGACAGCATCTTGTCGAAGCGCGCGCGCTCCACGTTGAGGATTTTTCCGCGCAGCGGCAGCACGGCCTGGAAGGCGCGGTCGCGGCCCTGCTTGGCGGAGCCGCCGGCCGAGTCACCCTCGACGAGCAGCAATTCGCATTTCGACGGGTCGCGCTCCTGGCAATCGGCGAGCTTGCCGGGCAGCGACGCGATGTCGAGCGCGCCTTTCCGGCGGGTGAGCTCGCGCGCCTTGCGGGCGGCCTCGCGGGCGGCGGCAGCTTCCACCACCTTGCCGACCACGGTCTTGGCCTCGTTCGGATGCTCTTCGAACCAGTTGTTGAGGGCCTCGTTGAGCACGTTCTCGACGGCGGGGCGCACTTCGGACGAGACCAGCTTGTCCTTGGTCTGCGAGGAGAATTTCGGGTCCGGCACCTTCACGGAGACGATGGCGGTCAGGCCCTCGCGGGCATCGTCGCCGGTGAGCGAGACCTTTTCCTTCTTCGTCAGGCCGGAGGATTCCGCATAGCCGTTGACCTGACGGGTCAAGGCCGCGCGGAAGCCCGCGAGGTGCGTGCCGCCGTCACGCTGCGGGATGTTGTTGGTGAAGCAGAGCACGTTCTCGTGATAGCTGTCGTTCCACCACAGGGCGGCCTCGACGCCGATCCCGTCCTTTTCGGAGCGGATGACGATGGGCTGCTGAATCAGCGGGCTCTTGGCGCGGTCGATATAGCGCACGAAGGCTTCGACGCCGCCCTCGTACATCAGCTCCTCGCGCTTGCGCTCCGCATGGCGGTTGTCGGTGAGGATGATGCGCACGCCCGAATTCAGGAAGGCGAGCTCACGCAGGCGGTGCTCCAGGGTGGCGTAGTCGTATTCCACCATGGTGAAGGTTTCGGTCGAGGCGAGGAAGGTCACTTCCGTGCCGCGCTTGCCTTCGGCGTCGCCGACCACGGCAAGGGGAGCGACCGCATCGCCGTGGCGGAATTCGATCTCGTGAGCCTTGCCGTTGCGATAAATGCGCAGCTTCAGCCAGCTCGACAGGGCGTTCACCACCGAGACGCCCACGCCGTGAAGACCGCCGGAGACCTTGTAGGAATTCTGGTCGAACTTACCGCCCGCGTGCAGCTGGGTCATGATGACCTCGGCTGCCGAAATGCCTTCGCCCTGGTGAATGTCGGTGGGGATGCCGCGGCCGTTGTCGGTGACCGTCACCGAGCCGTCGGCATTGAGCGTGACGGTGACTTCGGTGGCGTGGCCGGCAAGCGCCTCGTCGATGGCGTTGTCCACCACTTCGTAGACCATGTGGTGCAGGCCCGAGCCGTCGTCGGTATCGCCGATATACATGCCCGGCCGCTTGCGCACCGCATCAAGGCCCTTGAGCACCTTGATCGAGTCCGCGCCATAGGCGTCGGCATTCACGTTGATTGCGGGTTCGGCCATTGAGGATCCTTCGGAGCGCGGCGGGAATCGGGTGCGCGCTCGATGTTTGATTCGTTAGATCAAGTATTTAGGCATTTCCGATTGAAATTTCACCCCCACGCGCATACGCGCGCGTGGATAAAGGGGGCAAAATTGCCGGAAAAGTCCCTGTTGAAGGGCCAGGGTGGCGCTTTGAGGGCAGGGGCCCGATTTTGTCCTTCCCGGCGCTGCAACAACGGCCAAGCTCGTTGAGGAAGCCAGGGAGGACCGGATGGGCAGTTTCAGCCTTTCACGGGGCTAACGCGCTGCAATCGCCGCCGCCGCTCCCGCCATCACCGCTCCCGTGGTCCGGTTCAGGATCTTGATGGCCCTCGCGCTCGTGAATAGCCGCCGGGCGCGGGAGGCGAGACCGATATAGATCGCGAAGACCACGCCGAGCACGGCGAAGGTCGCCGCCACCAGCTCCGCATAGCCCAGCGCCGTGACCTTGGTCAGGTCGAGAATGGTCGGCAACAGCGCGAGATAGAACACCATCGGCTTCGGGTTGCCCATGGTCACCGCCACGCCCCCGAAGAAGAGCTGGAGCGGATTCTCGAAGGACACTTCCGTATCCATCTCCTGCGCCGCAGCGGGAGCCGTCCAGAGCCTGTAGGCGATATAGAGCAGATAGGCCGCGCCGGCCCATTTCACGACCAGAAACACCTCGTGAAAGGCCTGCGCCAGGGCCGCAAGGCCCACGACGGCAAGCGTCAGCCAGACCACGTCTCCGACCGCGATGCCGAAGCTGAAGGCCAGGGCGCCCTTCGCGCCCCGTCCGAGAACCCGCGCCACGATGGCGGCAATGCCCGGCCCCGGCGAGGCCGCCGCGATGAAGAGGGCGGTCGAGAAGACGAGAAGTCCGGCGAGATCCATGGGACGTCACTTTCGATCACGGGGTTCAGTCGACGATGAAAAGCTTCGCGCCTTTCGCCGAGATCGACCGGTGCGGCTCTTCCTGATCGGCAACCTGATAGCTCTGGCCTGCCGTCAGCGTAAAGACCCGGCCATCCTTGAGTTCTGTCACCAGTTCGCCATCGAGAACGAAAAGAATGTGCCCTTTGCTGCACCAATGATCCGCCAGATAGCCGGGCGAGTACTCGACCAGTCGCACGCGGATGTCATTGAATTGCCGGGTTCGCCAAGTGGCGTGACCCTCTTCACCCGGATGGACCGTTGGTTCGACCGAGGACCAGTCCGTTGTCCCGAAAGGGATGCCTGACATTTTCAAAAGCGGGCTCCTGCGAAGGCGGCATGATCGGGTCATCATGAGAGATGGGAACCCGCTTTCCAAGCTCCGCAAAGAGAGAGGGCGGCATTCGAGGTTACAGGCCGAGAGTGACGAGAAACGGCGTCGCGACCCAGAATACGACATGAGTGGCGGCATGCGCCAGCATGGCGTGTTCGAGGGAGCGATGCGCGTAAAGCCAGCCGTAGAGGAGGCCCAGGGCCCCATTGAGGCCGAGGGTGCGCAGGATCAGAACCCCATCGGCGCTCACCGCTCCCATCAGGGCCGGGAGATGACCGGCGGCGAAGGCGAGCGCGGCGAGCGTGATCGCGGTCCAGACAAGGACCACGGGCCTGCGCCCGCCGGTCAGGCGCATCCCGAGCCGGAGCAGCAGCGTCATCAGCCCGAAGCGCATTAGCAGCTCCTCGGTGATGCCGCCGTAAAGGAGGGCCGTCAGGCGTCCGGCCGTGGAGACTTCGTCGAGGCGCGGGAGGCCCGTAAAAGAAGCGGGAAACAGCTTGCGCAGGATGAGATCGATGGCAGCCGCCAGGATCCCGCCGATCGCGGCAAGGGACAGGGTCGAGGCCCAGCGGCCCTTGGCCGGGGGCAAAACCTCTCCGCGCAGCCGTTTGAGAATCAGCGAGGTCAGCCCCGCCCGCTCCGCGAGCGCCACGCCGCCTGCAACCGCGATCAGCGTCAGGGCGCTCGGCTGCAGCAGCAGGAGCGCCATCAGGGCCGTCTCCGAGAGGGCCGGAGCCTCGGGCAAGCGGCGAAGCTGCGCGATGGCGGGGGCAAGGCTCGGGATCAGGGAGAGGACGCCGAGAAGCCCGAGGGCGCCGAAGGCGAGGAAAGGCTTTGCGAAAGTCGTCATGGGCTCTGGTGGTGCACATTGCCCGGCACGACCTGCAACAGGTCGGCCCGGCCCTCAAGCTCGGCGAAAAGCCCCGGATCCGCCCCGGTCATCCAGACCTGCCCACCCAAGGTTTCCAGGGTCTCGAACAAGCCGGCGCGGCGCTTGGGATCGAGATGGGCGGCAACCTCGTCGAGGAGGATGAAGGGCGCGATCCCGCTCATGCTGCCCACGAGCCGCGCATGGGCGAGGACGAGGCCGATGAGCAGCGCCTTCTGCTCGCCCGTGGACGCCATGTTGGCCGGAATGTCCTTTGGACCGTGCCGCACCAGAAGGTCCGTCGCCTGGGGGCCGATGAGGGTACGCCCCGCCGCCCGGTCGCGGGCGCGGGAGTCGCGCAAGATGGCGCGGTAGCGGTCCTCCGCATCGACGGCGGGCTGATGGGCCACGAGGGCGTCGATTTCGCCCTCCAGGGTCAGGGTTGCGAAGGGAAAGGGCGAGGAATCGTCGCGGGTGGCGAGGATCAGCGCCGCCAGTCGCTCCACGGTCTCCCGGCGCGCCGCCGCCACGGCGATGGCGAGTTCCGCCACCTCGCGCTCCAGGGCGTCGAGCCAGAGCCGGTCGTCGGGATTGTCCTCAAGCACCCGGTTGCGGGAGCGCAAGGCGCGCTCCAGCGCATTCACCCTTGCGCCGTGCTCGGCATCCACCGCCAGAACGAAGCGGTCGAGAAAACGACGCCGGTCGCCGGCGGGCCCGCGAAACAGGGCGTCGAGATCCGGGGTCAGCCAGACGATGCGCAGATGCTCGGCAAAGGCGGCCGGGGACGAGGCCGGCATGCCGTCGATGCGGCAGATCCGGGAGACACGGGAATCCTCGTTCGGGCGCTCGAGCCCGGTGCCGAGGCGGTGCTCGCCGTAAGGGGTGTCCAGGGTGACGGAGACGGCGAAGGAACCGGGTCCGCCCTGGCGCGCCATGTCCGGGAGTTCCGCCCGCCTCAGGCCCCGCCCCGGCATGAACAGGGAGATCGCCTCCAGCACATTGGTCTTGCCCGCTCCGTTTTCGCCCACCAGCGCCACGAGCGGGCGCGACACGGCAAGATCCAGGCTCGCATAGGTGCGGAAATCCTGAAGCATCAGGTGCGTGATGAGGGAGGTGGCGAAGGGAGCTGAGGACATGATGATCTCAGTCCCTTTTCCCGAAGCGAAGGGGAAAGATCAAGCGCTGCCGGAATGCCGGGCGATATTTCGGTGGCCGCCGAACCGTTCGCCCGCGACAGGACGGATCTGCCGTGAAAAAAGATCCGAGACGGAATCGAGTCCGTTCTGGAGGCCGCCATGATCGCCGTGATTTTCGAAGTCGAACCGCGCGAGGGGCATCGCGACGATTATCTCGCGATCGCCGCGTCGCTGCGCCCGCTTCTCGACGAGATCGACGGCTTCATCTCGATCGAGAGATTCGTCAGCCTGACCCAACCGGGAAAAATCCTGTCGCTGTCGTTCTGGCGCGACGAGGCGGCCGTGAAAGCGTGGCGGCTGCAGACCGAGCACCGCCTGGCGCAGGCGCGTGGGCGAGCGGAAATCTTCGAGCAGTATCGCCTGCGGGTCGCAGAGGTTTCACGCGACTATGGCATGACGGCCCGGGTCCAGGTTCCGACCGATCTTTTGGAGCCGTCCTTGGACGGCCCCGTCATGACGACAGACGAAAAGCCCCGGCCCTAGAGCATCGTCGGTATGGAAAAGTGGGTCTACTTTTCCGTACGAGACGCTAAAGCCTCGGACCTAAAAGTGGCTTCCACTTTTAGGATCATCCGATGCTTTCTCTTTTGGTGAGAGCATCGTGTGGCCGCAAAACCGGGGCCACTTTTGCGCACGATGCTCTAGACCCGCATCGGCATCAGAACGTAGAGCGCGGATGCGCCCTCGCGGTCCTGCACCACGGTCGGCGAGCCGGGATCGGCGAGCTTGAACAGGGCCGTGTCGCCGTCGAGCTGGGCGGTGATGTCGAGGAGGTAGCGGGCGTTGAAGCCGATATCGATCGGCGCGGCATCGTAATCGACCTCGATCTCTTCCGTCGCGCTGCCCGAATCCGGATTGTTGACGGTAAGCGTCAGACGCCCATCGTTGAGCGCAAGCTTCACGGCGCGGCCGCGCTCGGATGAAATGGTCGAGACGCGGTCCACCGCCTTCGCGAAATCGGCCCGCTCCACCGTGAGCAGCTTGTCGTTTCCGGCGGGAATGACGCGCTGGTAGTCGGGGAAGGTGCCGTCGATCAGCTTGGAGGTCAGCACCACACCGTCGAAGGTCAGGCGCACCTTGGCGGAGGAGAGCTCGATCACCACGGATTCGCTGCCGTCCTCGACGAGCTTGACGATCTCGGCCACGGCTTTTCGCGGAATGATCACGCCGGGCATACCCTCGGAACCCTGGGGGGCCGGCAGCTCGACGCGGGCGAGCCGGTGCCCGTCCGTCGCCACGGCGCGCAGCATGGTCGTGCCGGATACGTCGATGGTGTGGAGATAGATGCCGTTGAGGTAGTAGCGCGTCTCTTCCGTCGAGATGGCGAATTGCGTCTTCTCGATCAGGCGCTTGAGATCGGTCGCCGTCAGCGTGAAGCGGTGCGGCAGGTCGCCGGCGGCGAGATCCGGGAAGTCGCTTTCCGGCAGAGCCTGCAGCATGAAGCGCGAGCGGCCGGAGCGGATCTGCATCTGTCCCGTGTCGCCCGTCATTTCGAGCGAGACCTGGGCGCCGTCCGGCAGTTTGCGGACGATGTCGTAGATCATGTAGGCGGGCACTGTGGTCGAACCCGCATCCGTGATGTCGGCGGGGATCGTCTCCGTCACCTCGATATCGAGGTCGGTCGCCTTGAGGCGCAAGGTTCCGTCCTCGGCGCGCAGAAGAACGTTGGAGAGGATCGGAATGGTGTTGCGGCGCTCGACGACGCGGTGCACATGCCCGAGCGCCTTCAGAAGAGCGGCTCGTTCAACAGTAACTCTCATAGCCCAACACCCGTTCTCGTTGGAATTATTGGCCGGCCATCCGGCACTTGGATGGATCACGAGGGGCAGCAAGATTGGCGAAGGTTGCCGTCAAAAGCAAGATCCGGCCCAGCTTTCCCCAACAACCCGCCGATTTGCCGCCGAATCAGGACCTATTCCTGAAGCATGCGCTTGAGGAGCTCGACCTCGTCGGAGAGCACATTGTCCTCGCCGAGCGCCTTCTCGATCTTGCGCACCGCATGGAGCACGGTGGTGTGATCGCGCCCGCCGAAGCGGCGGCCGATCTCCGGCAGGGAGCGCAAGGTGAGCACCTTCGACAGATACATGGCGATCTGGCGCGGCCGCACCACGGCGGCGGTACGGCGCTCGGACAGGATGTCCGAGCGGGAGACGTTGTAGCGCGAGGCCACCAGCTTCTGGATATCCTCGATCTTGACCCGTTTCGGTTCGCGGTTGCGCACCAGATCGCGGATCGCGGTCTCGGCGGTCTCCAGCGTGATGGCGGATCCGGTCAGGGTCGCATGGGCGAGAAGCCGGTTCACCGCGCCTTCCAGGTCTCGGCCGTTGGCCGTAATCGCGCGGGCCACATAGGCGACGACGTTTGGGCCGACCTCGAAGGTCGGATGAACGGATTTCAGGGCGTCGATGCGGGTGGTGAGGATCGAGGCGCGAAGCGCTTCGTCCAATGCGCCGACCTCGACCACGAGGCCGCCGGCAAGGCGCGAGCGCACGCGCTCGTCGAGGCTCTCCAGATCCGCCGGAGGACGGTCCGCGGCCACCACGATCTGGCGGCCCGCATCAATGAGGGCGTTCAGGGTATGGCCGAATTCCTGCTGGATCTGCTTGCCCTGGATGAACTGCACGTCGTCGAGAATGAGCAGGTCGATGCCTCGAAGGCGCTCCTTGAAGGCGAGTGAAGTCTGCGCCTTCAAGGACGCGACGAAGCCGTACATGAAGCGGTCGGCGGTGAGATAGATGACCCGGCGGCCCTGCGCCCGCACCTCATGCCCGATGGCATGAAGAAGATGCGTCTTGCCGAGGCCGACCCCCGCATGGAGGTAGAGCGGATTGTAGATCGCCTGCCCGTTCTGGGCATGGGCGACCCGGTCCGCGGCCGCGTGGGCCAGCGCATTGGAACGCCCGACGATGAAGCTGTCGAAGGTGAGGCGCGTATCGAGCGGTGCGCCGCCGAGATCGGTGGCGTCGCCCCGTTCCTCCGGCTGGGAGATGGTGATGGGCTTGGCTTCGACGGCGACGTTTGCGCCGGCCGGGTTCGGGGCCGCGCCGGGGCCCGCGCTCGGACGGGGTGCCTCGCTGGCGCGGCGCAGGGGCACCGACTCGCGGCCCATGCTGGAGCGGACGCCGATCATGACGCGCTCCACATCGTTGGTCTCGGCGCGGTAGAGCGCCAGCACCCGGTCCGTGTAATGGGATTCGATCCAGCTCTTCAGGAAGCGTGTCGGCACCGTGAGATAGGCGCAGCGGTCGATCACCGTGTCGAGTTCGAGGCGGCCGAACCAGCTGGCGAAGATATCCTCGCCCAGCTCCGCCCGGAGACGGCGCTTGACCCGCATCCAGACGTCCGTTGCCGACGGCTCACCCGATACCTCGGCGCCACTCTCGTTCGGAGCCGCATAGGTGCGCTGATCATCGCTGCGATACATCAAAATCCCTCCACGAGACCCTCTTTTCAAAAGCAGAGAGCCCCCACGCCATGGTCTGCCCTCAACGCAAGAGACAGACATCCGCCAAGTTCTTTGGAAACCTGGCGCCCCAATTCTACAAAAGATTATCGTTCTGTATTTAAGTCGAGACGATCACGATCGATCATTCTCGTTTTATCCGCTCGAGCTTTCCCAAGTGCAGCTCGGACAAGGCGATGAGCTTTCTCTTGCTTCTTGAAGAATGAAACAAAGCGCTCTCCCCGTCGATGAGCTTTATACCTTGATCCTTGAGTGGATGACTTCGCGGCGGGCCGTCGAAGTAGGATCGACCTTACACAGGGGGGGGGAGGGGAGCAATATGGACGAGTCGATGGAGGAGAGCCTGATAGGGGAACAAAGGGTCCACAACCTCGTCCACAGCTTTTCAAGCGAGGCCATAAAGTCCTGACTCTCCAATTGATTCACAGTTCCAACACAGCTTGGCGGCAGCCTGCGAAAAAGAGTTTTCCGCAACCTTGATTCAAGAGTGATTCGGTCGGAATCGCTGATCGATTCCAATGCCTCATGAACCTTTGCCTGCTAAGCTTTTGATTATACTTGCACTTTCATGTGCAATTTCAAGTCAGTGACGCCGGCAAGTCACCCGGCGAAAGGGCAGGCGAGTCAAGGGGCAATGTGGATAAAATAGGGCATTCAAAGGTCGGATCTGGGCATGAAAAAACCCGGCACCGGGCCGGGTTTTGAATCTTGTCCTGGAAGACAGCGATGGGGCTGTGTTCAGGCGCTCAGCGTCTGGATGCGGTGCGCGAGACGGGACACTTTCCGCGAAGCGGTGTTCTTGTGCAGGATGCCCTTCTGGGCAGCGCGCATCATCTCGGGCTCAGCGGCGCGGAGCGCGGCAGCGGCCTCGTTCTGGTTGCCGGAGGCGATCGCCTCCTCGACCTTACGGATGAAGGTCCGCATACGGCTGCGGCGCGTGCGGTTGACCGCGGTGCGCTTCGCGATCTTGCGGGTCATCTTCTTGGCCGACACGGTGTTGGCCATGGCCTAACCTCGTTCTCTAAAATCCGATGCGGCAAGCCGGTCTCATCGAGAGCTCCGGCGGCGATCGGGTGATTGCATGGAAACCGAAGAGCCCGCGGATCGCGCGGGCTCATGTGAGGCGGCTTATAGCCGTGAGAGGGTCGAACGTCAACGCTGCTGGGCGTTTGCGCGTCAAAAAAGCGCTTCGAGGGCGTGGCGCCAAGGATTTGCCGGATCGAGAAGCAGCTTCAAGGCCATGAGACTCGACACCACGACCAGGAGCGGGCGGATGATCGTCGTACCGTGGCGCATGGCGAGCCGCGCGCCGATCTGGGCCCCGATGAGGGAGGCCCCGGCCATCACGAGCCCGACCGGCCAGACCACGGCCCCCGTTGCCGCATAGAGCGCCAGGCTGCCGAGATTGCTCGAGAGATTGAGCAGCTTCGTATGGGCGCTCGCCCGCACGATTCCGTAGCCGAGGAGGGTGACGAAGGCGAGCATATAGAAGGAGCCCGCGCCGGGGCCGAAAATGCCGTCATAGAAGCCCACCGCCACCGGCGCGGTCAGGCCGAAGGTGAGCGCCGTCATCCGGGCATGGACATCCTCGTTCTTCACCTTGGGCGAAAGGGCGAAGAAGAGGGCAATGGCGATCAGAAGCACCGGGATCAGCACGTCGAGGACGAATTTCGGCAGAAACCGCACGCAGAGCGCGCCGGTGACGCCGCTGGCGAAGGCGACGAGGGCGAAGCGCCAGGCCGACCGCCAGTCGATCAGTCCCTTGCGACCGAAAGTATAGGTGGCGGACGCGGCGGCGAAGGTGCCCTGCACCTTGTTCGTCGCAATCGCCTGAGCCGGATCGAGCCCGGCGAGCAGCAGGGCGGGCACGGTCAGGAGCCCGCCGCCTCCGGCGATGGAATCGACGAACCCGGCCAAAAGCGAGATGGCGGCGAGCGCCGCCATCATATCGAACCCCATATCGCCCACGATTCAGCGGTCTTTGAACTGGGGCGCGCGCTTTTCGACGAAGGCGGCCATGCCTTCCTTCTGGTCGGCGGTGGCGAACATGGCGTGGAAGACGCGGCGCTCGAAGCGGATGCCCTCGCTGAGCGTCGTCTCGTCGGCGCGGTTGATGCTTTCCTTCGTCATCATGACGATGGGCTGGGACATGGAAGCGATGGTCTCGGCGGTCTTGAGCGCCTCATTGAGCAACTCTGCCGTGGGCACGACGCGGGCCACGAGCCCGGAGCGCTCGGCCTCCTCGGCTCCCATCATGCGGCCCGTGAGGCACATCTCCATGGCCTTGGCCTTGCCGATGAGGCGGGTCAGGCGCTGGGTGCCGCCCATGCCGGGCATGACGCCGAGCTTGATTTCGGGCTGGCCGAACTTGGCGTTCTCCGCCGCGATGATGAAGTCGCACATCATGGCGAATTCGCAGCCGCCGCCGAGCGCGAAGCCCGCGACCGCGGCGATCATCGGCTTGCGCCGGTTCGCCACCCGGTCCCAGCCGCTGAACTGGTCGTCGGCATAGATCTGCGGATAGGACAGGCTCGCCATCTCCTTGATATCGGCGCCGGCCGCGAAAGCCTTTTCCGAGCCGGTGATGACGATGCAGCCGATGCCGGGATCCGCCTCGAAAGCGTCGAGGGCCTGGTTCACTTCCGCAAGCAGCGTTGCGTTGAGAGCATTCAGCGCCTGGGGACGGTTGAGGGTGATCAGTCCCACCTTGCCGCGCGTCTCGACGATGATCGTTTCATAACCCATGCCGTCGCCTCCCTGGAGCATGATCAGGCTCTAGAGCATCGGACTCAAAAGTGGAATCCACTTTTGGGATTGATCCGATGCTCCCTCATGGATGAGCGCATCGTTCCATGCGAACCGAAGGTCCGCGTCAGCGAAAAACCGGGTCCACTTTTCCGCACGATGCGCGAGTGGAGGCTCACCGGTAGGCGAGGGGATCAGGGCAGGCAAGAAAAATCGAAGTGAAACTTTCGGGGGAGCGGCCGCGCTGTGTCTTCCGATGCCGGGAAACACAGCGCGGCCGGTTGCCATGTGGTGGGCTCAAGGACCCACCAGCCGCCGATACAGATGCCAGGTGGCGTGCCCGAGGATCGGGAGCACCACCGCAAGGCCGAAGAACATCGGAATGAAGCCGACGATCAGAGCGGCCGCGACGATCAATCCCCACAGCGCCATGGTTCCCGGATTGGCGCTCACCGCCTGAAGCGAGGTCTGGACTGCGGTGGCGGCGCTCACGTTGCGGTCGAGCAGCATGGGGAAGGACACCACGCTGATGGAAAGCACGATGGCGCTGAAGACGAGGCCGATGGCATTGCCGAGGAGGATCAGCGTCCAACCCTGCCGGGTCGTGAAGACCTCATGCAGGAATCCGGTGACCGATGTGGGCGTGTAGGCGCCGAAGACCATATGATAGAGCGCCTGCGCCGTGGCGAGCCACAACAGGAAGATGACGAGGAGAAATATGCCCAGCGCGGCGATGGACCCGATGGAGGGCGAGCGTAGAACCTGCGAGGCCCGCGCCCAGCTGAAATCCTCGCCGCGTTCGCGGCGGCGGCTGAGTTCGTAGAGGCCGACGGCGGCGAAAGGGCCGATCAGGGCAAAGCCCGCCATGAGGGGAAAGAGCAGCGGCAGCACATTGTTGCCGAAGATGGCGGCGGCCAGGAAAAGGCCGAGAACCGGATAGATGAGCGCGATGAAGAAGGCATGGGTCGGCATCGCCGAGAAGTCGTCGATCCCGCGGGCAAGCGCTGCCTTGAGATCGGCAACGCCGATGGTCCGCACGACGGGATTGTCCTCCGCCGAGCCTGCGCCGGGGATCGCGTGTAGTTTCGCCATGGCCTAAACCTCCCGAACCTCTGTTCAAGGGGTCACGGCGCCGACGTGATGCAATGGGCCTTTGCCCCCAGGAGGCCGCTGACAACGCGGAGCCGCAACCTGCATATCGACAAGAGAAGTGTACTCGCCGGGAGGGAATCTGTCTCCGGGGAGACGGGTATTTTCTCGAAATCGCAAGCGATGCGACCCGAAGTGACCGGGCGGCTCCCTGTTAACGCTGGCATTTCGGGCAGTAGAAGGTCGAGCGCCCCGATTGCACGAGGCGGGCGACGGTGCCGGTGCAGCCCGAGGTGACGCAAGGCTCCCCCTCCCGGTCGTAGACCCGGAAGGCATGCTGGAAATAGCCGAGTGATCCGTCGACCTGCGCATGGTCGCGCAAGGTGGACCCTCCCGCCTCGACGGCCTCGTTCAGCACATCGCGGATGATTCCGGCCAGCCGGTGCGCCTTGGCCGTCGGTTTCCCTTTCGCCGTCGCGAGGGAGCCCGCCGCCGCTTCCGGATGCAGGCCGGTGCGGAACAGGGCTTCGCAGACATAGATATTGCCCAGCCCCGCGATAAGTCGCTGATCAAGGAGGGCGGCTTTGAGGGGCGTGCGCCTGCTGGCGAAAAGCCGCGCGATGGTTTCCCCCGAGAGTTCGTTGCCGAGGGGCTCGATCCCCATCTCCTTGAAATGGCGGCAGGTCTCGATTTCGGGACGAGGCACCAGATCCATGAAACCGAAGCGGCGCGTGTCGTTATAGGTGACGGTCGCTCCGTTCGAGAGGCCGAAGATTACATGGTCATGGGCACCTGAAGCCCCATGTTCATGGTGAAACTCCCCCGGCGCGACGCTTCTGCCGCCCTGGGTCACGAGAAAGCGCCCCGACATGCCCAGATGCATCACCAGCACCTCGCCTGACGACAGGTCGGCCAGGAGATATTTGGCCCGGCGGCCGAGGGCGGTGATTTCCTGTCCCTCCAACCGTGCGGCGAAGCGCTCCGGAAACGGAAAGCGCAGATCGGGCCGGCGCTGCTTAACCTTCGTGAAGCGCGCTCCCACCATGGCGGGCTCGAGGCCCCGGCGGACGGTTTCGACTTCGGGAAGTTCGGGCATCAACCATCTCTTCGGTTCAAGGGTCCCATTACATAGCCTTCCGGGTCCGCTTCCGCTATGGATCGCGGCAAGGGTGCCTGGAGATTTGGACGACAAGAGATCTGGGCGACGAGAGGTTTGAGATCATGACCGACGAGAAGACCCATTTCGGGTTTCAATCCGTGCCGCTCGCCGAGAAGCAGGGCCGCGTCAACGAGGTCTTCCACTCGGTGGCGGGTCGCTACGATCTCATGAACGACCTCATGTCGGCGGGGCTCCACCGCCTGTGGAAGAACACCCTGGTCGCCATGCTGCGCCCGCCCCGGGAGCGTCCCTTCCGGCATCTCGACGTGGCCGGCGGCACGGGCGACGTGGCCTTCCGCATCTTGGACGCGGGCGGCCCGCAGACCCATGTCACCGTGCTCGACATCAATGGCGAGATGCTGAAAGTGGGGCGCGAACGGGCGGGCCATGCCTATGACGGGCGCATCGACTTCGTGGAGGCCAATGCGGAGGAACTGCCGCTCGAATCGAAGAGTTTCGACGCCTACACCATCGCCTTCGGCATCAGAAACGTGCCGCGCATCGATGCCGCCCTGCGCGAGGCGTA
Source organism: Microvirga sp. 2TAF3 (assembly GCF_052114965.1). Classification (NCBI taxonomy): domain Bacteria; kingdom Pseudomonadati; phylum Pseudomonadota; class Alphaproteobacteria; order Hyphomicrobiales; family Methylobacteriaceae; genus Microvirga; species Microvirga sp. 2TAF3. The sequence continues at coordinate 325,785 of NZ_JBFRFT010000001.1, read as the reverse complement.
CCGGGTGCTCAAGCCCGGCGGGCGCTTCCTGTGCCTGGAATTCTCCAAGGTGGACGTGCCGGTCCTCGACAAGATTTACGACGCCTATTCCTTCAACGTCATCCCGAGGCTCGGGCAGATGGTGACGGGGGATTCCGAATCTTATCAATACCTCGTCGAGTCGATCCGCCGTTTCCCCACCCCCGCCGCCTTCGCGCGGATGATCGAGGAGGCCGGCTTCAGGCGGGTGACGCACCGGCCCCTGACGGCGGGCGTTGTCAACATTCATTCCGGCTGGAAGATCTGACGTGATCGGCAGCCTCGTCCATTTCTTCCGCAATCTGCGCGCCGGTTTCGTCCTGGCCCGCGAGGGCGCGCTGTCGCTGGTCGATCCGAGCGCCCTGCCGCCGGCCGCCCGGATCGTGCTGCGCCTCGCCCGCATCATCGAGCGGCCGCAGGCGGGAGACGGCGCAGCCCGGCTCTCGGCGGCTCTGACCCGCCTCGGGCCTTCCTATGTGAAATTCGGCCAGTTCCTGGCGACGCGGCCCGACATCGTCGGCGCGGCGGCGGCGCGCGATCTGGAACTCCTGCAGGACCGGATGCCGCCCTTCCCGCGCAAGGAGGCGGTGCGCATGGTCGAGCTGGCGCTCGGCCGTCCGATCGACGAGCTTTTCCTGGAATTCAGCGAGCCGATCGCGGCCGCTTCCATCGCCCAGGTGCACAAGGCCGTCATCCGCACGCCGGAGGGGTTGGAAACCGTCGCGGTGAAGGTGGTGCGCCCCGGCGTGCGCGAAGGATTCGCCCGCGATCTCCAGGCCATGCGCGCCGCAGCCCGCCTGTTCGAGCGCGTCGTGCCCGATGCGAAGCGCCTCAAGCCCGTGGAGATCGTCGAGGCGCTGGCCCGCTCCGTCGCGGTCGAGATGGATCTGCGTCTCGAAGCGGCGGCGGTGTCGGAGCTTGGCGAGAACACCAAGGACGATCCTGATTTCCGGGTGCCCAAACCCGAATGGGACCTCACCGCCCGCGACGTGCTCACCATCACCTGGATCGAGGGCATCCGCCTCAACGACATCGCCGCCATCGAGGCGGCAGGCTTCGACCGTGTCGCGCTGGCGCGCACGATCATCCAGTCCTTCCTGCGCCACGCCATTCGCGACGGGTTCTTCCACGCGGACATGCATCCCGGCAACCTGTTCGTCGACGGGCAGGGCCGCCTCGCCGCCGTCGATTTCGGCATCATGGGCCGGCTCGGCATGAAGGAGCGGCGCTTCCTCGCCGAAATCCTTCTCGGGTTCATCCGCCGCGATTACCTGCGCGTGGCGCGGGTGCATTTCGAGGCGGGCTACGTGCCGCCGCACCATTCGGTGGAGGATTTCGCGCAGGCCATCCGCGCCATCGGCGAGCCGATCCACGACCGGCGGGCCGACGAGATCTCGATGGCGAAGCTGCTCACTCTGCTCTTCGAGATCACGTCCCTGTTCGACATGGCGACCCGCATCGAACTCGTCATGCTGCAGAAGACGATGGTGGTGGTCGAAGGCGTCGCCCGCAATCTCGATCCTCGGCTCGACATGTGGACCACTTCCGAGCCTGTGGTGCGCGAATGGATGGAGCGCAATCTCGGCCCCATCGGCCGCATCGAGGAAGCGGGCGCCGGCTTCATGACGCTCGTCGGCGTCGCCGCCGACCTGCCGGACATGGCTCTTCGCGCCCGGCGCGTCCTCGGCCAGATCGAGGACATGACGGCAGGCGGCATGACGCTCGATACGGAAAGCGTCTCCGCCATCGGTCGCGCCGAGGCGCGCAGCAATCGTTGGGGTTCGGTGGCCTTGTGGATCATCGCGCTGTCGCTGATGATCATCGTGATAAGAGGTTATTGAACGATGGTGCTGTCGGGCAAACGCATCCTCCTCGTCATCGGCGGCGGGATCGCGGCCTACAAGTCCCTCGACATGATCCGCCGCCTGCGCGAGCGTGGCGCGTCCGTGCGCTGCATCCTCACCGCGGGCGCGCAACAATTCATCACGCCGCTTGCGGCCTCCGCGATTTCGGGCCAGCGCACCCATACGGATCTGTTCGACCGGGAGGACGAGGCCGATATCGGGCATATCCGCCTCGCTCGCGATGCGGATGCCATCGTCGTCGCGCCGGCCACCGCCAATCTCATGGCTAAGATGGCGGGCGGCCATGCGGACGATCTCGCCTCCACGGTGCTGCTCGCCACCACGCTGCCGATCCTGATCGCGCCCGCCATGAATGTGCGCATGTGGCTGCATCCGGCGACGCAGCGCAATTTCGCGACGCTCCGAGCCGACGGCGTTCACGTGGTCGGGCCGAACGAGGGTGCCATGGCGGAGGCGGAAACGGGCCCCGGCCGCATGGCCGAACCGCTGGAAATCGTCGCCGCCATCGAGACGCTTCTCGCGCCTTCCGGCCCGCTTGCCGGCAAGCATGTTCTCGTCACGTCGGGGCCGACCCATGAGCCCATCGATCCGGTGCGCTACATCGCCAACCGCTCCTCAGGCAAGCAGGGCCATGCCATCGCCCGCGCCGCGGCGGAGGCCGGTGCGCGGGTGACGCTGGTCTCGGGACCCGTCGATCTGCCCGATCCGGCGGGCGTCGCCACCCTGCATGTGGAAAGCGCCCGCGAGATGCTCGCCGCTGTGGAAAAGGCTCTCCCCGCCGATATCGGCATCTTCGCCGCCGCCGTCGCCGATTGGCGCGTCGCCCATGCGGGCGAGCAGAAGATGAAGAAGAACGGCGGAAAGCTGCCGGAGCTTTCGCTTACCGAAAACCCGGACATTCTCGCCACCATATCCCGTCGCAACGAGGGCCGTCCGCCGCTGATGGTGGGCTTTGCCGCCGAGACGGAACACGTGATCGAGCATGCCAAGCAGAAGCTTGTGAAAAAGGGCTGCGACCTCATCGTCGCCAACGACGTCTCGGTGGGGACGGGCGTGATGGGCGGCGACAGCAACACGGTGCATCTCGTCACGGCCTCGGGCGTCGAGACCTGGCCGACCCTGTCGAAGAGCGAGGTTGCGCAAAAGCTGATCGCGCGCCTGGGCCAAATGGCGGGAGGCGCGAAGCCATGAGCCATCTGCTTCGCATCCGGCGTCTTGCCCATGCCGGCGATCTGCCGCTTCCCCGTTATGAGACGGCGGGGGCGGCGGGGATGGATCTGATCGCCGCCAATCCGGACGATGCGCCTGTCGTTCTCGCGCCCCTGGCGCGGGTCCTCGTGCCGACCGGGCTCGTGATTCAATTGGAGCCGGGCTTCGAGGCGCAAGTCCGCCCCCGGTCCGGGCTTGCCTTCAGGCATGGGGTGACGGTGCTGAACGCGCCGGGGACCATCGATGCGGATTATCGCGGGGAGGTGCAGGTGCTTCTCGTCAATCTCGGGCAGAAGCCCTTCACGATCACGCGCGGCATGCGTATCGCGCAGATGGTCGTCGCGCCCGTGACCATGGTCGAGCCGATCGCGGTCGAGGCCGTCGACGAGACGCCGCGCGCGGCCGCGGGCTTCGGATCGACAGGGCTTGCGGGGAGAGGCCGATGAATTTCCTGTCGCGCCGCTCGCTGCTCGCCATCGCCGCCGTCACGGATATCGCGCTTCATGCCCGGCCGATGCCGGTTTCCGCCAAGGCGCTTGCCGCCCGGCACAACCTGCCGCCCCGCCATCTCGAGCCGGTCCTCCAGGCTCTCGTCCGTCAGGGCATTCTGAAAGGCGTACGCGGGCCGCGCGGCGGCTACGAGCTGGCGCGCGAGCGGCGGCGGATCACGGCGGGCGAGATCGTCCGCGTCGCCATGACGGCAGGCGAGGACGAAAGCGGCTCGCCCCTGCCTGAATCGCGCCTGGCCGAAACCGTCATCGCGCCCGTGGTCAGGCGGGGGACCGAGGCGTTCCTCGCCGAACTGGATCGGGTCACCGTGGACGACCTCTGTCATCAGGCGCAGGCCGAGGCGGCTGTCGAGCCGATGCCATCCGTAGATTTCACAATTTAGTATGTGATATAATCTATTTATCGACATGAGACGCTAAAAGGAATAAATAGCCACCCTGACCCTTGAGGAGAATTTCATGGCTGACACTGCCAACAAGCCGGGCCGCGGCCGCATTTATGGTTCCATCACCGAGACCATCGGCAACACGCCCCTCGTTCGCCTGAACCGCCTGCCGAAAGAGAGCGGCGTCGACGCCGAAATTCTCGTCAAGCTTGAGTTCTTCAACCCGATTTCGAGCGTGAAGGACCGTATCGGCGTCAGCATGATCGAGGCCATGGAAGCTGCGGGTCATATCAAGCCCGGCGCGACCCTGATCGAGCCGACCTCGGGCAATACCGGCATCGCGCTCGCCTTCGTCGCGGCCGCGCGCGGCTACCGGCTGATCCTGGTCATGCCGGAGACCATGTCCCTCGAACGACGCAAGATGCTGGCCTATCTCGGTGCGGAGCTGGTGCTCACGCCCGGCCCCATGGGAATGAAGGGCTCCATCGCCAAGGCCGAGGAGCTTCTGCAGGAAATCCCGAATTCGGTGATGCCGCAGCAGTTCAAGAATCCGGCGAACCCGGAGGTCCACCGCAGGACGACGGCGGAGGAGATCTGGAACGACACCAACGGCCAGCTCGACGCCTTCGTGGCCGGCGTCGGCACAGGCGGCACCATGACGGGCGTCGGCCAGGTGCTGAAACCCCGCCTGCCGAACCTGAAGATCATCGCGGTCGAGCCCGAGGATTCCCCGGTTCTCTCCGGCGGCCAACCCGGCCCGCACAAGATCCAGGGCATCGGCGCAGGTTTCGTGCCGGACGTCCTCGACCGCTCGGTCATCGACAACGTGGTGACGGTCGGCAACCAGACCGCCTTCGACATCGCGCGCAAGCTCGCCAAGCTCGAGGGCATTCCCGGCGGCATCTCCACCGGCGCCAACGTGGCGGCGGCGCTCGAGATCGCGGCGCGGCCCGAGTTCAAGGGCAAGCGCATCGTCACCGTCGCGCCCTCCTTCGCCGAGCGCTACATTTCGAGCGCCCTGTTCGAGGGGCTCTGAGCTTTCCATGTGGACGTTACGAAAGGGCGGCTGCGGCTGCCCTTTTCTTTTGTCTATGATGGCGGGCCCTGATCTTTTCAGAAAACCGGGGTCTGCGTTTCGCTGACGTGGCCCCGGGCTCGGATCATGCTCTGACGAAAGGAATACCATGATTGCGCCCGATGCCCCGATGCGCCTGTTCTCCGGTCCTTTGAGCATGTTCGGGGCCAAGGCGCAGATCGCCGCCCTGGAGAAGGGGCTCGCCTTCGAACTCGTCATGGTGCCCTTCGAGATGAAGCGGTTGTACGAGCCGAAACATCCCGAGGTGCTGCGTATCAATCCCAAGCGGCAGGTGCCGGTCCTGATCCATGGGGATCTGGAGATTTTCGATTCGACCCAGATCTTCGAATATCTCGAAGATGTCGCGCCCAACCCGCCGCTCTGGCCGGCAGACCCGGCGGAGCGGGCGCGGGCGCGCCTCATCGAGCATAAATCGGACGAGGTCTACTTCCCGCCCATCATCCGGCTGATGGGCCTGCAGGATACGCCTGAGGATCCCGCCGCGATCGCTGCGCGCGACCAGGCCGCCCGCTTCTATGGCGAGATGGAGCGGCAGCTCGACGGGCGCGACTATCTCGCCGGGCCCTACTCCTTCGCCGATATCGCTTTCTACATGGCGCAGCTTTTCGGCGCGCGCATGGGAGCGGGCATGACCGAGGCCACTCCGGGGCTGCTCCGCTGGCGCGCGAGAATCACGGCCCGCCCGGCCGTGAGGCAGGTTGCCGGGGCCATGGCGGCTTTCCTCGTCTCCGAGGGCCGCCCTCTTCCGGACTTCATGAAAGGCTTGGCCTCCGTCTGACTGATCGAACGGAGAGCTTGGCCAGAACCTTACCCCCTCCGCCGGGTTCCCCTTGAAAGACTTGTTTCAAGGAGAGTTTGCGATGGCGGACAGGCACGTACCCCATTCATTGAAGAACCAGACGGCGGATCAAATCCGCAACGAGCAGCGCGGCGGCGGCGTTGCCGACACGTCGAACAAGGGCCCCGAGGCCAACGACACCATGCGCAAGGTGTGGGACGAACCCGGCGGCGAGGCTTACGCTTATCGCCAGTCCATGGGCGGCGCAGGCAACCGGGACGAGGGTCATTCCGACCTGACGGCCGCCGAGACCCCGCAGACGACGAAACACCTGAGCGATGCCAGCCTTTCTCCGAAGGACAAGGATGCCACCGCTGAGGCCATCGAGCGCGCTACTACCGGCAAGGGCACGGGCGATCCTGCGAAGGAGCGTCGTCACCGTCCGGGCTGAGTGCCTTCTGGATCGATCACAGGAGAATTCCCATGGGCTATGCCGGTTATGGAAACAACAGCCAGCAGGATACCGGGCCCACCGAGCAGTCGGATCCCAAGGCGGACCTAGCAACCGAAAAGAACGAGCGGCGCCCTGGCGATCCGGGCGAGGCCAGGAAGCTCCCGGCCGCGGGTCCGCACGCAAAACCCGGCCTGACCAGCGACCAGGCGACTCCCGGCGCCGGCACCCTGCCGGAAGCGGGAGAATGCGACGCGACGGATTCCACCAGCGGCTGAGCGTCGGAACAGGCGTGCGGTCCACCATCCCGGAGCCGTAAGGCGGAAGCCGGAAACGTGTTTTTCTTGGCGTTTCCCTGTCGCATGCGATTCCGGCTCTCCGTTGCGCTTCGGCCGGAATGACGGTTGAGGCCCGTCACGAAAAAAGGCCGCCCTCGGTTTCAAGGGCGGCCTATTCATTTCTCGAAAGGCTTGAGGCTTCTTAAGCGCTCAAGGCTTCCTTCGAACGTTCGGCGCGCTTGCGGTCGTTCGGGTCGAGGATCGCCTTGCGGATGCGGATCGACTTCGGCGTTACCTCGACGAGTTCGTCGTCCTGGATCCAGGCCAGCGACTTCTCCAGCGTCATGCGGATCGGCGGCGTCAGGCGCACCGCCTCGTCCTTCGAGGTGGTGCGGATGTTGGTGAGCTTCTTGCCCTTCAGCACGTTCACCTCGAGATCGTTCTCGCGGTTGTGCTCGCCGACGATCATGCCCTGATAGACCTTCCAGCCGGGCTCGATCATCATCGGGCCGCGATCTTCCAGGTTCCACAGCGCGTAGGCGACAGCCTCGCCCTGGTCGTTGGAGATCAGCACGCCGTTGCGGCGGCCTGCGATCTCGCCCTTGTAGGGCTCGTAAGCGTGGAACAGGCGGTTCATGATGGCGGTGCCGCGCGTATCGGTCATCAGCTCGCCCTGATAGCCGATGAGGCCACGGGTGGGAGCGTAGAACACGAGACGCTGGCGGTTGCCGCCGGACGGGCGCATCTCCACCATGTCGGCACGGCGCTCGGACATCTTCTGCACCACGACGCCGGAATGCTCCTCGTCCACGTCGATCACGACTTCCTCGATCGGCTCGAGAAGCTGGCCCGTGGCCTCGTCCTTCTTCATCACCACGCGGGGACGCGACACGGCGATCTCGAAGCCCTCGCGGCGCATGGTCTCGATGAGAATGGCGAGCTGCAATTCGCCGCGGCCGGAGACGTAGAACGAGTCCTTGTCCGCCGCTTCCTCGATCTTGAGGGTCACGTTGCCTTCCGCTTCCTTGAACAGGCGATCGCGGATCATACGGCTCGTGACCTTGTCGCCCTCGGTGCCGGCAAGCGGGCTATCGTTGACGATGAAGGACATGGTGACGGTCGGCGGATCGATCGGCTGGGCCTGGATCGGAATGTCGTTCTCAAGCGCCGAGAAGGTGTCCGCCACCGAGCCCTTGACGAGTCCTGCGATGGAGACGATGTCGCCGGCTTCACCCAGTTCGATCGGCTGACGCTCCAGGCCGCGGAAGGCGAGGATCTTTGACACGCGGCCCGTCTCGACCACGTTGCCTTCACGGTCGAGTACCTTGATCGCCTGGTTCGGCTTCACCGAGCCGGAGCTGATGCGGCCGGTGACGATGCGGCCGAGGAAGGGGTTGGCTTCGAGCAGGGTGCCGAGCATGCGGAAAGGGCCTTCCTCGGTCTTGGCCGGGGGCACGTGCTCGAGCACGAGATCGAACAGGGGCGCGAGGCCCTGGTCGCTCGGGCCCTCAGGGGACTTCGCCATCCAGCCGTTGCGGCCCGAGCCGTAGAGGATGGGGAAATCGAGCTGCTCGTCGGTGGCGTCGAGCGCGGCGAAGAGGTCGAACACCTCGTTGATGACTTCCTGATGACGTGCGTCGGGCCGGTCGATCTTGTTGATGGCGACGATGGGGCGCAGGCCGATCTTGAGGGCCTTGGACACCACGAACTTGGTCTGCGGCATCGGGCCCTCGGCCGCGTCCACAAGAACGATGGCGCCGTCGACCATGCTCAGGATTCGCTCCACCTCGCCGCCGAAATCGGCGTGGCCGGGGGTGTCGACGATGTTGATGCGGGTATCCTTCCAGACGACCGAGGTCGCCTTGGCGAGAATCGTGATGCCGCGCTCTTTCTCGAGGTCGTTCGAGTCCATCGCGCGCTCTTCCACGCGCTGGTTCTCGCGGAAGCTTCCCGACTGGGAGAGAAGCTTGTCGACGAGGGTCGTCTTGCCATGGTCGACGTGGGCGATGATGGCGATATTGCGCAGTTTCATAAGGGGGTCTTTCAAAGCAAAGCAGCCCGGCTCGCGGTGGATGTCCCCGCGCCCCTGGCTCGAACCGGGCGGAAATTGATTGCACTGCAATATAGTGATGAGCGGGCGGCGGCAATAGGGCTGCGTCATCGGATCTGACCCTAGGCGGATGCTTCGGGAGTTGTTATAAGATTTCAATAAAGGGAGAAAACGATGCGCCCGCTCCGAAAAACCGCAATTGCGACAGGGGTTTGCCTGCTCTCCGCCTTCAACGCCATGGCAGAAGAAAAAATGTCAGCCCAGCAATTGATCGATGCCGATAAGGCTTTCAACGAAATGGCCCAGCAGGATGGGATGGGCAAAGCCTTCATCGCCTATTCGGCCGAGAATCCGACCATGATCCGCCCCGGCAACATGCCCCTTCTCGGCAAAAGCGAGCTGGTCGACGCGTTCTCTAAGGTGCCCGGCTCGCCCTTGAGCTGGGAGCCACTGAAGGCGGAAATCGCCCAGAGCCAGGATCTCGGCTACACGTTCGGGCGCTACAAGGTGCGGGACGGCGGCGAGATCAAGTCTCACGGGGTCTATGTGACCATCTGGAAGAAGCAGCCCGACGGCTCGTGGAAATTCGTGCTCGACGGCGGCGGGACGACACCGCAAGAGGTCCAGAAACCGTAAAACGGCCTGTCCGTCATTCCCGGCTCGTGCCAATGGGACCCGGGAGGTAGGACCGCCGGCCGTAGAAGCGCCAGTCCGGGCGGACGCTGCGCACCATCATCATCTCCCCGATATTCTCCGGCGTCAGAAGCCCCACGAGCTTCTGCGCATCGTCGACGACGAGGAGCGCCGGAGCCTTCGCCTTGTTGAGGAGGGCGACGGCGGTGTCGAAGGGCTGCCGGTCGAGAGCCGTCGGCACGTCCCGCGTCATCGCTCCCAGGACCGGCGTCGCCGGGCCGCCCTGGTGCAGGGCCATGATCAGGCCCTCCCGGGTCAGGAGACCCTGCGGTCTGCCGGAGCCGTCCACGACGGGAAATTCCTTCTGGGACGTGCGGAGCATCAGATCGACCGCGTCGTTCAGGGTCGATGAGGTCGAGAGCGTCTCGACGGAACTCATCATGACCGAGCGCAGGGGCAGTCCCCGGGTCGCATCCTGGAAGGCCACGTGCTGGGATTCGGCGGTGGCCGCGAGATAGACGAAGAGGCCGATGATGATCAGCATCGGATTCACGAACAGGCCGACAAGGGCGAAGACGAAAGCCGCGCCCTGGCCGATCCGCGCCGCGAGACGGGTCGCCGCGACATGGTTCATGCGCATGGCAAGCAGCGCGCGCAGCACCCGCCCGCCATCCATCGGGAAGGCGGGGATTAGGTTGAACAGGACGAGGATGATGTTGGCGGCGGCGATCCGCGCGATCAGCCCGGCATGAGGATTGTCCATCTCGGCCATGGCGGCCCCGCTCAGGCGCGCACCGAGCGCCAGAATGAGCACCACCGCGATCGCGACGTTCACGGCCGGCCCCGCCAGAGCCACGATCAGCTCCTCCCGCGGCTTGTCGGGAATGCGCTCCAGACTGGCGATGCCGCCGATGGGCCAGAGGGTCACCTCCGGGGTGCGGATGCCATAGTGCCGCGCGGTCAGGATATGTCCGAACTCATGCGCGAGAACGCAGGCGAAGAGGAGCACGATGAACAGCACCCCATCGATAGCCGCCTCGCGCCCGCCGCGCTGCCATTGCGCCGCGCCGATCCAGACAAGGAGCAGCAGAAAGGTCACATGAATGCGCACCACCGTCCCGGCGATGCGCCCGACCGGAATGGACCAGAGCATGGGGATCTCCGCGAGCGGCTTCGAACCTTGAGGTAGGGCGGTGGGGCCGGTTCGGAAGGTGAAGAGACGCATCTGCGCTGTCGCAGAGTGATCGATACGGTCGCAACGGCACAGCTGGGTTGTCAAAGAGCGTGAGGCAAGCGCCTTCGGGCTCGGGGCAGGAATGCCCCAAGCCTGGACGGTGATCGAGGGAGGCGCGACGTGCGGTCCGGCTCGATGATGGAAGGGAGAGGGGGAAGAGCCGGATGGCACCTCGCGCACGGTTTGTTTAGGCGGACAGGCGACGCCGGCTCACACGCTGCCCGCGACGGACACCGCTTGTTACAACAAGCGGGCGGTCGCGGACCAACCGCGAGCCCAACCACAACAGCCTGGGCCTCCCGCCGGAGCAGGTTGCGTGACCTTCTCCGCGAGACCGTGCCCGACCCCACAATCACGACGCCTCGCGAGCGCGCCCCTCGGTGGGTCGGGACAGGCCAAGACATAGCCAAGGCTAGGACGATTGTCAAGAACAAAAATAGAACAAACTGACTATGCGAGACCCAAAAGTCTGGGTTAGTCTCCAAAACTAGCTTTGAGGTTAGGGACGCAAATTGAGTCAGGGAATCTGCAAGCTTACGGGCAAGAACGGTAAGCTCATAGCCTCACACTTAATTCCAAAAGCATTGACGCGCCCTGCTGTAGCAGGAGCACCACTCATTCAATATGGCTCTGGAAAATTGCCCGAACGTCGTTGGGATAGTTGGTATGACAAACATCTCGTAACGCAGGCGGGAGAAGACATACTTACTGCACTGGATACATGGGCCATTACTGAAATGAGGAAACACCGCCTCGTTTGGAGCGGCTGGGGGCCAATGACAGTTCTTACAGAGGGACATCAGCCCTTCGAAGGTACATCTTGGGGCATACGGATAATCAAGGGTATAGATACAAAGCGTCTCCGATTATTCTTCCTGAGTCTTCTTTGGCGCGCGGCAGTAACTCAGCGATTTGAATTCTCAGAGATCGCATTATCTCGACAGGATCTAGAACAACTTCGCGTAATGATATTGGCAGGAGATTCTGATCCTATATCATTTTATCCTGCCTCTCTTATTCAGCTCTCAACGATAGGCATGATTCATAACTATGCCCCAGTTGCAAATGTGAAGACTATTCCCGCTGTCGAAAACAATTCGGAGCGAAAAATACCTATCTTCAGATTTTATTTCGATGGACTTATTGTCCACATGCATCAACATGCTAGCGATGATGATTATACAAATGCTCTTGGGTCAGTAGTTGTAGGAAAAAACGACGAAATCTTGGTTACAACTGTAACTTACGAGGATTCATTTCAGCGTAACAATTTGGAGAGCGTAATTTCCGAGTACAATAAAAAATTTCGATAGCCGCTGCGCCATGCTCGGCCTTGTGACAAACATCAACGTATTTGGATCGCTGCTTCTAAGACGTAAATGGCCGGGATAAGCCCGGCCATGACGTTGTACTGACCTCACAGCCCCAGCTTCTTCTTCCGCTGCGCCAGCGTCCGCAGCCGGAGCGCGTTGAGCTTGATGAAGCCGGCGGCGTCGCGGTGGTCGTAGGCGACGGCGCCTTCCTCGAAGGTCACGAGGTCCTGGTCGTAGAGCGAGTAGGGGCTCTCGCGGCCGATGAGATGGACGCCGCCCTTGTAGAGCTTGAGCTTGACCTCGCCGGTGACGAATTCCTGGGACTTGTCGATCATGACCTGGAGCATCTCGCGCTCCGGCGAGAACCAGAAGCCGTTATAGATCAGCTCGGCATATTTCGGCATCAGCTCATCCTTGAGGTGAGCAGCGCCCCGGTCGAGGGTGATCGACTCGATGCCGCGATGGGCGAGATACAGGATCGTGCCGCCGGGGGTCTCGTACATGCCGCGGCTCTTCATGCCGACGAAGCGGTTTTCCACCAGGTCGAGACGGCCGATGCCGTTGAGGCGGCCGAGCTCGTTGAGCTTGGCCAGAAGGTCGGCGGGGCCCATCTTCCTGCCGTCGATGGCGACCGGATCGCCCTTCTCGAAGGTGATGGAGATCACGGTCGGCTTGTCGGGGGCCGATTCCGGATCGTTGGTGCGCGAATAGACGTAATCCGGAACCTCGGCCGCCGGGTCTTCCAGCACCTTGCCCTCGGAGGAGGCGTGCAGGAGATTGGCGTCGACGGAGAACGGGGCCTCGCCGCGCTTGTCCCTGGCGATCGGGATCTGGTTCGCTTCAGCGAAGGCGATGAGCTGCTCGCGGGAGCGCAGGTCCCATTCGCGCCAGGGGGCGATGACGGTCACGTCGGGCTTCAGGGCGTAATAGCCGAGCTCGAAGCGCACCTGGTCGTTGCCCTTGCCGGTGGCGCCGTGGGCGACCGCGTCCGCGCCGACCTTCTCGGCGATCTCGATCTGCTTCTTGGCGATCAGCGGGCGGGCGATGGAGGTGCCGAGCAGGTAGAGACCCTCGTACTGGGCGTTGGCCCGGAACATCGGGAACACGTAGTCGCGCACGAATTCGTCGCGCAGGTCCTCGATGAAGATGTTTTCGGGCTTGATGCCGAGGAGTTCAGCCTTCTTGCGGGCCGGCTCCAGCTCCTCGCCCTGGCCGAGATCGGCGGTAAAGGTCACGACCTCGCAGCCATAGGTGGTCTGCAGCCACTTGAGGATGATCGAGGTGTCGAGACCGCCGGAATAGGCGAGCACGACCTTGTTCACGCGCTTTTCAGCCATAGCAGGGATTCCAAGGTGACAGGATATGCGCGACTTAGAACGGAAGCTTGGGCGGCGCAACCTGGGATTTGATATGCACCCACGGCATCCCCGCCCGGAAATGGCGCAGCTGCCCGAAAAAGCCGTGATAGGCTAGGGAGCCGTATCCGGAGTGAGCCGGCTCAAGAACTGCTGTTCGCGACCGGATCCACGGACCTCGACGACGAGAGGCATTCCCGATGCGCCGGCCCATTCTCGAATTCTGGTACGATTTCGCCTCGACCTATTCCTATCTCGCCACCATGCGCATCGAGGAGGCGGCCGAGGCGGCGGGGGTGGGCCTGCTCTGGCGGCCCTTTTTGCTCGGCCCGATCTTCGGCGCTCAGGGATGGACCTCCTCGCCTTTCAATCTCTACCCCGCCAAGGGGCGCCATATGTGGCGCGACATGGAGCGGGAGGCTGCCCGCCTGCGCATCCCGTTCTGCAAACCCAACCCCTTTCCCCAGAACAGCCTGCTGGCCACGCGCGTCGCCCTCGTCGGTACGGATCGGGGCTGGACGCCCGCCTTCACCCGGGCGGTCTTCGCCGCGGAATTCGGCAAGGGCCGCAATATCAGCGATCCTGCCCTCCTGGCCGAGATCCTGACCGGGCTCGGCATCGATGCGGCTTCCGTCCTGGAGGAGGCCGAAACGGAGGCCAACAAGACCCGCCTGCGCCGGGTCGGGGAGGTTGCCCAGTCTCGCGGCATTTTCGGCGCTCCTACCTTCCTGGCCGAGGACGGGGAATTGTTCTGGGGCAACGACCGGCTCGAGCGGGCCCTCGAATGGGCGGGCGGGCGAGCGCGGCGGTCGGACTTTCCCATGTAACGCCCATGTAATGCCCGCCCCATGGCTCGTGCGCGCCTGGTCCGGAAAGCTTGTTATTCGGGGCGAAACGCGATAAAAGAACGCCCATCCGACAAGACTTTGACGGTAAGAGCGTGGAGGGTGCGTTTTAGCGTGCCCTGGCGGTGTTCCTCAAATCCTGACGGACAAAGCGTTTTCATCCGTCGATGATACGCCGGCCCGCTCTTTGAGCGGCATGCCTTGGATCTGGCCCGGATGGGGCGTCCCTGGCAGCGGCGGATGGAAGCGGCCCTTAACACGAGCCGCCGGCGTTGCCCCTTTGATTGGGCCATTCAGGAGAACCTATGTCTGCAGCTTTGCAACAGCCGAGCCGTGAAGATTTCGCGGCCCTGCTCGAAGAATCCTTCCGTACGAACGAGATCAGCGAAGGCTCGGTCGTGAAGGGCAAGGTGGTCGCGATCGAGAAAGACGTCGCGGTCATCGATATCGGCGCGAAGACCGAGGGACGCGTCGCCCTCAAGGAATTTGCCGGCCCCAACCGCGACCGCGAACTGAAGGTCGGCGATGAGGTCGAGGTCTATGTCGAGCGCATCGAGAATGCGCTGGGCGAAGCCGTCATCTCCCGTGACAAGGCCCGCCGCGAAGAATCGTGGGTGAAGCTCGAGAAGGCCTTCGAGGCCAACGAGCGCGTCAACGGCGTGATCTTCAACCAGGTAAAGGGCGGCTACACCGTCGATCTCGACGGCGCCGTGGCGTTCCTGCCGCGCTCCCAGGTCGATATCCGTCCGGTGCGCGACGTCACCCCGCTCATGGGCGTGGCTCAGCCGTTCCAGATCCTCAAGATGGACCGCCGCCGCGGCAACATCGTCGTGTCGCGCCGCACGGTTCTCGAAGAGAGCCGCGCCGAGCAGCGTTCCGAGCTCGTGGCCAACCTCGAAGAGGGTCAGGTCATCGACGGCGTGGTCAAGAACATCACCGAATACGGTGCGTTCGTTGATCTCGGCGGCATCGACGGCCTGCTGCACGTCACCGACATGGCGTGGAGACGCGTGAACCACCCGTCCGAGGTCGTAAACATCGGCCAGACGGTCAAGGTGAAGATCATCAAGATCAACCACGACACGCACCGCATCTCGCTCGGCATCAAGCAGCTCCTGGCCGATCCGTGGGAAGGCATCGCCGCCCGCTACCCCGTCGGCGCCAAGCTGAAGGGCCGCGTCACGAACATCACCGATTACGGTGCGTTCGTGGAGCTCGAGCCGGGCATCGAAGGCCTGATCCACGTCTCCGAGATGTCCTGGACGAAGAAGAACGTTCATCCGGGCAAGATCATCTCCACCTCGCAGGAGGTTGAGGTCGTGATCCTCGAAGTCGATCAGGTGAAGCGCCGCATCTCGCTGGGCCTGAAGCAGACGCTTCAGAACCCGTGGGAGGCCTTCGCCGAGAAGCATCCCGTCGGCTCGGAAGTCGAAGGCGAAGTGAAGAACAAGACCGAGTTCGGTCTCTTCATCGGCCTCGAGAACGACGTCGACGGCATGGTCCACCTTTCGGACCTCGACTGGAACCGTCCGGGCGAGCAGGTCATCGACGACTTCAAGAAGGGCGACATGGTGCGCGCTCAGGTTCTCGACGTGGACGTCGAGAAGGAGCGCATCTCGCTCGGCATCAAGCAGCTGGGCGGCGATCCCTTCGCCGAAGCCGGCGAGCTGAAGAAGGGCCAGGTCGTCACCTGCGAGGTTCTCGAGGTGAAGGACGGCGGCCTGGAGGTGAAGATCGTCGATACCGACCTCTCCACCTTCATCAAGCGCAACGAGCTTGCGCGCGATCGCGCCGACCAGCGCCCCGAGCGCTTCGCCGCCGGCGAGAAGGTCGATGCCCGCGTGACCCAGTTCGACCGCAAGGCGCGCCGCGTCACCCTCTCCATCAAGGCCCTCGAGGTCGCGGAGGAGAAGGAAGCCATGGCGCAGTACGGCTCGGCCGATTCGGGTGCCTCGCTCGGCGACATCCTGGGTGCCGCCCTCAAGGCCCGCACCGACAAGAAGTGATCGGGCCGGTAACGGTCTGATCGTCCCCGGACCTGATCCGGGGACTTCTCTTCAGAACCCGCGCGGGTCCCTCGCGCGGGTTTTTTATGGGCCAGCATCGGGCTTTCAGACGGGATCGATGAAGTACTCGACGCAGGATACCGGCCTCCTGGCTCGCCTTCGCGGGTGGGCCCGGGCCATCAAGACCGACATCGTCGCGCTCTATCTTGCGGCGCGCGACCCACGCGTGCCCTGGCACGCCAAGCTCGTCGCCATGGCGGTCGCCGCCTATGCACTGAGCCCCATCGATCTGATTCCCGATTTCATTCCGGTGCTCGGCTATCTCGACGATGTGATCCTCGTGCCGCTCGGCATCCTGCTCGCGGTCAGGCTGATTCCGCCTGTCCTGATGGACGAATTTCGGGCCGGGGCACGGATGCGGGCAGAGCGGCCGATGAGCAGGGCCGCTGCCTGGGCGATCGTCGTTCTATGGTTCCTGGCGGCGGCGCTTCTGCTCTGGTTCTTCTGGCCTCGGACGATTTCCTAAAGCCTCGGACCTGAAAGTGGCTTCCACTTTTAGGATCATCCGATGCTTTCTCTTTTGGCGAGAGCATCGTGTGGCCGCAAAACCGGGGCCACTTTTGCGCACGATGCTCTAGAATGCGATGGCCGATGATCCTGGCGGGCGACCGCAGGCCTCTTGTCCCGATCATGTTGCGGAAGGCGAGATCTTTATTGGCTCGGCGCCTTGCCGCCCTATCTGCCTCTACCATAAGCCTTTTCCTAGGACAGGATGCCCGGTTGCGGGAAAATGGCCCCCTGTGAAACCTTCTGCCGGCTTTCGGGTTCGACGAAACCGAAAATCGGGATAGGGTGCCGCCTTTCGCCCGGATTGCCAGAATCGAGAGACGAGACCGATGTCCATCGACGCCGAAGCCATCGCCGACCGCCGCCGCCTGCGCCGCAAACTGACCTTCTGGCGCGTGACCGGGTTCCTGGCCCTCATCGCTGCCATCGTCGCCTTAGGCTATACGGCCGCGAACCGCCTGGGCTTCGGCGGTTCGGCCCATGTCGCACGCATTTCCATCCACGGATTCATCGCCGGCAACCAGCGGCTGGCGGATCTCATGGATCGGGTCGGCAAGGCCAAGTCCGTCTCCGGCGTCGTCATTTCCATCAACAGCCCCGGCGGCACCACCACCGGCTCCGAGGAGCTTTTCCGCAACATCCGGCGACTCTCCGAGAGGAAGCCGGTCGTGACCTTCGTGGATGGCACAGCGGCGTCTGGCGGCTACATCACCGCCATCGCCACCGACCACATCGTCGCCCGGGAGACTTCCCTCGTCGGCTCCATCGGCGTGCTGTTCCAGTATCCGGATCTCTCCGGCCTTCTCGGCCATGTGGGCGTGAAGGTGGAGGAGGTGAAGTCCGCGCCTCTCAAGGCCGAGCCCAGCCCTTTCAAGCCCACCAGCCCCGAAGCGCGCGCCGCCCTGACGCTGGTGGTCAACGACACCTATGATTGGTTCAAGCGTTTGGTGCGCGAGCGTCGGCACATGAGCGATGAGGAACTGGCCACCGTCTCCACGGGGCAGATCTTCAGCGGCCACCAGGGCGTGCCCCTGAAGCTCGTCGACGCGATCGGCGGCGAACGGGATGCCATCGCCTGGCTCGAGCGGGAAAAGGGCGTGCATCCGAATCTCCCCGTGCGCGATTGGAGACCGCGCGGCGAACGGGACTTCTCGATCTTTGCCTGGGCGGCCACCAGCGCCGACCTGCTAGGATTCGAAAGCGTGGCCGATTCCTTCCGTCGGGCGGCCACGGGCGTCCAGGCTGCCCAGCTTGACGGTCTCCTGGCGGTCTGGCACCCTTCCGAAAAGTAAAGCCGCATCAAAGATATAACAGCCCAATGATCAAATCCGAACTGGTGCTCAAAATCGCCGAGCAGAACCCGCATTTGTATCAGCGAGACGTGGAGAACATCGTGAACGCGATTCTCGACACCATCGCCGATGCCCTTGCCCGTGGCGACCGGGTGGAACTGCGTGGCTTCGGGGCCTTCTCGGTCAAGAAGCGGGATGCCCGTACCGGCCGCAACCCCCGCACCGGCGAGTCCGTCGACATCTCCGAGAAGGTCGTGCCCGTGTTCAAGACGGGCAAGGAGATGCGCCAGCGCCTCAACACGTCGCCGAAAGCCCTGAAGACGGCAGCCCAATAAAAGGAGAGGATTGTCTGTGATTCGCTTTCTCAAGGCGCTCATCCTCCTGCCGATCGCGGTCCTGATCGTGCTGCTCGCGGTCGCGAACCGCTCTCCGGTCATGCTGTCGCTCGATCCCTTTTCCCAGGATGCGCCGGAATTCGCGACGCAGCTTCCGCTCTTCGCCATCATTTTCGCCGCCGTCATGGTCGGAATCGTGATCGGCGGCACGGCCACGTGGCTCGCGCAGGGCAAGCACCGCCGCGCCCGCCGCCAGTTCCGCCGCGAGGTAAATCACCTGCGTAACGAGACCGAGCGCCTGCGGTCGCAGACTCGGAGCTCCTCCTCCCTGCCGGCCCTGCCGCCGTCGCAGACCCCGTCCTACTGAGCTTTCCTCATGAACTCGAATTCATGAGGAAAGCTCAATTGTCTTGAAGGGACGCGTTTTCTTTCGCAAAACCGGAAGCCCACTTTTACGAAAAACGCCCTAGGCCCTTAATGCGCGTCATCACCTCCGCCGAAATCGATCGGGCTCTCACCTTTCCCGCCCTGATCGATGCCTTAAGCGAAGCCTTTCGCGGGGGCATCGTCACCCCGGTTCGCCATCACCACGAGATCGAACGCGCAGGCAGCCACGGTACGCTCCTGCTCATGCCCGCCTGGACCGGCCCCGCCACGGAAGGCGGCTTCGTCGGCGTGAAGGTGGTCTCGGTGTTTCCTGACAACGGAGCCAAAAATCTGCCGAGCGTTCTCGGCACCTATCTGCTGATGGACGGCGCGACGGGAGAGCCCCGCGCGGCCCTCGACGGCACGCGACTCACCGTCTGGCGCACGGCCGCGGCTTCGGCGCTCGCGGCGCGCTTTCTGGCACGACAGGACGCCAGCCGCATGGTCATGATCGGCTCCGGTTCCCTCGCCCCCTTCCTGATCCGCGCCCATATGAGCCAGCGCCCGATCCGGGAAGTGGCCCTGTGGAACCACCGTCCGGAAAGGGCGCGGGATCTGGCTGCGCGGCTTCAAGCGGAAGGCCTGCCGGTCACCGCCGTGACCGATCTCGAGGGCGCGGTGCGCGAAGCGGACCTCGTCTCCTGCGCTACCCTGTCGGCCGAGCCCATCGTGAAGGGCGCGTGGCTGAAGGCGGGCGCCCATCTCGATCTCGTCGGCGCCTTTAATCTGAGTATGCGCGAGGCCGACGACGAGGCTTTGCGCAAGGCCGAAATCTACGTGGACACACACGCTGCCAAGAGCGAGGGCGGCGACGTGGCGCTCGCCCTCAAGAGTGGCGCGATTGCCGAGAGTCATGTGAAAGGCGATCTCTTCGATCTCTGTCGCAATTCACCGCAAAGAGCCGATGACGCGATCACCCTGTTCAAATCGGTCGGAGCCGCCCTGGAGGATCTGGCTGCGGCGATGCTGGTGTGGCGCCATCTGCCGCAAACATCGTAGCATCGCGCCATGGAACGTCTGATCAAGATCTGCGGACTCTCGACCCCTGAGACCCTCGACGCCGCCCTCGATGCGGGTGCGGATTTCGTCGGCTTCGCGCGCTTTCCCAAGAGCCCGCGCCATGTGAGCCTTGAGGTCGGTCGCGAACTCTCGCAACAGGCCAAGGGCCGCGCCCGGCGCGCGGTTCTTCTGGTCGATGCGGATGACGCAGCCATCGCCGAGGTGGTCGAGGCCTTCGATCCCGACCTGCTGCAATTGCACGGTCATGAAACGCCTGCGCGCGTCAGGGACATCCGCTCGCGCTTCGGGCGTCCGGTGATGAAGGCCCTCGGCATCGCGGAGGCCTCCGATCTCGATATCCTGCCGTCCTATGCGGCGGTTACCGACCATATCCTCCTCGACGCGAAGCCCCCGCGCACGCCGGATGCCCTGCCCGGCGGCAACGGGCTGCCCTTCGACTGGCGCCTCCTGGCCGGGCTTGACCCCGGCCTCTCCTTCATGTTGTCAGGGGGCCTCAATCCCGACAACGTGGCCGAGGCCATCCGCCTGACGGGGGCGAGTGCCGTTGACGTTTCGTCAGGGGTGGAGAGCAGGCCGGGGATCAAGGATCCGGCCAGGATCGTGGCCTTCATCGAGGCGGCTCGTGCGGCATACGCCGCGCTGGCTCATTAAATTCGCGCATTCCCGTCGGAAATCCGGTATCCCGCTTTTCGACGAATGCTCACAGCGTAAGGCAGGACAAGCGTGACAACGCAGCCCCAACCCAATTCCTTCCGCACCGGCCCCGATGAGCGCGGCCATTTCGGCATGTTCGGCGGCCGCTTCGTGGCCGAGACCCTGATGCCGCTCATCCTCGAGCTGGAAAAGGCCTATGCCGAGGCCAAGGCCGACCCGGCCTTCCATGCCGAAATGTCATCGATGATGACCCATTACATCGGCCGCCCGAGCGCGCTCTATTTCGCCGAGCGCATGACCGAGCATCTTCGTGAAGTATCGACGGCTTCTGGCCTGTCGGGCGGGGCCAAGATCTATTTCAAGCGCGAAGAGCTGAATCATACCGGCGCGCACAAGGTGAACAACGTGCTGGGCCAGATCCTTCTCGCCCGCCGCATGGGCAAGAAGCGCATCATCGCCGAGACCGGCGCTGGCCAGCACGGCGTCGCCACCGCGACCCTCTGCGCCCGCTACGGGCTGGAATGCATCGTCTATATGGGCGCGGTCGATGTGGAGCGGCAGAAGCCCAACGTCTTCCGCATGAACATGCTCGGCGCCAAGGTCGTGCCGGTGCAATCCGGCACCAGGACCCTGAAGGACGCCATGAACGAGGCGTTGCGCGACTGGGTCACTAACGTCGCCGACACCTTCTATTGCATCGGCACGGTGGCGGGGCCGCATCCCTATCCGGCCATGGTGCGCGATTTCCAATGCGTCATCGGCAACGAGACCCGCGAGCAGATGATGCAGGCCGAAGGCCGTTTGCCCGACTCGCTCATCGCCTGCGTCGGCGGTGGCTCCAATGCCATCGGCCTGTTCCATCCCTTCCTCGACGATCGCGGGGTGGAGATCTACGGTGTCGAAGCGGCGGGCCACGGCCTCGACAAGCTCCACGCGGCCTCGCTCACCGGCGGCCGTCCCGGCGTGCTGCACGGCAACCGCACCTATCTCCTCATGGACGATGACGGCCAGATCCAGGACGCTCATTCCATCTCGGCGGGGCTGGATTATCCCGGCATCGGTCCGGAGCATTCCTGGCTGCACGATGTCGGCCGCGTGAATTACATCTCTGCGACCGACCAGGAGGCGCTGGACGCCTTCCAGCTCTGTTCAAGGCTCGAGGGCATTCTGCCGGCCCTCGAATCGAGCCATGCCATCGCCAAGGTCATCGAACTCGCCCCCAAGAAGCCGAAGGACCACCTGATGGTGGTGAACATCAGCGGTCGCGGCGACAAGGATGTTCCGCAGATTGCCGAGATTCTGGGGAATAAGCTGTGAGCCGTCTGTTTCTGATCGCCCTTGGGGCATTGACCATCGCAGGCTCGCCTTGTCTTGCGCAGGGGCTGAAGCCCGTCGAATATCGGGGGATGAACATCAAGACGGTCGTTCAGAGTTCCAATGCCCGGACGTCGACCGTCTTCCTACTGTTCTTCAACCCCAACGAGAAGCCTGCTGAGGCACGCAACATCAATTGCGAGTTTCATCAGGGCGAGCGTCTGGTGAAAAAGTTCACCATTGCGCGCTTGACCGTGCGGCCAGGCGAGGGGGAATACGAAGCTCCCGAGAAGCTGGGTGCTCCGTTCAATCGCCCCATTTGCAAAGTTGGCAAGTCGTGATGACCTCCCGCATCGAAGCCCGTTTTGAGAAATGCCGCGCGGAAGGCCGCGCCGCGCTCGTCACTTATGTCATGGCCGGCGATCCGGATCTTGAGACCTCGTTCGAAATCATGCGGAACCTGCCGAAGGCCGGGGCGGACATCGTCGAGTTCGGCATGCCGTTCACCGATCCGATGGCCGACGGCCCATCGATCCAGGCGGCGGGCCTGCGCGCCCTCAAGGTCGGCCAGAACACGGTCAAAACCCTTGATCTCGTGCGCCGCTTCCGCAAGGAAGACAGCGAGACGCCGATCATTCTCATGGGCTATTTCAATCCGATCTACGTCTATGGCGTCGAGCGCTTCCTCAACGATGCCAAGGAAGCGGGGGTGGATGGCCTGATCGTTGTCGATCTGCCGCCGGAGGAGGACGACGAGCTGTGCCTGCCCGCGCTGAAAGCGGGGCTCGCCTTCATCCGCCTTGCCACCCCGACCACGGACGACAAGCGTCTGCCTGCGGTACTCGCCAATACGGCAGGGTTCGTTTATTACGTTTCCATCACCGGCATCACCGGCGCTGCGACTCCCGATTTCGGCAAGGTCGCCACCTCGGTGGAACGCATCAAGCGCCATACGCCCCTGCCCGTGGTGGTGGGCTTCGGCGTGAAGAGCGGCGCCCATGCGGCGGCGGTGGCCAAGGGGGCGGACGGCGTCGTGGTCGGCTCGGCGCTGATCGACGCCCTCAAGGGCACCCTCGACGCGAACGACCGCGCCACCTCGCGCACGGTCGAGGCCGTCACCACATTGGTGAAGGAATTGAGCGAAGGCGTGCGCTCGGTGGCGAAGCGCGCGGCGGCTTAGGGCTAACGAAAGGCGTCCTCATCCTGAGGGCTTGCGGAGCAAGCGGCTCGAAGGATCAGGATGCCGGTTCCAGAGGGGGCTGGAGACGCCCTCGTCCTTCGAGACGGCGCGATGCGCCTCCTCAGGATGAGGGCTCCGGAGTTCCTGCTGAAAAGAAGGTATGTGAATCATGAACTGGATTTCCGAAGTCGTCCGTCCGAAGATCAAGACGCTCTTCAAGCGCGAGACGCCGGACAATCTCTGGATCAAGTGCCCGGATACGGGCCAGGTCGTGTTCCACAAGGATGTGGAGGCGAACCAGTGGGTGATCCCCGGTTCCAACCACCACATGCGCATTTCGGCGACCCAGCGCCTCGGCCTGATGTTCGACGGCGGCACCTGGCTCGATGTGGCGCTGCCGGAAGCTCCGATCGATCCGCTGAAGTTCCGCGACGAGAAGCGCTATATCGACCGCCTGAAGGACGCCCGCGCCAAGACCGGCCAGCAGGACGCCTTCAAGGTCGGCTTCGGCCGGGTCGAGAACGTGCCGATGACCCTTGCCGTGCAGGATTTCGGCTTCATGGGCGGTTCCCTCGGCATGGCGGCGGGCGAGGCCTTCGTCAAAGGTGCCGAGACGGCGCTCGAGAAGAAGACGCCCTACATCCTCTTTGCCGGCTCCGGCGGCGCGCGCATGCAGGAGGGCATCCTCTCCCTCATGCAGATGCCGCGCACCACGGTGGCCATCCGCCGCCTGCGCGATGCGAAGCTTCCCTATATCGTCGTGCTGACGAATCCGACCACGGGCGGCGTCACGGCTTCCTATGCCATGCTCGGCGACGTGCATCTGGCGGAGCCAGGCGCGCTCATCGGCTTTGCCGGTCCACGCGTGATCGAGCAGACGATCCGCGAGAAGCTGCCCGATGGCTTCCAGCGCGCCGAATATCTGAAGGATCACGGCATGGTGGACATGGTCGTGCACCGCCACGACCTGAAGGCCACCATCGCCCGGCTTTCGCGCCTTTTCACCAAGGCTCCGGCCGCGGCTGCGTAATCGATCGAGGGCAGGGTGATGGACTCCTCCGATGCGCTGATCGCGCGCTTTCTCGCCCTGCACCCGAAGGCGATCGATCTGTCGCTCGGGCGCATTCAGCGACTCTTGGCCCAACTCGGTCACCCCGAGCGGCGTCTGCCGCCGACCATCCATGTGGCGGGCACCAACGGCAAAGGCTCCACCATCGCCTTCATGCGGGCGATCCTGGAAAGCGCCGGGCTTGCCGTACATGTCTATACCTCGCCCCATCTGGTGCGCTTTCACGAGCGCATCCGCATTGGCCGCTTCGGTGGCGGGCGCTATGTGGAGGAAGACCGGCTGGTCGAGGCCCTGCGCCGCTGCGAAAAGGTGAATGCGGGCGAGCCGATCACCGTATTTGAGATCACCACGGCGGCGGCCCTGCTGCTCTTCGCGGAAGAGCCTGCCGACTTGCTGCTGCTCGAAGTCGGTTTGGGAGGACGCTTCGACTCCACGAACGTCATCGATGCGCCCGCCGCCGCCGTCGTTACTTCCATCGGCCACGACCACGCGGAATATCTCGGCACGACCCTGGAGGGGATCGCGCGGGAAAAGGCCGGCATCTTCAAGCGCGGTTGCCCGGCCATCATCGCGGCGCAGGATTATCTCGCCGCCGATAAGACCTTGCGCGAGGAGGCCGAGCGGGTCGGTGCGTCGCCCATTCTCGTGGGCATGCAGGATTTCTCGGTTCATGAGGAGGGCGGGCGGCTCGTCTACCAGGATGAGAAGGGCCTGCTCGACCTGCCGCTCCCGAAGCTCGTCGGGCGCCATCAATACATCAATGCGGGCACCGCCATCGCGGCGCTCCGCGCGGCCGGGTTCGAGAAGTTCGAGACCTCGGCCTTCGAGGCCGGGTTGACCCGCGCCGAATGGCCGGGCCGCCTGCAGCGTCTCGCCAAGGGCCGCCTGCCGGAGATTGCTCCTGAGGGTTGCGAACTCTGGCTCGACGGCGGCCACAATGCCGATGGCGGCCGGGTTCTTGCCGCCGCCATGGCCGACCGCAGCGAGAGCAACGACGCGCCGCTGGTGCTCGTCACCGGCATGCTCGGCACGAAGGATTCGGAAGCTTTCTTCAAGAATTTTCTAGGCCTCGCCCGCGAGGTGATCGCGGTGCCGATCTCAGGCCAGATCGCCGCCCGCCCGGCGGAAGAGGTCGCCGCCATCGCGCAGAGCGTCGGGCTGACCGTCTCGACAAAGCCCAGCGTCGAATCGGCTCTGGCATCCCTCCACGACTACGTCTGGGACCGCCCGCCCCGCGTGCTCATTTGCGGCTCGCTGTATCTCGCCGGCGAGGTGCTGGCAGCGAACGGGACGCTGCCGGAGTAGGTAAGCGTCATCCCGGGCGCCGCCAGGCGATCTGGGATCGCGTGCAAGATCTGGCTCCATCCGGATAGAGCGCTTTCCCTCCCCCCTTGCGGGGAGGGATGAAGGGTGGGGGTGGAACGACCGGGTGAGTGAGCAATCCAGCAAAGCGCCGGTATGAATCGGAGCACTACTCCCATCCAACGCAGCGCTCCGACTTTGCGACCCCCACCTCCAGCTCCTCCCCATCGCAAGTCGGGTGTTCCCGACTTGCGCCAGATGAAGCGGATCTCGGGAACACCCGAGATTCGTGGGAAGGAGAGCAGGTCGCGCCCTTTCCGGAGAAGGCACATCCCCTCGCCCGGACCTGAAGGTCCGACTTCTCCCTCAGAGAGGTGAAGGGGCAGCGCATGAAAAAGGGGCCCTTCGGCCCCTTTTAAATCCTGATCGCGGTCAGTCTCAGGCCGAGGCCTGGATCCACTTGGCGAGGTCGCCCTTAGGGGCGGCGCCGATCTTCTGGGCCACCACCTTGCCGTCCTTGAACATCATCAGGGCCGGGATCGAGCGGATGCCGAGCTGGGAGGAGACCTGCGGATTCTCGTCCACGTTGAGCTTCGCGATCTTCACCTTGCCGGCCATCTCGTTGGAAATTTCTTCCAGAGCCGGACCGATCATGCGGCAGGGCCCGCACCATTCCGCCCAGAAATCAACCACGACGGGCTCGGAGGAATTCAGGACGTCCTGCGAGAAGCTCGCATCGGTCACCTTCACGGTCGCCATCTCATCACCTTTTTGTATTTCAACGCGACTCAATCCTAAGCCGCTCGACGATAGAAACTAGTTAAGAACGGCCTTTTCCGGAATCAAGCAAGGGCCTTCCCCGAGGGCCCTCGCCTCAGGCGGCGATGAAGGCCAGGACGGATTCCATCTCCGTTTCCATCAGTTCGTGGATGACCGGACCGGAGGTCCAGACCAGGAAGGCGCGGACCTTTTTCTGGGGATAGATCTCCCGCAGCAGAAGGCGATAGAGCGCGAGCTGGGTCACGTAGGAGCGTGGCGGCTTCTGGCCGGGACGCGGCGGGCGGGCGGTGGTCTTGAAATCGGCCACCAGCACCTCGCTTTCGAGTACCGCAAGGCGGTCGATCTGGCCGGAAACCAGGATTTCCCCATCCGCGGTATCGATCCGACCGGCGATGGGCGCCTCGGCGCGGGAACTCGGCCCGAAGAGGGGGCTCAAAGCCTCATGGTCGATCACGCCGAGCGCATGGGCGACGACCGCTTCGCGCAGGTCCTGGGGCAGGCGTGGCGCGCGGGCCTTCACATAGGCGCGGGCCATGGCCTCGCGGCGCTCGCGCGGAAGGCTGGGCAGGCGCTCCAGGAGCGCGTGGATCAAGGTGCCGCGCAGCCTTGCTTCCGGCGCATAGGGGCCATCTCCCGGACGCGTCATCCGGTCCGCCGCGCCAAGGGCGCTGGAGGGCCGGATCGGCGGCAGGGGCTCGGGCTCCGGCTCCGCTTGCAGCGTGAGCCAGCCGGGGACTTCGATGGGATCGAGCGGTGCGACCTCGGATTCAGCGGTGGCCCTGCCGGGCTGGCCGTCCTGCCAGAGGATCAGGGGGTCGAAGGGCGCGCCGGGCAGTTCCTTGCCCTCATTCGCCGCGATCCAGCCCTGCCGGATCATTTCGCACCAGGCCTCCTGCGGCGAATCCTTGCGGCCGGTCAGATAGGGCGCGATCACGAGCCGGTCCTTGGCGCGGGTCATGGCCACGTAGAGAAGCCGGTTGTGCTCCTCCAGCCCCTTCAGATGCATGCTCTCGCGGGCCTGGGCCATTGCATCGCAATCGGAATTCTTCCCCGGCGCCCAGACGGGAATCGTGTCACCGCTTGCCGTGGGAAGCTGCATCAGCGGCGGGTCGCGGCCCAGCACGTCGCAGCCGTCGATGAGGATCACGATCGGCGCTTCCAGGCCCTTGGCCCCGTGCACCGTCATCACCCGCACCTCGTTATTGGTCGAATCGAGGTCGCGCTTGATGGTGTGGGAGGCGGATTCGAAGCGGTTGAGGAAAACCGTGAGCGAGGGCGTCTCCGCCTGCTCCGATTGATGGGCGAAGCAGAGAAAGGCGTCGATGGCGTCGCCCGCCTCGCTGCCGAGCCGCGCCACGAGCCTCATACGTCCATGCATGGGGCCGAGCAGGGTGGCGAAGAAGCCGAAGGGGCCGTGGATGCGCGCGAGGGCGCGCCACGCGCCCAGCGCGTCGAGCCCGGAGAGGGCGGCCTTGTCGCCGTCCCTGGCGTGGCGCTCCAGGGCGGCGAGGAGCGATTCGTCGTCGCCGCGACGGGCCGCGATGCGGATCAGGTCGTCGTCCGTCAGCCCGACGAGGGGCGATTTCAGGGCCGTGGCGAGGGTGAGATCGTCCTCCGGCAGCAGCGCCGCGCGTCCCGCCGCCACGAGATCGAGAACGGCGATATGTTCGCCAATATTGAGCCTGTCCGCGCCGGCGACCGGAACATGCGCTTCTTTCAGCGCGCGGATCACCGCCTCGAAGGCTGCGCCCCGCTTGCGGACCAGCACCAGAACGTCGCCCGCCTTCCAGATGCGACCCAGTTCATCGCCTCTGGTGGTCCAGGTCTGGATGGCCTTGGCGATCCGCCGGGCGACGACGACGGGCGGGGCCTGCTGCTCCTGGCCGTCGACGGGCAGGACCCAGGCTTCCGGCTCTTCCTCGTCGGCGGGAGTCTCGGTGGGCCATAGTTCCACCAGTCCCGGCGAATGCGGGCGGGCGCTCTCGTGCACGGTGCCGACGGCCGTATCCTCGAAGGACAGGCCCTTGAAATTCTGCGCGACGCCGAAGGTGGCATCCACCGCCGAGAGCACGGCCTTGGTGGAGCGGAACGACACGGTGAGTTTCACATCCTCGAAGTGAAGCTCCGCGTCGCTCACCTTGCGCGACCAGACCTTGCGGCTCGATTCGAATTCCTGCGGCGCGGCGCCCTGAAAGCCGTAGATCGACTGCTTCGGATCGCCGACCGCGAAAAGCGTGCGGACACGTCTGCCGCTCGCGCCGTGACCGGTGGTGAAATCCTCGGTGATGCGGCGCAGGATGTCCCATTGTTCGGGGTTGGTGTCCTGTGCCTCGTCGATCAGCACATGGTCGATGCCGCGATCGAGCTTGTAGAGAATCCAGCCAGCGTCGTTGCGGGAGAGAAGCGTCAGCGTCTTGTCGATCAGGTCCTGGAAGTCGAGCGCGCCGTATCGCGCCTTCGCCCTCTCGATGCGCGCGCCGATCTCGGCGGCGAGCGTGAAGAGCGCAGAGGTACGCTCGAAAGCGCGCGCGGCCTTGCGCCTGTCCATGAGCTGCCAGATCCGCGCCTGCTCGGCAAGCAGCCGCTCCTTCAAGGCGGGATCGACCGACTTGGTGACGAGCCGCGATTCCGCACGCGGGGTGTCGTCCGATTCCTTCAGGAAAACGGCAAGGTAGTGCTTGAGCTTCTCTGCCGGCTCCGTCGCCTCGGCGACCGCGATGAAGGATGCGGCGCGTTCCTGATCGGTCGCTTTTCCGGCCAGCAGTTCCTGCGCGATGGCGGGCCATTCCGCAGGCGCCAATCCATCTTCGAGCATGGCGCGTTCAATGGCAGCGAGATCTTCGCCGGCCTTGAGGCCAAGCGTCGTCTTAAGACGCGCAAGCGCAGTATCGAGACCTCCGGGATGGTGCAGAAACGCCTTGCACCGCAAAGCCGCGTTCAAGGCGGCGGCCATGGCGTCGCCCGCGGCCTCCATGCTGACGATGGCGAGCGCCTCGTTCAGATGCGGATAATCGCCGCTCGCCGCATCCGCCAGCACGTTGGCGGTTTCCTGCGCCAGCATCTCGTCCGTCTGGCTCTCGTCGAGCACGGCGAAACGCGCGGGCACGTTCGCCTCGAAAGGCACGAGATGGAGAAGCCGTTCGCAGAAGGCGTGAATGGTGTCGATCTTGAGACCGCCCGGCGTTTCCACCGCGCGGGCAAAGAGCGTGCGGGCAAGCCGCACCTGGTCGCGGCTCGGTCGCTCGCCCTCGAGCTCCGTCAGTTCCTGGATCAGACTCTCGTCATCGAGCGTCACCCATTTGCCGAGGCGTTCGAACACGCGGATCGCCATGTTGGCGGCAGCGGCCTTGGTGAAGGTGAGACAGAGGATGCGTCCCGGAGGCGAGCCCGCGAGGAGAAGCCGCACGACACGGTCGGTGAGCACCTTCGTCTTGCCTGCGCCCGCATTGGCCGACACCCAGGCCGAGGCGCGCGGATTGGCTGCGCGGCGCTGCGACTCCTTGGTGTGGTTCGGGATGACGAGATCGCCGCTCATTCGAATCCCTCCCCGCCGCCATTGCTGGCGAGCGACCATTCCTTCACGCGGGCGAGATGGTCGTATTCCGAAAAGCGGCGCGCATATTTCGGGAAGGGGCGCGACACGTAAGCGGCTTCGCCCGACGCGTAGCGCGCGATCATGCCCTCGAAGCGGCGGCGATGCTCCTCGACGATATCGGCGACGGAGCGCGTCTCGTCCCGTCCCGGCTTGATCTCGCGCGGCTTGATCGGCTCGCGTCCGCCGGTGGTGTGAACGTAGACGAGGTCGGGCGTGTCCTTCGCCGTCGGCAGGCCCTTGAAGGCGCCCTTCATCAGCATCATCGCTTCCAGCGTGAGCTGCGGCGAGAACCCCGCATAGACCTCGCGAATCCCCGGCGGCTGGCCGGTCTTGAAATCGATGATGGCGAAGGTGCCGTCGCGCCTGTGCTCGATCCGGTCGGCGCGGGCGCGCAAGGTGAAGACCGTGCCGTCGGCAAGCGGAATCGGCAATTTGCCTGAGCGTTCGGGATAGACCTCGGCGATATCCGGGCGGCGCTCCTGCTCCCATTCGACGAAGGCGGTGGCAAGCCGCGTGAAGCGGGGCCACCATTCCGCATAGAGTTCGGGAAACGCTTCGGCGATGGCGGCGAAGGCTTCCGTGCCGCGTCCGAGCAGATCCTCCAGCGCGAGAGCCGGCAGCGCCTTCGGATACTCCTGCGCGAAGCTGCCGAGCACATCGTGGATGATCGTGCCGCGATCGGCGGCGCCGGGTGCGAGCGCAATCGCATCGAGCGCATCGAGTTTCAGGATGTGGCGCGCGAAGATGGAATAAGGATCGCGCAGCAGCGTCTCGATTTCGGTAACGCTGAGCGTGCGCGGAAACAGAGCCGGATCGGCTTTCGGGCGCGGACGCGCGAGCGGCGGGGCCGGTTGCGGCGTGTCGAGGCTCAGCGCCAGGCGGCGATAGCGTTCGCCCGCCTTCACCATGCGGTCCCAGCTCTCCTTGCCGATGAAAGCCTTCAGACGCTGGAGAAAACGGGAGGGAACCATGGGCGATCCATCCCGCTTCTGCGCGCGGGTGATGACCACGTCCTGTGTGCCGAGCGCCTGCACGAAATCGTGCGCCGTCTGGCCGATGCGCCGTTCGGGCGGCGCAAGGCCGATGCGGGCGCGCATGGGGCGGTTGAGGAAGGCATCGGTCACCGTGCGCGGCGGCCATGTGCCTTCATCGAGCCCGCCGAGCACGACGCGATCCACCGACAGAAGACGCGCTTCGAGAAGGCCGAGGATCTTCAGGCGGCGATGGGTCGAGCGCGGAGACGGGCTTAAGGACTGCTGCTTCGCAAGCGTCGTGAAGAAGGCCGGATAATCGGAGAAGCGGCCCTGCAGCGGGTGGTCTTCCTCCTTGCGGACTTCCGAATATTGCAGATCGTCGAACAGCGCCTCCAGCGCTTCCATGGAGGTGTCGCGGTCCTCGTACTCGATCTCGTCGGCGGGCTTGTCGGCCAACGCCGTGACGGTACGGCGGTGGTCTTCCGTCAGCGCAATCAGATCGAGCACGCCCTCGCTGTGCATGGCAGGCGTGAAATCTCCAAAGGCGATTTCGAGGCGTTGCAGAAGTTCGTCGGCCAGATCCCAATCGGCTTCGGTCAGACGCTGGCGCGGACGCGGGGTGCGATGATTTTTGTCCGCGCGGTTCCTGGCGAGCGCCGTGCGCATTCCGCCGAAGCCGGGCGCTGGCGCGGGGCCGCGCAGCACGCCGATTTCGAGAATGGCGGCCGCGTGTTCGACAGTCTCGCGCGGCCAGCCGAGGCGCACCAGAGGATGGGCGAGGAGTGCCAGGATGCGCAAGGGTTTCAGATCGTCCGCTGCCGCTTCCGCCGCGAGGCGCGCAAGACGGCCGGCCGGCGTGTCGGAGAGCGGAATGCCCGCCGAATCCTCGACGGCGAGACCCCAGCGCGCGAGTTCCGCCGCGACGCGGGCGGCAAGCGCCCGGTCGGGCGTGACGAGCGCCGCCGTGCGGTCCGGGTGAACCAGCGTCTCGCGCAAGGCGATGGCGATGGCGAAAGCCTCCTCGCGCTCGTCCAGCGCCTCGACGACGGTCAGTCCCGTGCAGCCTTGCGCTCCGAGCGCAAGGCGCTCGTCCTGCGGGATCTGCGACCAGCGGTCGGTCGTATCCGCCGGCCGAAGCGCTTCGGAGAGCAGGCGATTGCGGGCTCTCGCATTGTCGGGAACATCTCCCAACACCGTGATCGCGGAGCGCGGCACGCGTAAGTGCCGGTCGAGGAGCCGACGCAACGCCGCCTGCGGATGGCTGTGCACCGGGTCGGCCTCGCTGTCTGCGATGTCGCCGATGGAAGCCCAGCTCTCATCGTCGAGATCCATGTCGAGGCCCGGTAGCACCACGGCGCCTTTCGGCAGGCGCGCGATGGCGGCGATCAGATTGGCGGTCGCCGGAATCGAGCCGGTCGATCCCGCCACGATCATCGGGCTTGCGGGGCGGTCGCGCATGAGACGGCGCGCCTCCGCCTCGATCAGCGCGCCGCGCCGTTGCGCCGGGTCGCTTGCCTGCCTTTCCGCCAGGATCTTCGGCCAGTTCTCGCTGACGATCTGCACGAAGTTGCGCGTGATCCTGAAATACTCGGAGTAATCCGCATCCACCGCTAGTTCGAGGGCATGCCAGTCGATGCCCTCGGTGGTGAAGGCATCCATCAGGGTCTCGAGATCGCCCGCGAGACTCACCGCATCGGCGGGAGAACCGGGAACGAGAAAGGGCATGTCGGGACCGAGCTGCAGCAGCGCGCGATCGACTTCGGCCGACCAGCGCTGAATCAGGCGCGTGAGAATGAGCCGGCGCTCCAGCGGCGGAATCGGTGGCTTCAAACTCGCCGCCTCTTCCAGCGGCGTGCCTTCCAGGCCTGTCAATTCGAACTCGGCCTCATCCGCTTCGCCGAGCGGCACGATGC
This sequence comes from Microvirga sp. 2TAF3, assembly GCF_052114965.1. NCBI lineage: Bacteria > Pseudomonadati > Pseudomonadota > Alphaproteobacteria > Hyphomicrobiales > Methylobacteriaceae > Microvirga > Microvirga sp. 2TAF3. The sequence goes on along the minus strand of NZ_JBFRFT010000001.1, from coordinate 293,338 downwards.
GCGGCAGAAGCTGCGCCTTCCCGCCTCCGCGTTCGGCCAGAAGCGCGATCAGCGCGCGCGTGGCGCGGCGTGTGGGAACGTAGATCGTGACATCGGCGAGAGCCGCCGGATCATCGGGAAGAGGACCGAGAAGTCGCCCGCCGATCAGCGCATCCACCAGGGTCGGCAGGAAGGCGCAGCCCGGAGGAATCGTGAAGACATGCGCATCGGTTTCTTTGTGCTGCATGATCTGATCGGAAAACCGGTCTCCACTTTTCCCGATCATGCTCGGCATCATAAGTCCTCACCGCATGCTGGCGGCAAGGCATTCTTCCGCCTCAGCAATGGCCTGAGGCTCACCAACATGCAGCCATTGCCCGTCGAGGCGCAACCCGTAGAGCCGGCCGTTCGCGATGGCGCGGTCGTAGAAGACATTGGCGGAGAACGCTCCGTCCGGCGTTTCCGCGACGAGTTCCGGCTTCACGATAGAGACGCCCGCATAGACGAAGGGCACCATTTCGTCCTCCTTGCGGCGGCGCAGGCGCCCGCTCGGATCCATGCTGAAATCGCCGCGTCCCTCGTAGCCGACGCTTGTGGATAACGGCGCGACGAGCATCAGAATGTCCATTCGCGCCGGATCCCAGGTCGCCTTCAGGCGCGCGAGATTCGACTGCGGGCCTTCGATCCAGATCGAATCGGAGTTGAAGGTGATGAACGGATTGGCGCCGAGGAGCGGCAGCGCCTTCTTCACGCCGCCGCCGGTTTCCAGCACCGCGTCGCGCTCGTCGGAGACGACGATGTGCGGCATTTTGCGTGTGCGTAAGTGCGCTTCGAGCATGTCGGCGAAGTGATGCACGTTCACCACCACCGTCTCGACGCCCGCTTCATCGAGCCTGTCGAGCGCGAAATCGATCAGGGTTTTTCCACCCACCTTGACCAGCGGTTTGGGCATCGTCGCGGTGATCGGCATCATGCGCTTGCCCAGTCCGGCGGCAAGCACGATGGCGGAGATGGGAGCGGGGTGAGAAGCGTTGGACAAGGAAGGGCTCAGGGCGAGGGAGGAGTATCGTCGGCGGGCGGATGCGGGATAAGGCGCGGCAGGTAGGTTTCGTACCAAACCCTGAGCCGCGACAGCGCCGGATGGGCCAGGTTGCGCATGAGGTAGGCTTCGATGCGCGGCAGGTGCCTGAGATAATGCGGCTTGCCATCGCGCCGGTCGAGCCGGGCGAAGATGCCGAGAATCTTGGTGGCGCGCTGCGCACCCATGATGGCGTAGGCCCGCGCGAAGGCCGCCACGTCGAAGTCGGGATCGGCGGCCTTGCGCTCGCGGGCATAGAGGCCGATCAGCCTCAATTCGAGATCGGGCGTCACGGTCGCCCGCGCATCCTGGAGCAGGGAGGCCACGTCATAGGCGGGCGAGCCCAGCACCGCATCCTGGAAATCGATGATGCCGATCCGCTGCAATCCCTCGCGGTGAGGCATCCAGATCAGGTTCGGCGAGTGATAATCGCGCAGGGTCCAGGTCACGGTGCTCGAGAGGATTTCCGCGAGGGTCTCGGTCCAGAGATTGACGAACTCCGCCCGGGCGGAGCCCGAGAGCAGGGAGCCGATGATATGCGGCACATACCAATCGGGCAGAAGCTCCACTTCGATCAGCAGGGCTTCAAGATCGTAGGGCGGCAGAGCGTAGTCCTGTCCCTCGGTCACGGGCAGCACCTGGGGCAGGGCTGTGCCGTGAAGGCGGGCGAGAACCCGTGTCGCCTCCGCATAGCGTTCCGGGATCGGGCCGTTCGCATCCACTACGGGCTCGCTGCCGAGATCCTCCAGGATGAGCAGTCCCGTATCGAGATCCTCGCCATAGATCAGCGGCGCGCTGAAACCCAACGCCCGCAGGCCCCGGTCGACGGCGACGAAAGCATGGACGGTCTCGGCGAGCTTCGCGATGGTCGTATAGGGCTTGCCGCGGCGCACGGGCGGCCCGACGGGCCGGGGCGGCGAGATCATGAGCAAGGCGGTTTCGCCGGTGGGCTTCACCAGGCGCTCATAGGAGCGGATCACGGAGGCGTCGCTTTGCATCGGCATGCGGACGGCATCGGCCCAGCCGCTGCGCCCGACGAGGGCGTGGAACGCCTTGAGACGCTGGAGCCGCGGGCCGAATCCGCCGGAACCGGTGAGGATCGCGATCCGCCCGGAACCGTTGCTTCCGGGCGCGAAATCGAGCCGGATGTCGAGGCGTTCGGCCTTCAAGGCATCCTCGGCGCGCTCGGGCCATTCCACCAGGGTGACGGTGTTCTCCGTCGTCTCGTCCCAGCCCAGCTCGAACAGTTCCTGCCCGCCCCCGAGGCGGTAGAAATCCGCATGCACGATGGGAGGATGCGCGCCCTCGTAGGTTTGCATCAGGGTGAAGGTCGGGCTCGGGACTTCGAGATCCGGATCGCCCGCAAGCGCCCGGATGAGCGCGCGGGCGAGCGTCGTCTTGCCGGCGCCGAGGCCACCCGAGAGCGTGACGAGATCGCCCGGCCGCAGCTCGTCGATCAGAAGCCGCGCAAGGCGTTCCGTCGCTGCGTGGTCGGGCAGCGTCACGATCCAGGCCGAGCGCGACACGTCTTCCGCGGTCATGAGAGCCAATCCATTCACCATCGCCGATCCTTACTCTGCGGCGAGCGGTGGTACCGCATTCTGCCCGGAACGGCCATCCGAGGGCGACTCATATCTCTCGTTGGGGAAGATACAGGTCACGATGGTGCCGACGCCAGGAGTCGAGGCCAGCTCGATCCGCCCACCATGCAGCTCGACGAAGGAGCGCACGATGGAGAGGCCCAGGCCTACGCCACGATGGCGCGTTCCGAGCGTGTGGCTCTCGAACCGGTCAAAGACGCGGGCCTTGACTTCCGGCGGGATGCCCCGGCCCTGGTCCCTGACCTCGAAGATCACTTCGCCGCCGCTCTTGCGGGCCGAGACCGTGATGCTCTGGCTGGGCGACGAGAAGCCGACCGCGTTGGAGAGCAGATTGAACAGGATCTGCCGCACGCGCTTGCCGTCGGCCACGAAGGAGCCGATGTCCTCCGGGGTATCGATGATCACCTGAAGTGCGGATTCCGCGAGCCGGTCCTCGAGTCCGCGCATGGCGGCCTCGATGGTCGAGCGGATATCCACGATCTCGGGCGTCAGCTCGAGCGAGCCCGTGTCGATGGAGGCGAGGTCCAGAATGTCGTTGAGGATCGCCAGCAGCGCCGCCGAGGAGCGCATGATGTGATCCGTGTAGTCGCGCTGGCGCGGATTGAGCTCGCCGACCGTCTCGTCGCCGAGCAGCTGCGCGAAGCCGATCACGTTGGTCAGCGGCGAACGCAGCTCGTAGGACACGTGATGCACGAATTCGTCGCGCAGGCGCGAGGCGCGTTCCAAGGCCTCGTTGCGCTCGGTCAGCGCGCGCTCCACGCTCACGCTCGCCGTGACATCGATGAAGGTCAGAAGCGTCGCGCCGTCCGGCAGCGGCTGGGCGGTGCAGTCGAGGGCGGAGCCATCCCGACGTTCCATGCGGCAGCTCAGGCCCATGCGCATGTCGGGCAGGCCGGCCACCGCGCCACGGATGTCGATCCACGGCTCGTCCTGCGGTGCGAGCAGGCGGCAGGCCTTGATCACCGCATCGATATGCGGGTGTTCCGAAGGCATGTCCGGCGGCAGCTGCCACATATCGGCGAAAGCGCGGTTGTACAGCTTGAGGCGTCCGTCCGAGCTGAACACCGCGACACCCTCCTTCAGGGTGTCGAGGGTCTCGCTCTGCACGCGGGTGAGCGCGGTGACCTGCGATTCCAGCTGGAAGCGCTCGCTCACGTCGTCGAAGAGATAGGTCACGCCCCCTTGCGGGTTCGGGTTCATCACCACGCGCAGGGTGCGGCGGTCGGGCAGGTGCCACCAGGTCTCGTTCGATTCGACGGCGCGGTAGCTCGCGAGGAATTCGGCCTTCCAGGCCCTGAAATCCGCCTGCTCCGGCAGCTTGCGGGCCGCATAGAGACGGTCGAGCACTTCGCTGTCCGTAGGGCGGGAGGACAGGAAGGCGGAATCGAGTCCCCAGAGCTGCTGATAGGCGGCATTGCTGAAGATGAGCTGCTGCGACCCGTCGAAGATCGCAACGGCGGTCGGCAATTGATCGAGGGTGCGCACATGGGCATCCATCTGCCGCTGCAGATCGGTGCGGACCGCTTCGAGTTCCGAGACATCGACGGCGATGCCGGCGCTTCCGCCTGGGGTCGGGCGCTCGACCACGTCGAGGATCGAGCGCTGCCCCGCCATGACGGCGGTGACGCGGGCGGAGAAGGTTGCCCCGCTCTTGCGCTGTCTCGACGATTCCTCGCGTGTCTTCTGGCCGAGCAGATCAAGGGAGCGGGCCGTGGCATCGGCGATGTCGGAAGCCTCGATGGAATGGAGATAGGCCTGATTGGCCCAGACCAGCCGGTCCGTTCCGTCGCGGATCCAGAGCGGATAGACGACCGAATCGAGAAGCGTGGTGATGGAGCGCAGGTCGTCGCGCGCGCCAGCCAGTTCGGCTCGCGCCGCCATCAGTTCCGCCCGATCCCCGGTGACGTCGCGCAGGCGCAGGATCGCCCGCCCGCCGATGGTGCGGCCTTCCACATCGATGAACCGGTTGGCGAGGCTGCGTGCCGTAAGGCGAAAGGCTTCGCCGCGCTGCTTCAACTGCTCCAGGGCGCCGTCGAGGGCGGAGGCGTCGGCTGGCGACAGCCAAGCCCCGAAAGCAAGCGCCCGCTTGGCGGGAGCGCCGTCGCCGACGATGGAGGGATCGCCTTCGAAGCGGGGCTCGCCGTCCCGTCCCTGCCAGCTCACCAGAAGCTGGCGTTCCGAGCCCATCAGCAGGGTCGCCAAGTCGTCTACGCCACGCAAGGCCGTCAATTCGCCGCGCAGCGCCCGCTCCAGCCGGACATGGCGCCGCTGTTCGCGCAACAGCATCAGAGCGGTGGTCGTCGAGAAGGCGACGAGTCCCATGAAGAGCCCGAAATAGGCCGCGTTTTCGAGCTCGAAATTTTGCAGGAATCCGAGAAGGTCGGAGGCCTTCTCGGCGAAGGGCACGGAAAGATCGATGGCCAGCGCCGGCCGGGACGTACCCGCCAGAAACGTCAGCGCCAGGGGAGCGTTGAGGGGCGTGCGGGCAAAGATCGGGCGCGGTTTCGCGCTGCCTTTGCCGCCATCGTGACGCTCCCTGTGCAGGGCCATTCCGCGCTGTCCTTCCCTTCGCTCGCGACCCGACGCGGGTCAAAATGATCCGGCCCCGGCGGGTCTTTCGACGCCGCAGGAATGGGTCTCGCATACGCATGAACGGGAACTGCCGACCCGGCTCGCAAACCCGACACAACCGGACGAATCGCGCCCACTCTAGACCACCCCCGACTCCGCCAGGAAGAGGGTTAAGGCCCTCTTAAGGTTCCTTTGGAGAACCTGTGGACAATTTGTCGATGTGTATTGCAGGCGGGCGACACATGGGGGTCAGGCCGGTCGAATCGGACCGGAAAGGGGCATGAAAAAAGCCCGGCAAAGCCGGGCTTTCCTCGATATCGCGATGGCGCGGGATCAGTAGCGGTAGTGATCCGGCTTGAACGGGCCGGTCTCGGACACGCCGATATAGGAGGCCTGATCGGGCCGCAGCTTGGTCAGCTTCACGCCGATCTTCTCGAGATGCAGCGAGGCCACCTTCTCGTCCAGGTGCTTGGGCAGGGTGTAGACCTTGCGCTCGTACTTGCCCGCGTTGTTCCAGAGCTCGATCTGGGCCAGCGTCTGGTTGGTGAAGGAGGCCGACATCACGAAGGACGGGTGGCCCATGGCGTTGCCGAGGTTCACGAGACGGCCTTCCGAGAGCAGGATGATGCGGTGACCGTCGGCGAAAGTGATTTCGTCGACCTGCGGCTTGATGTTGGTCCACTTGAGGTTCTTGAGGCCCGCGACCTGAATCTCGTTGTCGAAGTGGCCGATATTGCAGACGATGGCTCGATCCTTCATGGCGCGCATGTGATCGAGGGTGATGACGTCCTTGTTGCCGGTGGCGGTGACGAAGATGTCGGCGCGGGGAGCGGCGTCCTCCATCGTGGTCACTTCATAGCCTTCCATCGCGGCCTGGAGCGCGCAGATCGGATCGACTTCCGACACCAGCACGCGGCAGCCGGCCTGGCGAAGCGAAGCCGCCGAGCCCTTGCCCACGTCGCCGAAGCCCGCGACCATGGCGACCTTGCCCGCCATCATCACGTCCGTTCCGCGGCGGATGCCGTCGACGAGCGATTCACGGCAACCATAGAGGTTGTCGAACTTCGACTTGGTGACCGAGTCGTTCACGTTGATGGCCGGGAAGAGGAGCTTGCCCTCCTTCGCCATGATGTAGAGGCGGTGGACGCCGGTGGTGGTCTCTTCCGACACGCCCTTGATGGACTTGGCGACTTCCGCGAACCAGCCCTTCGGCTTTTCTTTCAGAAGGCGCTTGATGAGCGCGAAGAGGACTTCCTCCTCTTCCGCGCCGGGCTTCTCGAGGAAGGCCACGTCGCCCTGCTCGGCGCGCAGGCCGAGATGGACGAGCATGGTGGCGTCGCCGCCGTCGTCGAGGATCATGTTCGGCACGCCGCCGCCATGCCAGTCGAACAGCTTGGCGGTGTAGTCCCAGTACTCGGTCAGCGTCTCGCCCTTATAGGCGAAGACCGGGATGCCGGCGGCGGCAATGGCGGCAGCCGCGTGATCCTGGGTCGAATAGATGTTGCACGACACCCAGCGGATATCCGCGCCGAGATGCTTCAGGGTCTCGATCAGAACCGCCGTCTGGATCGTCATGTGGAGCGAGCCGGCGATGCGGGCGCCTTTCAGGGGCTGCTTCGGGCCGTATTCCTCGCGGATGGCCATGAGGCCGGGCATCTCGGTCTCGGCGATCGAGATTTCCTTGCGGCCGAAATCGGCGAGGCTGATGTCTTTGACGATGTAGTCGCGCGCGTCGTTCGCGCTCTTCTGTGCGGCTTGGCTCATGGGACTCTCTGTCTGCACGGTTGGATTGGCGCCGTGTTTATCAGAGAGTACGGAGAGAGGCAATCAACATATAAAGATGTCTTTATATGTTGTCCGGGGCGTTTTCCGCGAAAGGCGCGGGCGTTGCGTCGGCTTGAGGCCTTTATTCGTCTTCGCCGAACTTGTTGGTGACCAGATCGTCGATCGCCTGCAGACAGGAGGCCGCATCCTGGCCCTTGGCCGTGACTGTGATGGTGGTTCCCTGCGCCGCCGCGAGGGTTAGAAGACCCATGATGGAGCGGCCGCCCACCGTCTCGCCGCAGCGGGTTACGGTGACGTCGGAATCGAAGCGCTCGACGGTCTGGACGAATTTGGCGGAAGCGCGGGCATGCAGGCCGCGGCGATTGGTGATCCGGATTTCCCGGGCCTGAGCTCCATCGGGGACGGGAGCGGGGGGACAGTCCTCGTCGGTGGAGTGGTCCATGCGATTCATTTTCCCGTCAGAACGCGCGATGCAACGTTGATATATTTCCGTCCCGCTTCCTGAGCATGGGAAACGGCATCGGTCAACGATTCCTCGTCCCTGACGCTGGCCAGCTTGATCAGCATCGGCAGGTTGATGCCCGCGACGACCTCGACAGAGCTGCCGTTCATGCATGAGAGGGCAAGGTTTGAGGGCGTTCCCCCGAACATGTCCGTCAGGACCACGACCCCGCTTCCCGAATTGACGCGGCACACGGCGGCCATGATGTCCTTGCGCCGCGTCTCCATATCGTCGTCAGGTCCGATCGTGATCGTTTCAAGCTGTTCCTGAGGCCCCACCACGTGCTCTAGCGCGGCCTTGAACTCCGTCGCGAGTTGCCCGTGGGTGACGAGCACCATGCCAATCATAATGTTACTGGTCCGATCGCTCCGTTGAGCGGAGCCGCTATTTTGTGCACCGCGAAGCTAAGCGCAAGAGCACGGAAGATAAAAACTTCATCACAGTGTCACGACTGCGTCGTAAACACCACTCATGCTGCTCAGGGCGATATCCAGCAAAGGTGCCCCAGTTCTGGCCTGAATGCGACGGAGCAAGACGCCGCACAGGTGCACCTGCGAGTCCGTCGCCTCGGGATGGCGGGTCGGCTCGCCCTCCGAGAGATCGATCACTAGGCGGATGACGGCGGCCGGCTCGAACGGAACCCGCACAATCCCGACGCCGCGAATCTCGACGCAGCCGGCGATGGGAGCCATGGGGCGGGCGACGAGGCGGCCGTTCCGGGCTTCGAGACGGGTCCGGTCGTCGCTGACCAGACAGGCGAACAGCCCCGACTGATTCGCTTCGCGAACGAGTTCGCGGGCCAGGGTCGACTTGCCGGTGCCCGGCATGCCCCGGATCAGAAGTCCCGCCTCGCCCAGGGCGACGCAGCCCGCGTGAATGCTTTCTCCCGGGGGGCTCCTCATCCCTGTTGACCCGCGGCGGGCAGGCGGATGACGAAGCGGGCGCCAAGCCGCGTCGGCTCCCCGGTCTCGTCGGGCGGCCCAAGTCGGTTCTCCGCCCTGATGGTTCCGCGATGGGCCTCGATGATTTGGCGCGAGATGGACAGGCCCAGGCCCGAATTCTGGCCGAAACCCTGTTCCGGACGATCTGTGTAGAAACGTTCGAAGATCCGGTCGAAGGCATGCGGCTCGATGCCGGGGCCGTCATCCTCCACGATGATTTCGATACCGCCCTTCCGGCGCCGCAGGAAGATCCGCACCGACCCGTCGGGCGGCGAGAAGGAGCGGGCATTGTCGATCAGGTTGTTGAACACCTGGCCCAGCCGGTTGTCGTGGCCGAATACGATGAAGGGATTGCGCCCCTGCGGCTCGACTTTAAGCACGACGATCGGATCGTGCTCACGCCGGCGCTCGTTCGCGACGGACACCACCGCCTCGAGAAGCCGGGCCATGTCCACCGGCTCGGCATCGGCCCGGGCCAGCTCCGCATCGAGGCGGGACGCATCCGAGATGTCGCTGATCAGCCGGTCGAGACGTTTCACGTCGTGCTGGATGATCGACATGAGCCGTGTCCGGGAATCGTCGTTGCGGGCGAGCGGCAGGGTCTCGACGGCGCTGCGCAGGGAAGTGAGCGGATTCTTCAGCTCATGCGCCACATCCGCCGCGAAGCTCTCGATGGCGTCGATCCGGTTGTAGAGCGCCCGCGTCATGTCGCGCAGCGCCCCCGAGAGATGGCCGATTTCATCCGAGCGGTTGGTGAAATCCGGGATCTCCTGGCGTGATTTCGTGCCCCAGCGAACACGCTCCGCCGCTTCCGCCAGACGCCTCACGGGGCCGGCGATGGCACCCGCGAGCAGGAGCGAGAGAACGATCATGACGACGGCCGCCACCAGGAAGACCTGAAGCAGGGCGAATCTTTCCGAGGCAATGATGCCGTCTATGTCGCCCCCGAGCGTCGAGAGCAGCAACACCCCCTGAACCGCCCTGAAGCGCTGGATCGGCACCGCCACCGAGACGATGGTCTCGCCGCGCGCATTGGTGCGGACTTCGTTCGCGCGCTGGCCCGCGAAGGCCTGCTGCACTTCCGGAAGGGATTTGCCGTTGGTCGGGCCGGGCTCTTCGAAGACGGCCCTCTTCTTGCGGACGAAGACGCCGCGGATCGTATTCCAGCCGCGCTCGATGAAGCTCGTATCCTCGTCCGCGACGGGCGGCAGGTCCTGCCGGAAGATGTCGCCCCGGGAATAGAAATTGCGGGAATCCAGAAGGAGGGCGCCTTCCCGGTCGAAGATCCGGGCCCGGGTCCTCGTTGGCGTCACCAGCCGGCGCAGGAGCGGGGCGACCCGTTCGGGATTGATCGAGAATTCGAGGGGCGAGAAGTTTTCCTCGTTGAACCGCTCGGTCTGGCCCGCCTGCATCTGCAGGAGCTTGTCCGGGTCGATGGTGATCGCATCGGTGTCCACCGTCGCCGAGCTGGCGATGGCGCCGGCGATGATCTCGCCTTGCGTGAGAAGGCTCAGGACCCGCGCCTCGATCAGCCCCTGGCGGAACTGGTTGAGATAGAGAAAGCCGATCAGGAGGGCGACGAGCCCGCCGAGATTGAGCACCACGATGCGCCGTGTCAGGCTCGACGAGGCGCGCTGCGTCAGGATGCGGCCGACGCGCCTCAGGCGCGCCAGAACGCCACGCGGCGGGAGAGGGTCGTCGGTTGCTGCTTCGGCGTGGATCGGGTCAGCCTTCATGCCTCTCTCAGGCTAGAGCGTTTTCGATGAGACACATTTTCTTGCGCAAAACCGGAAGCCACTTTTGCGGAAAATGCTTTATCTCGAACGTCAGCCTTCCTTGAAGCGATAGCCGACGCCGTAGAGGGTCTCGATCATTTCGAAGTTCTGGTCAACCGACTTGAACTTCTTGCGCAGCCGCTTGATGTGGCTATCGATCGTGCGGTCGTCCACATAGACCTGATCGTCATAGGCCGCGTCCATGAGCGCGTTGCGGCTTTTCACCACGCCGGGGCGGGTGGCGAGCGCCTGCAGGATCAGGAATTCCGTGACGGTCAGCGTCACCGGTTCGCCCTTCCAGGTGCAGGCGTGGCGCTCCGGGTCCATCTTCAGCTGGCCCCGCTCGAGGGCCTTCGCATCCGCCTCGCGGGGAGTCGACTGGTCCCGCGGCGCAAAACGGCGCAGAACGGCCTTGACGCGCTCCACCAGCAGCCTTTGCGAGAAGGGTTTCCGGATGAAGTCGTCGGCGCCCATCTTGAGGCCGAACAATTCGTCGATTTCCTCATCCTTGGAAGTGAGGAAGATGACCGGAAGATCGGATTTCTGGCGCAGGCGGCGCAGAAGCTCCATACCATCCATGCGCGGCATCTTGATGTCGAAGATCGCCAGATCCGGCGGGGCATGCTTCAGGCCGTCCAGGGCCGAGGCGCCATCCGTATAGGTCTGGATCCGGTATCCTTCCGCCTCCAGGGCAATGGATACGGAGGTGAGAATGTTGCGATCGTCATCGACGAGAGCGATCGTTGGCATGAACTCTTCCTTGCTAAAAAATCAAGTGGCGTCAGCATGTTGCAAGACAACGCCAAAGGCAACAAAACGTGTCCAACTGCGCCTTTCTGATGGCATAAGTAAGGTCTCCCCAGCGAAGTGCCAGGGGGGTGTGTCACAATCGGGATTATTGAGGGCCCAGCCTCAACCGGAGGTGAACGGGCATAAGGCGAGGTTCCCGGATAAAATGGAATGAAATGGAACGCCTCAGTTGACGGCGACGCTCCATGTCCTAAACAATCCCCTCCGTGCTCAAGCGGCGGGAAACCTCGTACCGCTTGGACCGATCAGAGGACAGCGCCATCAGGCATGGCATCCGGGCCGCCAAAGGCGGCTGGCTATCAGGAGAAGTCTTTCGTGGACACAATCGGCGTCTTCAACAGCGCGCACGGCGCTGAGGCTTTCGGCCTACGCAATCTGAAACGGGTCTATTGGAACCTCGAGGCGCCTTCGCTCTACGAGCAGTCCCTGACCCGGGGCGAGACCAAGCTCGTCCAGGGTGGCGCGCTTCTCGCCGAGACCGGCGTGCACACGGGTCGTTCGCCCAAGGACAAGTTCGTGGTGCGGGATGCAGCGACCGAGGACGCCGTGTGGTGGGAGAATAACGGCTCCATCACACCCGAGCAGTTCGACATCCTGCTACGGGACTTCCTCGCCCATGCCGAAGGCAAGGAGCTGTTCGCGCAGGACCTTTATGGCGGGGCCGATCCGGCCTACCGGGTCAAGGCGCGGGTCTTCACGGAATTCGCCTGGCACTCCCTGTTCATCCGCAACCTCCTGATCCGCCCGGACCAGGGCGAGCTCAAGGGCTACGTGCCTGACCTCACCATCATCGACCTGCCCTCGTTCAAGGCCGACCCCGCCCGCCACGGCTGCCGCTCGGAGACGGTCATCGCCTGCGATTTCACGCGCAAGATCGTGCTGATCGGCGGCACTTCCTACGCGGGCGAGATGAAGAAGTCGGTCTTCACCTATCTCAACTACGCGCTGCCCGCCGAGCACGTCATGCCGATGCATTGCTCGGCCAATGTGGGCCATACCAGCGATGTGGCTGTGTTCTTCGGCCTCTCGGGTACCGGCAAGACGACTCTCTCCGCCGATCCGAACCGCACCCTGCTCGGCGACGACGAGCATGGCTGGGGCCCGAACGGCGTGTTCAATTTCGAGGGCGGCTGCTACGCCAAGACCATCCGTCTCTCCCGCGAGGCGGAGCCGGAGATCTTCGCCACCACCGAGCGTTTCGGCACGGTGCTGGAAAACGTGGTCATCGACCCGATTACCCGCGTGCCGGATTTCGACGATGCGTCGAAGACGGAGAACACGCGTTGCGCCTATCCGCTCGATTTCATCCCGAATGCGAGCGTCACCGGTCGCGCCGGCATCCCGAAGAACATCGTGATGCTCACCTGCGATGCCTTCGGCGTCCTGCCCCCCATCGCCAAGCTGACCCCGGCGGAAGCCATGTATCACTTCCTCTCCGGCTACACCGCGAAGGTGGCGGGCACGGAAAAGGGCGTGAAGGATCCGGAGGCGACGTTCTCCACCTGCTTCGGCGCACCCTTCATGCCGCGCCATCCGTCCGTGTACGGCAATCTGCTGCGCGATCTCATCGCCAAGCACCATGTGGATTGCTGGCTCGTCAACACGGGCTGGACCGGCGGAAAATACGGCACCGGCCGGCGCATGCCGATCCGCGTCACGCGCCGCCTGTTGACAGCGGCGCTCGACGGTTCGCTCTCCCGCGCCGATTTCCGCCGCGATCCTTACTTCGGCTTCGCGGTGCCGACCTCGGTGCCCGGCGTCGAGCCGCATATCCTCTATCCCGTCAAGACTTGGGCTGATAAGGCCGCCTTCGCCCAGACCGCGAAGCGCCTCGTCGACATGTTCAACGAGAACTTCAAGCGTTTCGAGGGCCACGTCGACGCCGACGTGCGCGCCGCCGCACCGCAGACATCGATTGCGGCATAGCGAACTTTGTTACATTAATGCTTGAATAGTGTAAAAGGCGGCCTATGGGTCGCCTTTTCATTTCATGTCACCAAACGGTGTTGCTTTCAGTCATCACCCTCGGTCTTACCGCTTCGCCGGCTATGGCCGAGGTTTGCGATAAGGTTCTGGGAGACTGGGCCCCTCTCTGGCTCATGCATGCGCCTTTATGGGTTTATCTCGTCAACGAGGTGTTTTCCTTCCTGACGCTGATCCTGCTAGGCGTCGCTGTCCTGAACTTTCTCTCTCAGGAACTGCGGTGGCTTACTCTGACGGCAATGATCTTCTCTGCGTCGATCTCGTGGATATCCGTGTGGGAAAACCTCTATCCTCACCGCATCGTGGAAGCCGCGCGGGAAGAGGGATGTGGCGGAAGTTACCTTGCAGGTGCTATCGTTTCTCCCATCGTCACGGCGATCCTGCTGGCGTCTTTCCTCTCTGTCATTCTCCGTAAGAAAAAACTGTAAGTATCGATGGATATTCTCGTCATCGGGGCCGGAATCGTCGGCCTGGCCATCGCCCGCGCGCTCGGTCTACGCGGCCATAGCGTGATCGTGGCCGAGGCGACGGGCGGCATCGGCAACGGCGTATCCTCGCGCAACAGCGAGGTGATCCATGCGGGGATGTATTATCCTTCCGGATCCCTGCGCGCGCGCCACTGCGTCGCCGGGCGGCGGATGCTCTATGCATTCTGCGAGAGCCACGGCGTGCCGCATGCCAGATGCGGCAAGCTCATCGTGGCGACGAACGATCTCGAACAGGCCAAGATCGAGGGCATCTACGAGCAGGGCATCGCCAACGGCGTCGAGGGCCTGTCCTTTCTGTCGGCTGCCGAGGCGAAGGCGCTCGAGCCGAACCTCGCCTGCACGGGCGCAGTGCTCTCCCGTGAGACGGGCATCATCGACAGCCATGCCCTGATGCTGGCGCTCCAGGGCGATCTCGAAGCCGTGGGCGGCATGATCGCCTTCCATTCCCCCGTCGAGCGCATCGCAAGGGCCGGCTCCGGATGGGAGGTGCATGCGGGCGGCGCCGAAAAGGCGGTGATTCCCGTCGATGCGGTCGTCAATTCGGCGGGCCTCGGCGCGCAGGCGCTGGCCCGCGCGACCGAGAGTTATCCGAAAGCGGAAGTGCCGCGCCTCGTTCTCGCCAAGGGCAATTATTTCGGCTGCCTCGGCAAGCCCGCCTTTTCGCACCTGATCTATCCGGCTCCCGTCGAAGGCGGGTTGGGAACCCACGTCACCCTCGACCTTGCCGGGCGCATGCGCTTCGGGCCCGATGTGGAATGGGTTGATCGGGAGGATTACGAGGTCGATCCGCGCCGCGCGGAGAGTTTTTACGCGTCCATCCGCCGTTACTGGCCCGGCCTTCCCGACGGCGCCCTGGTGCCGGATTATGCGGGCATTCGTCCCAAGCTGACGGGACCCGGCGAGAAGGCGGCGGATTTCATGATCGAGGGTCCGGCCGAGCATGGCTTGGCCGGTCTGGTGCATCTGTTCGGCATCGAAAGCCCGGGGCTGACGTCATGCCTGTCGATTGCCGAGGATGTGGCGGAGCGGCTGGGTGCGTGACGCTATTCCCCTCCCCCTTGCGGGGAGGGCAGGGGTGGGGGTGGTTCAGCTTGGTGAGCGGTGCCGAGAGAAAGGCACTGTATCGGCCACGCATCTTCATCACGACGCGCAGCGCTTCGACTTTGCGACCCCCACACTCGGTCCCTCCTCGCAAGGGGGAGGGAAGACGATTGCACCCTATGCCCTGAAGAACAGGAACGTCGCGATGAGGAAGGTCGGGATCAGCACTGCGCCCGACCACAGCATGTAGCCGAAGAAGCTCGGCATCTTCACGCCGCCGTCGCGGGCAATGGCATAGACCATGAAGTTCGGAGCGTTGCCGATATAGGAATTCGCGCCCATGAAGACCGCGCCCGCCGAAATGGCGGCGAGCGAAAGTGCGCCGGTCGTCATGAGCTTTTGCGGATCGCCGCCCGCGAGCTCGAAGAAGACGAGATAGGTCGGGGCGTTGTCGAGGAAGGAGGACAGGCCGCCGGTGAGCCAGAAATAGGCGGCGTTGTTGGCGCTGCCATCCGGGTTCGACACGAGGGCGACGAGCGGCGCGAAGGGGCCCTCCGCGCCGGCCTTGAGCATGGCGAGAACCGGAATGATGGCGATGAAGATGCCGGCGAACAGTTTCGCGACCTCCTGGATCGGCCCCCAGGAAAAGCCGTTCTCGAGCCGGTGCTCCTTCGGCGTGAGCGCGAGCGACGTGAAAGTCACCGCGACCATGATGAGATCGCGAAGGGCATTGGCCCGTTCGATCTCGATGCCGAGGAGCGTGATGTTGCCAAGATCCACCGTCGCGCTCATCAGGATCGCGCCGATGATGACGGCGATCAGCAGGAAGTTGATGCCGCCCGTGACGCGCACCGGCTGATCCGGCGTCGGGTCGGGGCGGATATGGCCTTCCTTCCGGTAGATGATGGAATCGAGCAGGAAGAAGACGGCCAGCACGAGCCCGCCGACGAACAGCGTCTCGGGCCAGAGATGCTGCGTCGTCCAGAAGAAATCGACGCCGCGCAGGAAGCCGAGGAAGAGCGGCGGATCGCCCAGCGGCGTGAGCGAGCCGCCGATATTCGACACGAGGAAGATGAAGAACACGAACACATGGGCGTTGTGCCGCCGGTCGTCGTTCGCTCGCAATACGGGGCGGATCATCACCATGGATGCGCCCGTGGTGCCGATGAAGCTTGCGAGCCCGGTGCCGATGGCGAGGAGTACGGTGTTCGTGACGGGCGAGCCGTGAAGATTGCCGCGCACCACGACGCCGCCCGCCACCGTGAACAGGGCGAGAAGCAGCAGGATGAACGGGATGTATTCGAGAAAAGCCGTGTGAGCGAGAGCATGCAGGGCGGCCTCCGGCCCGGCGATCAGGCCCATGGGGATGAGGACGAGCAGACCCCACAGGGCGGCGATCTTGCCCTGGTGATGCTCCCAGGTATGGGCGGCCAGAAGCGGAAACAGCGCGATGGACAGCAGAATTCCTGCGAAGGGCAGTGCCCATAAGGCGCTCAAGCTTCGCCCGTCGAGCTCGGCCGCGAAGGCGGCCTCGGGCAAAACGGTCAGGGCGGTGGCGAGCGCCAGACTCAAGGCACGAAGCATGCTGTTTCCCCATGTCGCCAGTTCGGCTGGCGCTATCCTATGGCGCGTAAGGTGTAGGGGAACGACGCCGAAGCCGCAACGGCCCCTCCATTAACCGGCTGTTCACCAAGCCTGAAAGACAGTAAACATAGTTTCATAAAGCGTTGAACGCCCCGGGGGTTAAGACACCGATGTGCCGCTTTCTAGCTTATCGGGGAGAGCCGATCTTCCTTGCCGATCTCGTCTGCGCGCCGGCCCATTCGCTGGTGCATCAATCGCTCCACGCGATCGAGGCCAAGACCGAGACCAACGGCGACGGCTTCGGCATCGGCTGGTATGGAGAGCGGACCGAGCCGGGGCTCTACCGGGAAGTCCGTCCCGCCTGGTCCGACGAAAATCTGAGAAGCCTGTGCGATCAGGTGCGCTCCCGCCTGTTCTTCGCCCATGTGCGCGCTTCCACCGGCACCTCGACTACGCGGGCCAATTGCCATCCGTTCACCCATGGCCGTCATCTCTTCATGCATAACGGCCAGATCGGCGGCTATGGGCGCATCAAGCGCCGTCTCGAGGCGCTCATTCCGGACGAACTTTACGACACGCGCGTCGGTACAACGGATTCGGAGGCGATTTTTCTCCTCGCGCTCGCCAACGGCCTCGGCACGGAGCCGGTCGCCGCCATGGCGCGAACCTTGAAGACCGTGCGCGGCCTGATGGACGAGGCCGGGATCGACGAACCGTTCAGGTTTACCGCTGCCTTCACCGACGGGGAAAGCCTCTTCGCCTATCGCTGGTCCTGCGATGCGAAGCCCCCGACCCTCTATTTCCGTGAGGAGCCGGACGGTCTTCTGGTGGTTTCGGAACCCATCGACGACAAGGATCGCGGCTGGCGCGAGGTCCCCAAGGGCTGCACCCTCGTCGCCCGCGCGGGCGAGGCGATCCGGGTCGAGTGCCTCAACGAGGCGATCAGCTCTCTGGCGGCCTGAAGCCGCGTTTCAACGGAATCGACGCGTTCTCGAGAGAAGAGCGCATCGGATGATCCCAAAAGTGGAATCCGCTTTTGGGTCCGCTGCTTTACGCGTTCAGTCCGATACCCGGCGACGATAGCAGGGGCAGAAGGGCGCCTTTGAGGGCTTCCATCTGAAGCTCCGTCTCGGATGGGGCCTGTCCGGTCTCCGAACCGATCTGCATCCGCAGCCGCGCATTTTCCCGCGCCAGCCGATCGTTTTCGGCCATGAGAGCCGCAAGCTTCTCCTCCGCCTGCCGGGCCCGGGCCAGCGCGGCATCGCGCTCCTGCTCCCGGATCCCGATCCGGTCACGCCAGAGGCGGGTCGCAATTGTTTCGGCTTCATCACTCATCGGCTACTCCACGCACGCGCTGCGAACCTGGGAGAGGGCGGGACCATCGCACCATCACCAGTCCGCAGGCCGACATTGCGCACGCGACTCTTAAGGCATCGTTGCCATTCACCCGATGGGTTCGTCTGAGAGGCCGGTTTCGAACCAGAGCATTTTCTTTCAAAAAACCGGGGCCATCTTACGAGCGGAGTTCACAAAACGGGCTCTAGCCGTCGAACTCCGGATAGTGCCTGAAAATCCCTTCCTCGTTGAAAGGGATGCGCCGGTCGCTTTCGAGATAGGCTTTGATGCGCGGCCGCTTTGCGACCGCATCGTGCAGAGTTGCGACACGCGGTGCGTCCTTCAGGGCGCGCTTCATCGCCCTGGGAAAGGCATAGGATAAACCTTCCACCACCTGAAACAGGGAGAGATCGGCATAGGTTACCGACGCGCCGACGAGATGTCTGTCGCCGGAAGGGTTGCGGGCCAGTATCGTTTCGAACCAGTCGAGGAATTTCGGGATCCGGTCCTTGCGGAAATCCGTGGCGCGCCGGGCCGCTTCCTGCTTCTGATCCTCATAATAGAGGTTTGGGCCGAGCGGGTGGTGCGTGTCATGCGCTTCCGTCACCAGATCGGCGATGGTGAGCTGGATTTGATGCGTCCAGAGCCGCCCCGCCTCGCTCTTCGGCGCGATGTTGTGGTGCTGGCCCAGATGAAGAAGGATTACTGCCACTTGGCCGATGATGAGATCGCCATCCTTCAGGAAGGGCGGCGCGAAGGGCGGATGCTCGGCGCTGTCCATCATCCGCATCATCGCGGCCATGCCCTTCGGCGTCCGGGCCACGTCGACATAATTCGCCCCGGCCTCCTCCAGCGCCAGCCGCACGAACTCGCCGCGTCCCTGAATGCTGGGCCAGTAGTAGAGTTCATAGGGCATGTGGCGCTCCCGCGTTTCGGTGGGCAACGCGAGGGAATATAGAAGAGGTTCCCTCCCTTATCACGACAGTTGTCCCTGGCGATCTTGCGCGAGTCACCTCCTGCTCTGGCGCGGGAGGCTGCCATGACCGGCGTGGTCATCGGGCAGCTGCTCGAACTCTGGTGTACGGAGTTGCGCCAGGTCGAAGCTCAGGGGCTGGTCCGTCCGGTCGGCCGGCTATTCGGCCTTGCCGTTTGATGAATCCATCGGGTGGGCTCGTTATGCCCTTTCCAAGTTCCTGCTATTAAGGCGAGTGCTGATCAGGACAATCGACTCTTTACGTCCTGTAGAGCAGGCGCCGGTCGCGCGGAAATGAGAGGAGAGGGCCCCCAGCCGGAGCGTGATCGCGCTTCAAGCCTGCGAACGATGAGTGCAGCCGGATACCCGACCGCAAAGTAGAGAATTCCCGTCACTGTATAGACGGTGAAATATTGATAGCTCCGGGCCGATATGATCTGACCCGTAAACATGAGTTCCTGCACTGTAACAACCGATGCAAGCGCGGTGTCCTTGAAGAGCGCGATCAGGTAATTGCCCAGGGCAGGCAGCACAATTTTGAACGCCTGCGGCAGCACGATCAGTCTGAACGTGAGGAATGGCGGCAACGCAAGCGAGCTGGCCGCTTCGACCTGGCTGCGCGGAACGGCTTGGATCCCGCTGCGATAGACCTCGCTCATATATGCAGTGTAGTTTGCCGTCAGTCCGATGATTGCTGCGGTGAATGGTTCAAGGCGGATCCCGACGCTCGGAAGGACATAATAAATATACAAAAGCTGAAGGATCAGCGGCGTTCCTCGTAGGAACTCGACATAGGCATCCGCCGGCAGGCGGATCCAACGCGAGTGCGCCAGCCTCGCGAGGGCGACCGGAATTGCGAGAACCCCGGCAAGCACGATGACAATGAGCGTCAGGAGAACAGTGGTCAGCAATCCTTTGAGAAGGACGTCGCCATAATCCCAAATAACCGAAAGGTTTAAAAGATCCATTCTCTATTCTGCCTGCCCCGATGGGGCAGGCAGTCCTGCGAGTATTCGGAGAGGTCAGAGAGGAAAGAAGAACAGATTGCGATTGGACAATCCATATTTCTTGAGAATGGCTGAGACGGTGCCGTTGCCGCGTGTCTCGGCGAGTGCCTGCGTATAAGCGGCGCGCAGGGAGCAGTCTTCCTTGCGAACAGCGTAGCGGGCGTAACCATAGCCGTACTTGAAGATGAGCTCGTCCGGAACTTTAACGTTGCCTACGATTTCGATGGGCGCCGACTTGTTCGCATCGAGAAATTCGAGAACCTTCACGTCGTCTTCGACGATGGCGGGAACGCGTCCGGTCGAGATTGCGGCAAATTCCTCAGCATCCGTTTGGAAGGCAACGACATCAGCCCCGATTTTCCGCAGGTACTCATCGGCAGCGGAGCCCGCGATCGCGCCGATCTTTTTTCCCTTCAGCATGTCAAAGGACGTCAGCTTCTCGGGATTCCCTTTCTGGGTGACGATGGCCGGTCCGTACCACCACGCAGGTCCTGTGAAGGACACCACTTTCAGTCGATCCGGTGTTATGTGGATGTTGGAGGAAACCGTATCGATGCGTTTCGCTAGAAGAGCCGGAATGAGCTGCCCGAACGGCGCGACCTCATACCGAATCTTCGAGACGCCCATCCATTTCAAGGCCGCCTCATTGATTTCCACGTCGAGTCCGCTCGCTTTGCCGGTTGCCGGATCAAGCGAGGTATAAGGCGGGGAGGGGGAGATCCCCAGCGTTATGCCATCCTTCACGGCTCTCTGATAGGAGCCGTCCCCGCACGAGTCGAACAGGGGCGATGCCTCATGTTGGAACTCCTGCGCGCTGGCGGTCGTGATGAAAAGGCTCAGTGTGAGCCCAATGGCTGTTCTCCACATGGTTCCTTCCTCCGCAGATTTCAGCTGCCCGCTTTTGTGGTTCTTATGATGTTGCACGGTCGTTGTGTGCTTCCGTGAGCTATTCAACTCGCATTGATGCCGAATGACGAGGTTCCTGTATTCGCCTCTCTCCAGGGCATCCGGTCTAATCCATTTGTGCCATTCTGCCCCTCATGCGGGAGGCGGCAGGGTCCTTCGGGTCATGCAAAGAGCGAAGATGCATCCGGAACGAACCGGGCGACCTTATCGCGGTCGATTTCGATCCCCAGACCAGGCTGATCGGGGATAGCCAGATAGCCTTCGTCATCGAGTTTGAAGGGCTGGGCCAGGATTCCGTCCACATAGGGGCTCCCGCCGATGAACTCGACAAGATCCGCATCGGGGAAGGCCGCGGCCATTTGCAGATCGGCGGCGACGCCAAGCGCCGTGTTCCAGCCATGGCCGATATATTTGACGCCGAGATCCGCTGCCATCCAGGCGATCCGGCGCTGCTCGCTGATGCCGCCGACCTTTGTGACGTCCGGCTGCACGATATCGAATGCGCCTCGGGTCAGCCATGGGATAAAAGCCTGCCGACGGGTCAAAACCTCTCCACCGGCAATCGGGACCGGGCTTATGCGCCTGAGATGGCAGAAATCGTCAATGGCGTCGGGCTTGAGCCCCTCTTCGAACCAACCGACATCGTAATCCTTCAGCATTTCGGCTGTCCGAATCGCCCATTTGAGCCCATGTGGCCAATGTGCGTCGCTCGCACCGGCATCGACGAGCAGCCTGTTGCCATCTCCCGCAGCTTCGCGCGCAGCGCGGACGATGGCTTCGTCGAGCTTCGTATCCTGCGCCCGTCCGAACGGGCCCCAGCCGATCTTGAACGCGCGGAAGCCCTTTGCGCGATATTCGGCGACGATATCGCGCATCCTTGCCGGCTCCTCCATGAGAAGCGAACAATAGGGCTGAACGCGCTGCCGGTAGGTTCCTCCGAGCAGGCGTCCCACTGGCATTCCGGTGGCCTTGCCCAGAATGTCCCACAGGGCGATGTCGATGCCGCTAATGGTGTGAGTCAGCGTCCCGCCCCGGCCCATCCAGAAAGTGTTCTGGTGAAGTTTTTCTGTGACGCGCTCCGGTTCCAGCGCGTTCTCTCCAGCATAGAGCGGCTCAAGGACCTTTAAGCTGGCCTGGACAAGGCGCCCGTCGGTAAAGGCGCTGCCAAAACCCGTAATCCCAGCATCCGTATGAACAGCAACGATGGCATGGATTGAATCCTCGGGCTTGATCTCGGCCGACCATCCTCCTTTCGGGCTTTCCCCGAAGAGCGGAGCAGCCTCGATCGACCGGATCTTGATGGGTGGAATGGCCGTCGAATGCTGGGTTGGAGCAGCCGCTGCATATGCCATGGGGAGAGCCTTGTTCGAGGGGAGAGGAGAGAACGAGAAAACGCGGTCAAGTTTTGGTGGCCAGTTTCCGCTCCGCCTCCCGCTCCGACCGGCGTTGAGCAATGAGGCCGAGAAAGTCCACCGCATGGGTCTGCACGTTGAT
This sequence comes from Microvirga sp. 2TAF3, assembly GCF_052114965.1. Lineage (NCBI taxonomy): Bacteria > Pseudomonadati > Pseudomonadota > Alphaproteobacteria > Hyphomicrobiales > Methylobacteriaceae > Microvirga > Microvirga sp. 2TAF3. The sequence continues at coordinate 271,485 of NZ_JBFRFT010000001.1, read as the reverse complement.
GTGATCGTCGAGGGCCTTGGTCATCCGCTCCAGGTTGCCGGTCCCGAAGACCCTCACGAGGGTCCGGTGCTCTTCGACGATGTCGGCCATGCGCTTCCCGAGAGTCGATAGACCGACGATGATCGTGAGCTGCCGCGACAACATTTCCCAAAGGTCACAAATCACCTCGTTGCCGCTGAGTTGGCACAAGGCCCGATGGAAGCTGGTATCGGCATTTGCAAACCCGTAGGCATCGCCACGCGCTCCCATCAGTTCGAGTTCGTCCACGTGACGGTGGAGAAGCTGCACCTCCCGCTTGCCGTTCCGCCCTGCCACAATGGCGCGGGTCGCTGCAGCCGTCTCCAGTGCAACCCGCGCCTCGATGAGGTGATCGATGCGCTCCTGCGTAACCGAGCGCAGGCGGATACCTTTGTAAGGCTCGTTAACGACAAGGCCCTGGCTCTCCAGGATCCGTAACGCCTCACGCACCGGCACGCGGCTAATTCCGAGACCCTGCGCGAGCTCGGCCTCGACGATCCGATCGCCGGGAAGAATGCGACTCGATGCAGCTGCGGCAACGATTTCATCGATCACCGCGTCGACCAGCGTACGTGGCTTCAAGGGCCGCCAACCACTGTCCGAGCCGGCGTCAGCGCTCTCGGGGGGAGACGATTTTATGGAATGGGATTTCGTTGCGTTCATCGGTCGATTGCTCAATTCGTGGTCGGCGGGAGCAGCTGCGCCATCTCCAGGTTGCCGGCCACCGTTTCTTGCGCTGCTTGCATGAAGAGCGTTTCGGAAACGGGAGGCCATTGACAATTGTAGGATCGTATACATTCATACGAATGGCAAAACAAGATCGTTTGGGGCAAACCGATGGCCGAAACTGAGATCAAGAGCCGAATTCAGTGCGGGATCGATTTCGATAGGGACGGACGGCAGGCCGGCTATTTACGGGCGCCTCTGTCGCGCAACACGTCGGGCTGGGGGACAGTGGAGATCCCCATTGTCTGTGTGAAGAATGGCACTGGCCCTACGGTCTTGTTTACCGGTGGCGTGCATGGCGATGAATACGAAGGCCAGATTGCTGTATCCCGCCTGGCGCATACACTGGATCCCTCGGCCGTTCAGGGGCGTGTCATCATGCTGCCGGCCGTCAATGTGCCGGCTGTCCAGAACGACACGCGCCTATCGCCTGTCGACCACCGCGACATGAACCGCTGCTTCCCTGGCAATCCCCGCGGTACGTTCTCGGAGATGCTGGCCCATTACATCGACACCGTCCTGCTGCCGCTGGTGGACATCTCGGTCGATGTTCATACGGCAGGGCATTCAATGGAGGCGGCACTTTCCACGAACATGCACTATCTGCCGGATCCGAAGATGCGCAAGCGAACGATGGATGCGGCGGCTGCCTTCGGCGCGCCGTTCAACGTTGTGTTCTGGGGCGTCGACGAAGGCGCCACTCTGACCTCCGCCGTCGAGCGCCGCGGCATCCTGTCGGTCGGAACGGAGCTCGGCGGCTGGGGCCGCGTCAACGTTGAGGGTGTGCGTATCGGCAAACGAGGCCTCGCCAATGTCCTCAAGCATATTGGCGTGATGGATGGCAGGCCCGACACCTCGCAGCGTGATGGGGCGTCCAGGACGCGCCACATGATGGTGCGCGGTCAGGATTGCTATCTGTTTGCTCCCGCTGGCGGCGTTTTCGAACCGCGGCATCTAGCGGGAGAGACTATCGATGAGGGTGACGTCGCCGGCTTTCTGCACTTCGTCGAAGATATAGACCGCGCGCCAGTCGAGATCCGCTACCGAAAGTCCGGCGTCGTCTGGATGGCATCGGGGCCAGGTCGCGTGCAGCGTGGCGACGTCGTCGCTGTAGTGATGAACGATTACGAAGATGCGCTAGCGGCTGCATGAAGGGCGGTCGTGGCGAAGCAGAGGATTCAGTCACAGAACATGCAGGGAAGGCCAAGGTACGAGTCCGACGATCCAATCATTGCATGAGGGAAACCGGCCTTAGGTCGCAACAACGGAGGACGATATGAGACAATGGTTAGACTTTGGCGCAGTCGCCTTGGGAGCGGCAATGCTGTTGATGGTTCCCGGGGCCGCCTCCGCTCAACGCAAGGGTGGTGAGGTCATCGTCGGCATCGTCCAGGCTCCCCCGTCCCTCGATGCCCATGTAACCACAGCGCAGGCGGCGCGGAACGTCACGCTGCACATCTACGAAACACTGTATGCGCGGGATGAAAATGCAAAGCCCGTTCCGGAACTCGCAGAGGGTGTGAAGATCTCCGATGACGGGAAGACCTATGTCTTCCCTGTTCGTCAGGGGGTCAAGTTCCACAACGGTAAGGAACTCGATGCCAACGATGTTGTCGCCTCGCTTGAGCGGTACCGCAAAATCGGTGCTTCCGCTCCCCTTCTGAGCGCGGTCGACTCGGTCCGTGCGACCGGCCCGCGAGAGGTGACGATCACCCTGAAGGATGTTCAATCCACCTTCCTCGACAACCTGTCTTCGCCACGTGCGCCGATTGCGATCTATCCTGCCGAGGAGGCCTCCAAGCCGGCGAACCAAATCAACTATATCGGCACCGGGCCGTTCCGGTTCGTCGAGTATAAACCCGACAGCCATGTAAAGATCGAGCGTTTCGACGGATACGTGCCTAATCCCAATGCCAAGGGGCGCGATGGTCTGGCCGGCAAGAAGGAGGTCTTCCTTGACTCGGTGACCTTCCGATTCATGCCGGAGGCCGGCGCTCGCAATGCGGCACTGGAGGCGGGCGAAGTGCAGCTTCTGGAGACCGTCGATGGACCGACCGCGAAACGTCTCCAGAACGACAAGAAATTTGTCGTTTACAAGGTTCTCCCCTTCGCCTTCCAGGTGATCAAGTTCAACCACGCTCAACCGCCGGCGAACGACGTGAGCTTCCGTCTGGCCGTTCAGGCCGCTTTGGACATGGAAGAGGTCATGGCGATCTCCTATCCAGATATCTATCAGATGGATGGAGCATGGCTCTACCCGGGGGCCGCATTCCACACGAAGGCCAATACGGAGAAATACAACCAAGCCGATCTAGCGGCCGCGAAGGGCTTGCTCGCGAAGTCAGGTTACAAGGGTGAGAAGCTCACCTTCATCGTCGACAATCTGCGAGCCAACACTGATACGGCAACGGTAGTGCAGCAGCGGCTGAAGGATATCGGCATCAATGTCGAGCTCTCGGTTGCGGATTGGCCAACCGTTTCAAAGATCGGCTTCACGCCGACAGGCTGGAACTTCTGGGCTCATGGCTATGGGATCGAGCCCTACGAGGGGCCAGCCTCAGTCATGGCGCCCTGGGTCAACGGCACCTCGCAACAGAAGAAGGACGAGAAGATCGACCAACTCTACGCTGCCCTGACGACAACGATGGACGAAGGCAAGCGCAAGCAGATTTTCGCCGACTTCCAGAAACACATGTACAACAACGCCGTCGCCCTGAAAGCTGGTAACTATGGCCTATTCCAGGTCGCAAGCGCGAAACTGAAGAACTTCGAGCCTTCCCGGATCCCGCGGATGTGGGGAGTATGGCTGGAACAGAACTGAGAACACCGGGCGGGTAGGGGCGTTGCCGCCTCTGCCCGTCTCTCTAGAGCATCGGACCCAAAAGTGGAATCCACTTTTGGGATCGATTCGATGCTCTCTTGTTGGATGAGCGCATCGTTCTTTGCGGAAAACCGGGGCCACTTTTCCGCACGATGCGCTAGGGAGGGATAATGGTGAGGTTTCTGACCAAACGGCTTGCTGGAGCATTTGTCGTCCTCGTGCTCGTGTCGCTGATATCGTTCGCGATCATCTGGCTCGTGCCGGGTGATCCGACCGCAGCCTTTCTCGACACCAGCGCTACACCGGAGCAAGTGGCCCGGCTGCGCCATGAGCTTGGCCTCGACCAGCCCATGCTCATCCAGATGCTCGACTGGTATGGCCGTGTTCTGAAAGGTGATCTCGGACAGTCTATTCTTCTGAGCCGGAGCGTTACGGCGGCGATCCTTGAGCGCCTGCCCGTGACGCTTTCGCTTGCCGGCATCGCGTTCGTCCTGGCTCTCGTAGCCGGCGTCTCGGCTGGCATCGTGGCTGCAGTCAACCACAACCGTTGGCTCGATCAGGTTGTCATGACGGCTGCCTTGTTCGGGTTGTCGGTTCCGGATTTCTGGCTCGGGATCATGCTGATCCTGCTGTTTGCCGTGAAGCTCGGCTTCTTCCCGACGGGCGGCTACATTCCGATTAGCGAGGATCCTCTCGGCTGGCTGAGCAGCATCTTCATGCCGGCCATGACGCTGGCGGCCATTCAGGTCGGCTTCATCGCGCGCATGACCCGTGCTTCGATGCTGGAGGTCCTGAACCAGGACTTCATCCGGACGGCCGACGCCAAGGGACTCAAGCGCAGCGCGATCATGCTGCGTCACGGTCTTCCGAATGCCCTCGTTCCCGTTCTCACAGTTGCTGGAATCGTCGCGGGCGCCCTTCTCGGCGGCGCCGTGATCATTGAGCAGGTCTTCTCCATTCCCGGGGTCGGGCGCCTTATTATCGGAGGCATCCTTTCACGCGACTATCCGGTCATCCAGGGGGGATTGCTGTTTCTGGCGGTGATCTATCTTGGCGTGAACCTTGCCGTCGACATCCTCTACGCCATCGTTGATCCGCGAGTGCGTTTGGAATGAGTGCCGTTGTATCCGGCCTGGAGGCCTCTCGCCAAAGTCCGACCTGGCACGCCGCGACGCGACTCCTGCACAATCGCTCCTTCCTGATCGGGGCTGGGCTGGTGCTTGGGATAGCCCTCATCGCGGTTTTTGCCGATGTTCTGGCTCCCTATGATCCGCTGCGGAACAGTTTTCGGACGCGGCTTCGCTCGCCAGACGGGACCTACTGGTTCGGTACGGACCATTTCGGGCGGGATATCTTCTCACGCGTGATCTTAGGCGCCCGGATCTCTCTCACGATCGGTATTCTCACGGCGCTCCTAACCGGGATTGCGGGAACGCTCATCGGGGCAACGGCAGGGTTCTTCCGACCGCTGGACAACCCCATGATGCGCCTCATGGACGCCCTGATGGCGTTTCCAGCCATTCTACTCGCCATCGCCGTCGCCGCTGTTCTTGGTGCATCGGTGACGAATGTCATCATCGCTTTAGCAATCGCGACGACGCCGCATACGGCTCGCATCGTACGCGCCTCTGTGCTGGTCGTGCGCGAGCATGAGTTCGTCGAGGCGGCGCGGGCACTCGGTGCATCGGAATTCAGGCTTCTTTTCCGGCACGTGCTTCCCAATGCCCTCGGCCCGCTCATCGTGCGCCTTACCTATGTGTTCGCCACGGCCATCCTCGCAGAGGCAGCCCTGTCTTTCATCGGGGTTGGCCCACCGCCACCTGCGCCATCCTTTGGCAATATCATTGCGCAAGGGCGGGATTTTATCGCAGAGGCCCCTTGGATCACGATCTTCCCTGGCCTGGCTATCATCGTATCGGTCCTGGGGCTCAACCTCCTCGGCGACGGGCTGCGCGATGTGCTCGACCCGCGGATGAGGACCTGAAATGACGGGCCCACTTCTCGCGATCAGAGGCCTCACGACGGCCCTTGCCAGCGGCAGGGCCACGGTCCTCGAAGACGTATCCTTCTCCCTAGAGCGAGGCGAAGTACTTGGCGTCGTCGGCGAATCCGGGAGCGGAAAGAGCATGCTTGCCCTCTCCGTGATGGGCCTCCTCCCGAAGGCTATCCGTCGAACCGCAGGACATATCGTCCTCGACGGCGAGGATTTGACTGGCTTGTCGTCCGGCGGTTGGCGGGAGAGGCGCGGGCGCGACCTCGCGATGATCTTCCAGGAGCCCATGACCGCGCTCAATCCCGTCATGCGGGTCGGAGATCAGGTCGTGGAGGTTCTGCGCCGTCGAGGCATGCCTAGCGAGAAGGCCCGACAGGAGACGATCGATCTCTTCAGGCAAGTCGAGATTTCTTCACCTGAGCAACGCGTCAGAGCGTACTCGCACGAATTGTCGGGCGGCATGCGGCAACGGGTCATGATTGCCATCGCGCTTGCGGCGGACCCGAAGGTTCTCATCGCCGACGAGCCGACGACGGCGCTCGACGTGACCGTTCAGGCGCAGATCCTCGACCTTTTGCGGAAACTTCAAAAGGAGAGGGGCCTCTCTCTGCTCTTCATCACGCACGATCTCGGCGTCATTGCAGAAATCGCCGACCGGGTTCTGGTTCTGTATGCCGGGCGCGTTGCGGAACTTGCTCCCGTCCGGAAGATCTTCGACAGTCCGCAGCACCCTTATACGCGCGCCTTGCTGGCTTCGATCCCGGAAATCAACGGGCCGCGCGGGCGGCTCATGACCATTGAAGGCGCGGTTCCTTCCATCGGTGCCATGCCCAGAGGATGCCGCTATGCGCCGCGCTGCCCGTTCCGGCGCGACATATGCGAGCAGGAGCCGCCCCGATTGGGCATTGTCTCGCTCGGCCAGGCCGTGGCTTGCAGGCAACCCTTCGGTTTCGAGGAGCCGCAGGAAGGGGCCCTGGCATGACGTCGGGAACAGTCATTGAAGCGCGCGGCTTGACCAAGGTCTTTGGCACCCGGAGCGGGCTTTTCAAAGGACAATCCGCAGAGGCCCGTGCCGTTGACGGGATCGACCTCACCGTGCGCTTAGGCGAAACCCTCAGTCTCGTAGGTGAATCCGGCTGCGGCAAGTCGACCACCGGCCGCCTGCTCCTTCGTCTGATCGAGCCGACCGCCGGATCGGTGTTCTTCAATGGACGCAATCTGACGGAACTGACCAGGGCGGAATTGCGCCGCAGCCGAAGGCAGATGCAGATCATCTTCCAGGATCCTTACGGCTCGCTCAATCCGCGCATGACGATCGGCGATGCGATAGCTGAAGCCTACGTGATCCATGACATCGGCAACGATGCTATGCGGCAGCGCTCCGTCTACGAAATGTTGGATTTGGTGCATCTTCCGCGCTCGGCGGCTACGCGTTACCCGCACGAATTCTCTGGCGGCCAGCGCCAGCGCGTCGGCATCGCCCGTGCCCTGGCCCTGAAACCAAGTTTCGTCGTCTGCGACGAGGCGGTCTCGGCTCTCGACGTGTCGGTGCAGGCGCAGATCATCAATCTCCTGCAGGATCTGCAGTGTGAACTGAACCTGACCTACCTCTTCATCTCGCACAATCTGTCCGTCGTGCGCCATATCTCCGACCGTGTAGCGGTGATGTATCTCGGGCGTATCGTCGAGATTGCAAAAGCTGATGCTCTATTTGCAAACCCGGCACATCCGTATACGCGGGCGCTCCTCTCGGCCATTCCCCCATCTCATCCAGATGAGCCTCGCCACCGGCATCGACTAACAGGCGATTTGCCGAGCGCGCTGGCCATACCGAAGGGCTGCCGCTTTGCTTCCCGCTGCCCGTTCGTGCAGGAACGCTGCCGGGTTGCCGATCCGCCCCTTGGGTCGTTGGACGATCACCGCCTCGTCGCATGCCATCGCGCTGCCGATGGCACGCTTCCCACTTACGACTTGAATGCCTGAGGAAACATCATGCCGAAAGTTCTGATCGTCGAATGCATGCAGGAGATCTCCTCCTTCAATCCGCTGCAGTCCCAGTATGATAATTTCCATGTCGAGCACGGCGAGGAACTTTACGCCCAGCGCGGTTTGAATACGGCGGTCGGCGGCGCCTTGTCGGTATTCGAGGCAAGCCACGGTGTGTCCGTAGTTCCAGCCATTGGCGCACGCGCAGGCAGCGCCGGCTTGCTGTCCGCAAGCGGTTGGCAGAAGCTCTCGTCCGAGATCCTTGAGGCCGTCGAGGCCAAAATGAATGGCATCGATGGCATCTACGTTTCCCTGCATGGCGCCATGGGCGCGGACGGAGAACTCGATCCGGAAGGGTATCTTCTCGCTGAGATACGCCGCATGGCAGGGCCTGACGTCCCAATCGTCATATCGCTTGATCTGCACGGGATTTTGACAGACAGAATGCTGCGCCAGCTCAATGGGCTCGCGATCTATCACACCTATCCGCACGTTGACTTCGCAGATACGGGTGAGCGTGCCGCCCGGCTCCTGCTCAAGCTGCTCCGCAGCAACCTGAATCCTGCGATTGCCCGCGTCGTCATTCCCGCGCTCGTTCGCGGAGACGAGTTAATCACGAAGATCGGTTGTTACGGCGATCTGATCCGCGAGTGCCAGCGGATTGAGCGGAACGGCACCGCGATGGCAGCCGGAATCATGATCGGCAATCCGTTCACCGATGTTCCAGAGCTTTGCACGCAGGTCCTGGTCATGACTGACGGCAATGCAGAAGTCGCACAACGCGAAGCCACGCGGTTGGCCAAAGAGTTTTGGCCGCAGCGTTTCCGGATGCAGGGCAAGCTGATCCCGCTCGATCGTGCCATCGCCCAGGCGGCCACGATCGACGGACCCGTTGTCTTCACCGACGCTGCGGACGCCACATCGTCGGGCGCCACCGGTGACTCCAATGCTATTCTCAAAGCCTTGTGCGATAGTGGATATCGCAAGCGCGTCCTAGCGCAGATCGTCGATCCGCAGGTGGCGGACGCGGCCCACGAGGCGGGCGTCGGAGCCACGATCGAGGTCACTCTCGGCGGCTACTACGATTCTACGCGTTTCAAGCCAATGTCTGTGCGCGCCGAAGTCAAACTGCTGTCGAATGGACGTTCGCGGCTCGAGACCATGAAGATAGGCCTCGAAGCAGGCCCGACCGCAGTTTTGACGTTCGGCAACTTCACGGTGGTCGTCCTTAGCCGAACGGTCAGCCTGTTCGATCGCGCCATGTACTATTCCAACGGAGTCGATCCACAGGATTTCGATTTGATCGTGGTCAAGTCACCTCATACGGAGCATCACATGTATGATGGCTGGGTTGAAAAGAACTTCAATGTCGATGCGCCAGGTGCAACCTCGGCAAACCTAAAGAGCCTTGGGCATACTATCTGTTCGCGGCCCATGTATCCGTTGGACGAGAACGTCGAGTTTACCCCGGAAGTCAGCCTTTACGTTCGCTAGTCTAACGCCAATCCAACCATGGTAACCACGATGAAGATCGAGGCGGTCGATTTCTTTTATCTATCCATGCCAGAGGTGACGACAGAGGCCGACGGCAGTCAGGACGCGCTCTTGGTGCGTGTCGCGGCAGGCGGACATATCGGCTGGGGCGAATGCGAAGCCTCGCCTCTTGTTTCGATCGCCAGCTTCGTCTGCCCCATGTCCCACGGGGTATGCCGCCCAGTCGGCGCCTCTGTCCTGGGGCAGAGCATCGACGTTCCCCAGGATATCGCCCGTATTGCGGCAGAGGTCGCCTACAACAGCATGGACCTGCTGCAAGCTGCGCACACGTTCTCCGGAGTGGAAATGGCGCTGTGGGATCTTCTCGGCAAGGTAAGGGGCGAGCCAGTCTGGAGGCTTCTCGGATACAATGCTTCCTACAAGAAGACGCCCTATGCGTCCCAGCTTTTCGGCGACACGCCCCATGAGACGTACCAAGGTGCCGTGAGAGCGAGAAAGGACGGCTTCAGGGCGGTGAAATTCGGCTGGGGGCCGATCGGGCGAGGCCGTATCGAGGACGACGCGGAACACTTTCAGGCGGCCCGCGAGGGGCTCGGATCCGACGGCATCCTCCTCGTCGATGTCGGCCAGATCTGGGGAGAGGATGTAGAAGCGGCGGCCGCGAGACTGCCGGCACTGGAAGCGGCGGGTGCCGTCTGGCTGGAGGAGCCTTTTCACGCCAGCGCGCTCGAGGCTTATGGTGAGCTTTCCCGCCGGAGCGGCACAGTGAAGATCGCTGGCGGCGAGGGTGCACACAACATCTCCATGGCCCGGCATCTTATCGACTATGGCGGCGTTGGGTTTATCCAGATCGATTGCGGCCGTATAGGCGGCATCGGGCCGGCCAAGAAGGTTGCAGATTACGCAGCGGCCCGAAATGTGACGTTCGTGAATCATACATTCACTTCGCATCTTGCCCTGAGCGCGTCATTGCAGCCCTACGCGGGCCTCGCAGACCACAAGATCTGCGAGTTTCCCTTTGCGCCCAAGCCGGTGGCCCATGCGTTTACGGCAAACATTCTGCAGCGGGATAGCAACGGGGAAATCGCTGCGCCCGATGCTCCGGGGCTCGGGATCGATATCGATCGGCAAGGCATTCGCAAATATCTTGTTGACGTAGAGATCAAGGTCTCGGGGCGCACGCTTTATGCGACGCCGGAACCGGCATGAACATCCTTCCAGCCAGATCCTCATAGGGCCGGGGCGCTCATCCAGACCAGGAACCAACTATGTCAGGCGTTGCTGCCGGCGCAGCCCTGCTCGTGGCGTCGAGCCTGATGTGGCTTATGGTGGAGGCATATCGGTATGCAGAGGCCTCTTCCCTAGCACTACAGTTGCACCTGCCGCTGGCGCCCTAGTTATCTCCTGATCTGACCCAGGAGGCTGCCATGACCGGTGTGGCCGTCGAGCAGATGCTCGAGCTCTGGTGTGTGGAGTTGCGTCAGGTCAAAGCCAATCTCAAGTCGCTGTTTGCCCATCATGGCGTCGCCGAGCAGAATCGGCACGAGCGAGGGTGGCACGACAACGCCAAGCGTGCCGGCCACTGCAATGGTGGCAAGCCCGCCCACGGGCTGAACTCCATGCCGTACCAGCTTGGGTAGAACGACCGGGAGAGCATCGCGATGCTTGCCGCCGAGCTGTGGGCCGGTCAAAAAAAAAGATCGAACACCCTGCTCCCTCAGGAGCTAAGCAAAGGTGTCTACCGTGGCTCGCCGGATGAGTGAAGATGCGGAACCTGTTCCCACGATGCCGTTCAGCACCCGGCGGGCAAGTTCGGCAGGATCCATCGGACGCGTGGTCATCGCCTCGAACGCCGCGCTTTTGCTAACGGTGCATAGGCGCAGACATTAGGCCGGGGCGGAGAGTGCCGCGATAGACCGGTCCATTGCCTTTCCGATCCCGTGAAGGGGAAACGATGCCCGTCTGGCGCGGCGAAGCCAGACGATGACGGTTTTCAAGCAGCTTCGAGGTCCATTGCGGGACCGTATGACCTACCAAGCGCCAAGTTGATTGTTGGCGCTCGATCGAAAGAGTATAAGGCTCTGGCACAGGATGGCCGAGATCCCGCCGTGAGGATTCTGCTCGTCGAAGACAACAGGAAACTGTCTCAGTGGCTGTCGCGGCTGCTTGCGGACCGGACCTACACGGTCGATCAGGCATTCGACGGCGAGGAGGCCGATGCTGCAATCCTCCTGCATCCTTATGCTTTGGTCATTCTCGACCTTGGGCTGCCGGGAATGAGCGGGCTGCAATTCCTCAAGCAGCTCCGAGCCCGCGGGGATCGAACACCGGTCCTGATCCTAACCGCAAGCGACAAATTGAGCGACCGCGTCGTCGGACTCGACAGCGGCGGCGATGACTATCTCGCCAAGCCTTTCGAGGCCGAGGAACTCGAGGCGCGGATTCGAGCCCAATTGCGGCGGGCCCACGGACAGGCGACGACCACAATCCGCGCCGGTTCTCTCGCCTTCGATACGAACACGCGGACGTTCAGTCTTCTCGACAAGCCCTTGAACCTGACGCCGCGCGAACGGGCCGTCCTCGAGGTTCTGACGATCCGCGCCGGCTCGGTCGTACCCAAGGATACCCTCGCCAGCGCCATATTCGGTTTCAACGAAGACACCGAGCCCAGCGCAATCGAAATCTACGTCCATCGCATCCGCAAGAAGATCACGGGCAGCGGTGTCGAGATCTCAACCCTGCGCGGTATCGGGTACATGCTCCGGGTGATCGATGATGGCTCGCACTAGCCTTCGCGTTCAGCTCCTCGCGTGGATTCTGGTGCCCTTGACTCTGCTGCTGGTCTTCAACCTGTGGATCAGCTACTCGAGCGCCCGCGTTACGGCAGGGCTCGTCCAGGATACGGCCCTGCTTGCCTCCGCGCGAAGCATCGCTGAACAAATTAATGAGAGGGACGGGAGCATTGAGGTGCTGATCCCACCCTCTGCCATCGAGCGTTTTTCGTCACCTGACCGGGACCGGGTCGTGTATCGTGTTCTGGGCCCCGCCGGGGATCTCCTGGCAGGCTATCCGGACGTCCCGTCCCCACCTGCCGCGATCGAAAGCCTCACGCCGCAGTGGTACGATAGCAGCTTCCGCGGCCTTCCGATCCGCGCCGTCGCGCTTGGGCAACCCTTGCCCGGCGGCGAGACGCGGCCAGCAGGCGTCATTGTCGGCCAGACCTTGTTGAACCGCAACCGGATGGAGCATGAACTTTGGCTCCGGACCGCATGGCAGGAGGCACTGATGGTCGCCATGGCGGTGGTTCTGGCCCTCGTCGGGCTGAACCGGGGCCTCGGTCCCCTGATACGTCTGAGCGGCGCTGTCAGGACCCAGGATCCGCGTTCCCTCAGCCGGTTCGATCCCGCGTCCGTCCAGAACGAATTAAAGCCGCTCGTCATCGCCTTGAACGCGGCGATCAAAAGGATCGAGGAGCAGATCCGGCAGCGCCGGCAGTTCATTGCCGATGCGGCCCACCAGTTGCGAACCCCGCTGGCGCTTTTACGAACGCAGGCGGCCGTGGGCCGCAAAAGTTCCGCTCCGGCTGACAAGGACGAGGCTCTCGACGCCATCGCAGCGACCGCAGCCCAGATGACACGCTTGACCAATCAGCTTCTGACGCTCGCAAAGGCAGGGGCGGAAGCCGCGATCACCAACCGTACGATCGTTGATCTCGTGGATGTCGCTCGTACGGTATTGACTGCGGAAGCGGAGCGCGCCGTTGCCAGCGGCAAGGAACTCAGCTTCGAGACCCGCGGCGGGCCGGCGCACGTTCGCGGCAGCCGGATGCTCCTGACGGAGATTGTCGCCAATCTCGTCGACAATGCCCTGCGCCATACATCGGCGGGAGGAGCCGTTGCGGTCAGCGTCACGAGTGAGCTCCACATGGCGCACCTGACCGTCACGGATACGGGCCCTGGAATTGCGGAAAGCGAACGAGAGCGTGTTTTCGAGCGCTTTTATCGGATGCCCGGCACAGAGGCGGAGGGGTCGGGGCTTGGCCTTGCCATCGTCCGGATGATCGTGGAAGCCCATGAGGGCAGGATCGAATTGAGGGACCCGGCCCAGGGGCCGGGTCTTGCGGTCGAGGTCTGGCTGCCGACCGTGGAGGATAGCGACTGACCTCCGTTCAGTTGTGCCCGTCCATCACCGGCGCAGGTCGCCATTTGGCGAGCCGTTCCTCGATCAAGGTCATCAAATATTCCGCCGTCAGGACCACGACGACGATGATGACGATCGAGGCGTACATCTCTGCCGTATCATGGACCCCTCGTGCAGTCTGAATGATGAAGCCAATTCCGTAGCGAGCCCCGATGAACTCGCCGACGATGGCTCCGACGATGGCGAACCCGAAGCTGATATGCAGGCTGGCGAAGATCCAACTCATCGCCGATGGAATGATCACGGAGCGGGTCACCTGCCAGGGCGATGCACCAAGGATCTGTGCGTTGGCGATCATCGCCCGATCAGCCTCCAGGACCCCCTGGAAGGCGTTGGAGAACACGACGAAGAAGACCATGATGAACGACAAAGCAACCTTCGACCACAACCCAAATCCGAAAAGCAGGATGAAGATCGGCGCCAGCACGACGCGGGGAATCGCGTTCAGGACCTTGATGTAGACGGACAGCACGTCAGACGCCATCCGGTTGCGGCCCAAAGCGACGCCGAACACGATGCCGAACACGGACCCGAAGAAGAAACCGATCAGAGCCTCCTCCATGGTGATCCAGAGATGGTACCAGAGGGGAGCTTCATCGGTTCCTTCCATCACAAGCTCATACAGCCGCTCCGCGATTGCGGACGGATAGGAATAGAAGAAGGCGTCGATGATTCCGGTGCGGGCAGTCACTTCCCATGCGGCCAGCATGACGGCCAGGATAAGACAGCGCCAGAAGATGACCATGCGTCTGCGGTGGAGCGCCGCCGCACGGGCGGCGGCCTCGATCTCGACGTCCGAGGTGCCGGGTGCGTAAACGATGGCTCCGCCGCTCTGGATTGCAATGTCTGTCATGGTCATTCTCGATCAGGCTGCGGATTTCACGTCGTCGGAACTCATCTTGACCTCCTCCTTGAGGTCTTGCCAGATCGTCCGCGACAGTTCGATGAAGTGCGGCTCGTAACGGATCTCGGAGATCACGCGCGGCCGCGGGATATCGATGGTGTGGATCGCCTTCACCGTGGCAGGCCGGGCAGTCAGCACATAGACTTTGTCGGCGAGCCCGATGGCCTCCTCGAGATCATGCGTCACGAAAACCACGGAAGCCTTGGATGCCGACCAGAGCCTGAGCAGTTCCTCGTGCATCACGACGCGGGTCTGCACATCGAGTGCGGAGAACGGCTCGTCCATCAGGAGAATCTCCGGTTCGTTGATGAAGGTTTGCGCAAGGGCAACACGTTTGCGCATACCGCCGGAGAGTTGGTGCGGATAGTGCATCTCGAATTTAGCAAGTCCCACCCGGCCGAGCCAATCGCGCGCCGCGCCATACGCCTCGGCGCGCGCCCTGCCACGGAAAAGCGGGCCGGCCGCGACATTGTCAATCACGTTCCGCCATGGGAACAGGGCATCGGCCTGGAACACGAAACCGATGCGCGGGTCGATGCCGCGCACCGGCGCTCCCATCACCCGGACCTCTCCGCTCGACGGGCGGCCCAGGCCGGTGATCAGGTTGAGGGTGGTCGATTTCCCGCATCCCGTCGGGCCGACGAGCGCAACGAATTCCCCTCGCCCGACGGTCATGTTGAAGTCACGCAGCGTCGTGAATGACTTGCCGTCGGGGCTCAGAAAGCGCCGGCTGACATTGATCAGCTCAATGGCAGGGCCAAATGAGTGTTCGTTGTCTGTCATGGTATTCTCCACCCGAAGAGACCTAAACTTCTGGATCGCAATCTGGAACGGTGCGCGGGCCGCCTCCCGGCCCACGCGGGCAAGATGCGTCGGGCAAGCGCGACGTGTGTGCCCAAGGCGCCGGATCACGCCAGCCGGCGCCTCTGCTTCTGTTGGATCGCCCCGTTGCTCCGGGACGTCGCCCCGGAGCGCGTCGAAACGTCCGTTGTCAGGATTTTGGAACGTTCTTCACGAACTCTGTCGTATAGGTTTTTGAAAGATCGATCGTCTTTCCCTTGACGTTCTTGGAGAAGCCGGAAAGCACGGCCAGAACCGTTTCCGGTCCGCCCTCGGGCATCACGCCATCCGGAGTGAACATGCCCTTGCCGTCAGCCAGCGCTTTGACATAACCCTCGCGATCGCCGACCAGGTATTCCTTCGGCATCTTGTCCGCGATCTCGTCCGCGGAATGCGCGTTGATGAAGCGCAACGTCTTGACGAGGGCATTCGCCAGCTTCTGCGCTTCAGTCTTGTGGGCCTCGACCCACGAGGTCTGCATGTAGAGCGCGGTTGCCGGGTAGGTGCCGCCGAGGGCAGCCTTGGTCGTCTCCATGGACCGCAAGTCGACCAGCACCCTGGCCTCCCCGGTCTTCAGCATCCGCGAGACGGTTGGCTCGGTGGTCATGCCGGCCTGGATCTTATCCTGCTGCATCGCAGCGATGAAAGTATCCCCGGCGCCGACGGGCACGGAGGTGAACTCCCCGAGCTTGACGCCGTATTTCACAGCCAAGTATTGCGTCAGGAAATTGGTCGAGGAGCCAAGCCCCGTAACGCCCAGGCTCGTTCCCTTGAAGTCGGCAGGGGACTTGATCTCAGGGTGTTTCGTGGAGACGAGTTCTACCTCGCCCGGTGCTTGGTTGATCTGAACGACAGACTCGACGAACTTGCCTTTCGCTTGAAGATCGACGCAGTGGTCGTAGAAACCCCCGACGCCCTGCACGGCGCCCGCCAGGAGCTCGTCCTCGGCGTCGACACCCGAGGGCTCGGTCAGAAGTTCGACGTCAAGCCCCTCATCCTTGAAATAACCCAGGCGCTGGGTCAGCATAAAGGGCAGATAGATCTGCTTCTCGAGCCCTCCGACCATGAGCGTGATCTTGTCGGCCGCCGAGGCCGAACTCGGGGCGAGCGCCCCACTTGAAAGTATCGTGGCAGCGAGCAGGCCAAGCAACTTGATGTGACGTGTGAGCATCGGGTCCTTCCTTTGCGTTTCCTGTATCGGCCTTTTTAGTCCCGTGGGCGGCCGCTTACACCGGAACAATGGCAGGCCAAGCTTTCAGCCAGCTTTCAGTCCGTGAAATCCTGCCGCACACGACAGCGGTGTGGCGCCAAAGGGCCGTTGCAAACTGTGATGTGGGTCAAGCGAGGGACCTGTCGCAATTTTTGGCGATGGATAAAGAGCTGCCAAAGCGAACTGTGGACGCTTATGCGGCGAGCCTCTCGAACTGCACAGTGAGCGGGGGGAGCACGGATTTCTGGCGCACGTCATCTGTCCTTTCCGGATCAGATGCACCATTTCGATGCCGCCCGAGATCGCCCGGGCGCTTTGCCTTAAACCCGAACATGGTCGGCAGACTCTCGATCCTGAAATCCTTGGCCAACACACAAGCCCCGGTCACATTCAGGACTTTTGGCCATTGCATTCTCGGAGCTGGCATGTAGATAACGCTGCCATGAGGAGCGCATCCAGGATCCAAAGCCATGCGGTCCGCGCCACCGTTCTGGCGGCCGTTTTGGCTCTTGTTCTGCAAGCAGCCCTCGCGGGACTCAGTGCTCCACTGCGCTCCCACGTTCAGGACCAGCCTCCTGCGGGGCAGGCGCATGTCCATCACCAGCATCATGCCCCGGCCGCCCCCGTCCCCAATGACAGCGCCCACCACGTTGCCGGCTGCTGCATCCTGTGCGGTGTTCTGGGCGTCGCGGTTGGACCGATACCGTCATCCTGCATCGCTTTCATCCCTTTGGCAGCCTTCCTGACCGTCGTCTTTGCCTCCGCTCACTGGGCGATTGGTTCGAGGCGCTCCCTGAACCTTCCTATCGGAGCACGCGCTCCTCCCGTTCCTGCCTGATTGGACCCGCTTTCCATCAACCCAACCGACAGGACATTTCGATGACCATCGTTCGTCGCCTCGGCATGCTCAGCGCTGCCGGATCCCTATGTCTCCTCACCACAGCGGCCTTCGCCCATGTGACGCTCGAAGCCCAGCAGTCCTCGATAGGCTCGACCTACAAGGCCGTGCTGCGGGTGCCGCATGGCTGCGACGGCCAGCCGACCCTCAAGCTGCGGGTGCAGATCCCGGAGGGGGTCATCGCCGTCAAGCCCATGCCCAAGGCGGGCTGGGACGTCGATACCGTCGAGGCGCCCTACAAGCAGCCTTATGACTATTACGGCACGCCCATGACCGAGGGCGTGCGGGAAATCGTCTGGACCGGCAAGCTGCTCGACAAGCACTATGACGAGTTCGTCTTCCGCGCCTTCCTGACAGACGGCCTCAAGCCGGACACCACTCTGTACTTCCCAACCGTGCAGGAATGCGGAGGCGGCAAGGCCGAGCGCTGGATCGAGATCCCGGCCGAGGGCAAGAAAGTGGACGACTACAAGTATCCGGCACCGGGCGTGAGGCTGCGTCCCAAGGCCACTGACTGAGAGCGGGCAGGGAGCGTCGGCTATTGGCCCGCGTGCCCTGATATTGGGATGCCTTGGCTTCGTTACCTTCTCTGCACTCTTGTGCTGGCCTGCGGTCTCGCCGGTGGGCGGGCCGAGGCGCATGCCTCGCTCATCGAGGCGTCTCCCGCCGACGGGGCGGTCGTCACGACGGCGCCGCCCGGTATGCGATTGCGCTTCAACGAGCCCGTCTCGCCGCTCAAGCTGCGGCTCACCGACGCCAATGGCACGGCGCACGACAATCTGCACTATGAGGCTCGGAACGAAACGGTCACGCTCACTCTGCCGAACGATCTTCCGAAGGGAACTCAGGTTGTCAGCTATCGGGTGATCTCGTCGGATGGCCATCCTGTCGCCGGATCTATTGTCTTCTCCATCGGCACCCCGACGACCGCTCCCCTTGAGCAGCCTGCGGGTCTCGACTGGCCTGTCGCCATGGCCATCTGGGTGGCCCGCCTCGCTCTCTACATCGGGTTGTTTGCCGGTGTGGGCGGAGCCTTTTTCGCCCGCTGGATCGCTCCCGAGGCAACGCCGCAGACAGCACTGGCGCTGGTCAGAGCAGCCATTGGCCTTGGACTGGCGGCAATAATCCTGTCGGTGGGACTGCAAGGACTGGACGCGCTCAATGCGCCCTTCTCCGCGTTGCTGTCTCTTCATCCGTGGCACGAAGGGATCGCGACCTCCTTTGGGTTGACCGCATGGGCTGCGGTTGGAGCCCTTCTGTGCGCTTGGCTCGCCTTGGCTCTTCCGACCAGGGCTATGCCAAGGATCCTGGCTCTGCTGGGCCTTGGAGGCGCCGGGCTGGCGCTCGCCCTCAGCGGCCATGCCAGCGCAGCCGAGCCGCAGTGGCTGACCCGGCCAGCCGTGTTCATTCATGGCGCGGCGGCGGCATTCTGGATCGGGAGTCTCGTGCCCCTGGCACTCGTCGTCGGGAAGCTGCGCGAGGCGTCCCTGCCCATCGTGCGCCGATTCTCGTCCGTGGCGGTTCCTCTGGTTGGCTTGCTTGTCCTCGCGGGCCTGACACTGAGCGTCATCCAGGTCGAAACCCCGTCGGCCCTGCTGACAACAGCCTACGGTCGCGTGCTGCTGGTCAAATTGACGGCGGTGATCGCTCTCCTCGGATTGGCAGCCCTCAACCGGCAGCGCCTGACGCCGGCCCTGGCCAGCGGTCCAGCCGCGAGCCAGCATCTGATCCGTTCGATCATGGGAGAGATCGCTCTCGCAGTCGTCATCCTAGGCTTGGTTGCAACCTGGCGCTTCACCCCGCCGCCGCGGGCCCTCGCGGCCGCCGCAGAGCCTGTGAGCGTTCATATCCATACAGCGCCCGCCATGGTCGAGCTGACGCTGAGCCCCGGCAGGGTGGGGCCGGTACGAGCCTCCATGGTGCTCATGACCGGGGATTTCGGGCCGCTCGATCCCAAGGAGGTGATGGTGACGCTGGCGAAGCCCGATGCGGGGATCGAGCCAATCGAGCGGCGCGCCGTGAAAGCGGCGGATGGTACTTGGCAGGTCCAGGGCCTCGTCTTGCCCATCCCCGGGCTGTGGCGAGTGCGTGTCGATGCACTGATCTCGGACTTTGAGCAAGTCAGCCTCGACGGCGAGATCGAGATCCGGCCTTGAGCGGCCGCGGCAACCGGCCGGATCAGGAACTCGGCCATCGCACCGGGAGTTTTGCAAAGAGTTTCTTTGTCTCGGCGGAGGCGGTGATGAATGTTGTTTCTTACGTTCCCTACTGCCCCTACTGCGGATCGCCTCTCCTGGCTCGGTGGGGGACGACTCCACGCCATCGGAGCCTTTGCCTTCGCAAGCGCACTTTGGACCTACCCAGGTTACCGCAACAAAGCCCCTTATGAAGGCGTCTCAGCGCTTTACTAAGAACGTTTTCACGCGTTCTACATATCCAGGGTCAGATCCTGCCTCGCGCTGAAGATCGCGTTCCAGGTCAAGCTGAGTCGTGAGGTCGTTGGTAGCGGAGGCTTCCAGCGCTCGCTTCGTCATCGTAATGCCGAGCGGTGGCTTCGATGCAATGCGCGCAGCGATGTCACGGGCCTCAAGCAGCAGTGCTTCGTCGTCACAAATTTTCCAGATCAAGCCCCATTCGGCGGCCTGTTCTGCGGAGAGCGGCTCGCCGAGCAGCGTCAACGCCCTGGCGCGCGCCATGCCGATCAAGCGCGGGAGGAGCCAGGTGCCGCCGCAATCAGGAACGAGGCCCAGGTTGGTGAAGAGCTCGAGGAAGCGTGCCGAGCGGGCGGCGATGACAATATCACAGGCGAGTGCGATGTTCGCGCCCGCACCCGCCGCAACCCCGTTGACGGCCGCGATCACCGGGCAGCGGAAGGAGCGCAGGCGGCGTATGAGGGGGTTGTAGTACGCGTCAAGACTAGCTCCAAGATCCGGCGCGGATCCGTCCGGACGGACCCGATCTGCGAGATCCTGGCCCGTGCAGAAGCCGCGCCCTGCGCCTGTGAGAATCACGACCCGACAGGCTGCGTCCGCATCGGCCTCGTCGAGAGCGGCTGCTAACGCCTCGTGCATGGCGACATTGAAGGCATTCAGTCGCGCAGGCCGGTTGAGGCTCAGGATGCGATAGCCTTCGCCCCGTTCCAGAAGTATGGGCGCAGCCTCAGCCTCAGCTTGGTCTCGAAAATCGTTCGGCATGGGCAAGCCCTGGATTGGACAGTGGAAGGAAAGGCAACAGCAATTGGCGCCGTCAATCTAGCGGAGCGCGATCGACGCGGCGGCAGAAACTGTTCCGCACAGCGGAAGAGTTTTCCGCAAATTTGCTTGACCGTTCGGCCCGCGCAGGTCTTTTAGGATTCATTCGGAAAGAGCCTTGCCGCCGGCAAATCACGTGTTGGCCTTTGCCGCCCTGGTTGCGGCAGCGGACGGGGTTGGTTTTGTGCGAGGCAGAAAGAGGACAAGGACGATGGGGAACGCGACTGAAGCCCAGATCACCTTAGGCATCGTCGGAGCCGGTGCCATGGGCTCGGGTATTGCACAGGTTGCTGCCGCCGCCGGGATCACAGTGCAGCTCTTCGACATGCGCAAGGACGCAGCCGCCAACAGCAGGAACGAGATCGCCAAGCGCCTGTGGAAGCGGGTCGATGAAGGCAAGCTCAAAGCTGCGGAAGCCGAGAAGACAGTTGCCTGTCTCAACGTGGCGGACAGGATCGAGGCTCTCGCCGAATGCGATGTCGTCGTCGAGGCGATCATTGAAGATCTCGCCACCAAACGTGAGTTGTTCAAGGCTCTCGAGGGTCTCGTCAGAGAAGAGGCCATTCTTGCGTCCAACACTTCATCCCTGCCGATTGGTGCCATCGCGGCGGACCTGAAGCACCGCAAGCGTGTCGGCGGACTGCATTTCTTCAATCCGGTTCCCCTCATGCGGCTGGTAGAGGTCATCCCCGGTCCGGAGACAGCTGACGCCGTCATCGAAGCCCTCGTCGCGCTCGGCAAACGGCTGGGACGGGATCCGGTCGTTGTACGGGACACACCTGGCTTTCTCGTCAATCTGGGCGGGCGGGCCTATACCACTGAAGCGCTTGCCATTCTGCACGAGAACGTGGCCACGCCCGCACAGATCGATGCCGTCATGCGGGATTGCTGCGGCTTCCGCATGGGGCCTTTCGAGTTGATGGATCTGACGGGAATCGATGTGAACTTTCCCGTGACGCGTTTCGTTCATGAGAGTTTCTTCAGCGACCCACGCCTTCGCTCGACACCGTATCATCGCTACTTGTTGGAAACGGGCCAACTCGGCCGCAAGGCCGGGCGCGGCTTCTACCAATATGGGGAGGGGGCACAGAAGCCTTCGGCCGATGCGACAACAACAGGCATCGCGGCTGAGAAGGTCTTTCTGGTCGAACCCACCGAAAAGCTGAAGACGTTAGCACTTGAACTGGGACTTTCGCTTCTCGACGCAGATGACGGTACTTCGCCGTTGCTGGCTGCGCCTCTGGGCGAAGATGCGACCGCTTTCGCTGCGCGGACGGAATGCGATGCCCGCCGGTTGATCGCTTTGGACCTGAGCTTCGACACGACCAAGCGGATCACGGTCATGACGGCGCCGGGCTCGGATCCCGCCACGCGGCAGGCCGTCATCGACGCCCTGATCGCGAGCAACCGCGCCGTGACGGCAATCGCGGATTCTCCCGGCTTCATCGCGCAGCGGATTGCCGCGATGGTGGCGAATCTGGGCTGCGAGATGGCACAGGCCGGACTTGCCGACCCTCAGGATATCGACAAGGCCATGCGCCTTGGGCTCAACTATCCGCAAGGCCCGCTCGAACTCGCCCAGTCGATGGGCTTGGGTAATGTTCTCTCTGTTCTGACGACCCTGCAGTCGCTGACAGGCGATGACCGCTATCGCGCCAGTCAATGGTTGCGGCGGCGCGCCTCGCTGGATGTCGCCGTCTGGACTGTGTGAGCTCCACCCGTCGCTCCCCACAGGGCTGCCACGGTCTCCTGCAGCGCATCGGCGAGGCGGCCCCGCATGTCGGCCTCGCTGACGCTGCCGGTAGCGACCGGTATGGTAATGGCTGCCATGTCGCCGTCATCCTCAAAGCCGATGGCGACGCCGCCGATGCCACGCCGCCAAGCATCGCGAATGAAGGAGATGCCGAGTTCGCATGCCTCAGTGAGGCCGACTTTGAAGGCTTCGACATTGCCGCCGCGCTTGGCGAGATGGGCCGAGGCGCGCGCGGCGAGCAGTCGCCGGTCCCGCTCCGGCATCGCTGCGAGAATTGCAATCCCCGCGGCCGACACCGCAATGGGCAGGCGGCCGCCCGTCGCGAGCCGCACCGCGACAAGTTCGGAACCTTGGACCACTTCGACAAAGGTGACGTGCAGCCCGTCGCGGATCACGAGGCCGACGGTTTCACCGGTCCGTTCGGAGAGCTGCTTCAACAAGGGCTTCGCCCGATCGAGCATCGTCATGCCGGCGAGGACGGGATAGCCGAGGGTCAGGTTTTTGGGGGTCAGCTCATAGGCGCGCTTGGACTGACTGAAGCGCAGATAGCCCAGTTCCATCGCCGTATGCGTCAATCGGCTGACGGTGGAGGGAGGAAGACCCGTTGCTCGCGCGAGCTCTCCGTTGCTCAACGGTCGCTGCGCGCGGGACAGGGCCTCGAGAATGGCAAGACCCCGTGCGAACGCGTCGACGAATTGTCGGTCCTCACGCTCCATGGCAACTTCCTAATTATTCCGCTCTGCGGAAAGGCTTTCCGCAAATACACATTGCGAATAGCACCGCTCTCAGAGAAAGTCCACGCACCCGCCGCGACAGAAGCGGACAGTCGTCGAACGCAGAATATGGGAGAAACTGGATGCTGACTGGTGACATGTTGCGTCGCTCGGCCGAGCGTTTTCCGAGAAAGCCCGCTATCCTTTGGCAGGGCACGTCACTGAGTTACCGGGATCTCGATCTCGCCGCCAATCGGTTAGCGAACGCACTGATCGATCTCGGGTTGGCGAAGGGCAATAAGGTCGGCATCATCAGTCGCAATCGTACCGAATACGGCATTACCTTTTTTGGTGCCGCGCGTTCCGGCGGTGTCCTGGTCAATATCTCCGTTCTTTATGCGCCGGAGGAACTTCAGTACGTGCTCGACAAGGCTGATGTCGAAATCCTGATCTTCGAGCATCCTTTTGCCGAGAAGGTCATGGCGGTGCGGGCCAACCTGCCCAGGATCAAGACATTCATCTGCGTCGGGGGCGAGGTCGAGGGAACAATTCCGTTCGAGGCCGTCCTTGCGCGCGGCTCTGACGACTATCCCTCTGTCGACATTCACGAGGACGACCCGTTCAGCATGACGTACACGGGCGGCACGACAGGCCGTCCAAAGGGGGTTCTCACGAGCCATCGCAACCGCATGATCACGGCCCATACGGTCATGGTCGAGGAGGCGATCGACGAGCGCGACGTCGTCGGCATTGTGACGCCGCTGTTTCATGTGGCTGCGCTCAACATCATGTTCCAGCCGGCTGTTCTTGCCGGAGCGACGAGTACCTTCCTGTCGAAATGGAACGTCGCCGATTTTGCCGCCATGGTGCGCGAAACGGGAATGACGGCGGCCTTCATGGTGCCGACCCAGGCCGGCATCGTTGTCAGCGACCCGGCCTTTGATGCGGCCAACTACAGGACATGGACCAAGCTGTCCTTCGCCGGTGCGCCGATGCCTGATTGGGTGCAGCGGGATCTGCTGCACAAGCTGCCCGATGTGAAGCTGACCCAGATTTATGGCCAGTCCGAGGTCGGCGTACTGACCGTGCTGCGGCACTGGCATCTGCCTGCCAAGCTCGGCTCGATCGGCAGGCAGGCCTACAATGTCGATGTCGCGGTCGTCGATCGCAATGGGAAACCGGTCAAGGTGGGGGAGATCGGCGAACTCGTCTCGCGCGGCGAGAATGTCATGCTCGAATACTATAAGGAGCCCGAGCAGACTGCGAGCTTCTTCCGGAACGGCTGGGGGTGGACCGGCGATCTGGCCACCGTGGACGAAGAAGGATTCGTCACGCTCGTCGACCGTTCGAAAGACATGATCATCTCCGGCGGCGAGAACGTTTATCCGAAGGAAATCGAGAACGTGCTCTATGAGCATGCCGCCGTGGCCGAATGTGCGGTCTTCGGCATCCCTGACGATAAATGGGGCGAGGTGCCGGCGGCTTACATTCAGATCAGGGCCGGTATGGTGGCGAACGAGGATGACTTCGTTGCGCACTGCGCGGAGCGTCTTGCCCGGTTCAAGCGGCCGCGCGTCGTGAAGTTCGTGCCGGAGTTCCCCAAGACGCCTATTGGCAAGATTCAGAAAAATGTCCTGCGGGAACCTTACTGGAAAGATCGGGAGAAAAAAATATGAGCGACCACTACGCCAATTACAGCCGGTTGAAATTCGATTGGCCGGAAGAGCGTATTCTGCGCATCACCATGGAAAACCCGGGCCGTCTTAACTCGGCCGACGCGGTCATGCATGGCGAGCTGGTTCGAATCTGGCGGGACATCGATTCCGATCCGAATGTCTCGGTCGTCATCCTCCGCGGCGCCGGTGAGGCCTTCTCGTCGGGTGGGGATCTCGATCTCGTGAAGGAGATGACGGAGGATTTCAACACGCTCACCCGGGTGTGGAAAGAAGCTCGCGATCTGGTCTACAACCTGGTGAATTGTTCCAAGCCGATCGTTTCCGCCATGCAGGGCCCGGCGGTTGGCGCCGGCCTCGTCGCTGGCCTTTTGGCTGATGTGTCAATTGCCTCGCGCACCGCTCGCATCATCGACGGGCACACACGGCTCGGCGTTGCTGCGGGCGATCACGCCGCAATCGTCTGGCCGCTTCTCTGCGGCCTCGCCAAGTCGAAGTACTATCTTCTCCTCTGCGAGCCGGTGAGCGGCGAAGAGGCAGAGCGCATCGGCCTCGTGTCGTTGTGCGTCGATGACGCGCAGCTTCATGACAAGGCTCTCGAAGTGGCGAGAAAGCTGGCCGCCGGATCGCCGACCGCAATCCGCTGGACCAAGTACGCTCTCAACAACTGGCTGCGGATGGCCGGGCCGACCTTCGACACATCGCTCGCTCTCGAGTTCATGGGCTTCAAGGGGCCGGATGTCCAGGAGGGGCTGGCCTCCCTGCGCGATAAGCGCCGTCCGAACTTCACCAAAGACTGTCCCCTCTAAGGAGATCGCTCCATGGCGGAAGCATATATCTGCGCGGGCGTACGGACTCCGATCGGGCGCTACGGCGGCGTGCTGGCGGCCGTGCGGCCCGACGACATGGCAGGCCTGGTCCTGCGCGAACTGATGGCACGCGTCCCCTCTCTTCCCGCGGAGGCCATCGACGATGTCATTATGGGCTGCGCCAATCAGGCCGGCGAGGACAATCGCAACGTCGCACGGATGGCGGTGCTTTTGTCGGGCCTGCCCGATACGGTGCCGGGAACGACGATCAACCGCCTCTGCGGTTCGGGCCTCGATGCTGTCGGTCAGGCGGCACGGGCTATCCGGGCAGGCGAAGCCGAGGTCATCATCGCGGGCGGGGTCGAGTCGATGACGCGGGCGCCGTTCGTCATGGGCAAGGCTGACACCGCTTTCTCGCGCTCTGCCGACATCTTCGATACGACGATTGGATGGCGTTTTGTCAATCCGATCCTCAAGGAGCGGTTTGGCATCGATTCCATGCCGGAGACGGCCGAGAACGTGGCCGAGCAGTTTCAGATTTCGCGGCAGGACCAGGATGCCTTCGCCATGCGAAGCCAGCAGCGCGCGGCCCGCGCGCAGCAGGCGGGCCGCTTCGGCCGCGAGATCGTAGCCGTCGCGATTCCTCAGCGAAAGGGTGACCCGATCAGGATCGAGCGCGACGAGCATCCTCGCGAGACCACTCTGGACAAGCTCGGCCAGTTGTCCACGCCGTTCCGAAAGGGCGGCAGCGTGACAGCGGGCAATGCCTCAGGCGTCAACGACGGCGCTGCGGCTCTCGTCATCGCCTCGGGCGATGCGGTGGCCCAATACGGCTTGACACCTCTCGCCCGCGTCGCCGGCCTTGCCACGGCTGGGGTGGAGCCGCGGATCATGGGCACCGGCCCGGTTCCCGCCAGCCGGAAGCTGATGGCCCGCCTGGGTCTGGGGATTTCAGACATGGATGTGATCGAGCTCAATGAGGCCTTCGCGGCCCAGGCCTTGGCCTGCCTGCGCCAGCTCGGGCTGCCGGACGATGCCGAGCATGTGAATCCCAACGGCGGCGCCATTGCCCTCGGGCATCCCCTCGGCATGTCCGGTGCGCGCCTTGCGCTGACAGCAGCCCTGGAGCTGCAGGAACGGGATGCCAAGCGGGCGTTGTGTAGCATGTGCATCGGCGTGGGGCAGGGCATTGCCCTGATCGTGGAGAGGGCATGATGGAAAATCCAGCCAATTCGGAAGTCATTCTCGAGCGCAAGACCGACGCCATAGCCGTGGTTCGCATCAACCGGCCAAAGGTGCGCAACGCCCTCAATATGCCGGTGCGCCGCAGGCTGGCGGAAATTTTCGAGAGCTTCGTGGACGACACGTCACTCCGCTGCGTGATCCTGACCGGTGATGAGACCAGCTTTGCCGCGGGCGCCGATATCCAGGATATGGCGGAGATCAGCGCAGTGGACATGTATCTGCGCCACACTGAGCGGCTATGGGAAGCCGTTGGCCGCTGCCCGCAGCCTGTCATCGCAGCGGTGAACGGATTCGCGCTCGGCGGCGGGCTCGAACTTGCGATGCATGCCGATATCATCATTGCCGGGCGCAACGCGAAGCTCGGCCAGCCTGAAGTGCGCGTCGGCATCATGCCGGGCGCGGGCGGGACGCAGCGCCTGACGCGCGCGGTCGGCAAGTTCAAGGCGATGCGCTTGTGTCTCACCGGCGAGATTATCGGTGCTGAGGAGGCCTATGCCATGGGCCTTGTCAGCAAGCTCGCTGAGGATGATGCCGTGTTCGATACCGCGATGGCCATGGCCGAGCAGTTAAGCAAGCTTCCGCCGATTGCTCTTGCGCAGATCAAGGAGGTCATTCTCCACGGTCAGGATGCGTCACTCGCTGCGGCGCTGGCTCTCGAGCGAAAGGCTCTTCAAGTTCTCTTCGCCACCAGCGACAAGAACGAAGGCATGCGGGCATTCCTGGAAAAGCGGGCTCCAAACTACAAGGGAGCATAATCGTGTTGTCTCCTCCTGCGAAAGCGGTGGAATGACGACGATGCGAACAGGCTAGATCTGCGGACGATTCGGGAAAGGGATGATCATGGATCTCAAAATAAGTGGCGAGACCGCACTGGTGCTGGGTGGAACGAAGGGACTCGGCTTCGCCTGTGCACGGGAGTTGAGTGCAGCGGGCGTTCGCGTGGCCATCAACGGGCGTAACGCCGAGGAAGGGGCACAGGCCGTTGCTCTGCTTGGGGGCGGTGCCATCTTCGTGCAGGGAGATCTCGCCGACCCGGATCAACCGGCGCGCCTCATCGAAGAGGCTCAGCGTCAGCTCGGACCAATTCATATCCTGGTCACGAATGCCGGCGGCCCGCCGACGGGAGAGTTCGCGGATCACACAGTCGAGACCTGGCGCAGAGCGCTGGAAATCAACATGCTGTCGGCCATCCAAGCGGCGCGTCTTCTTCTGCCAGGCATGATCGAGGCCCGGTTCGGCCGGATCGTGAACATCACGTCGTTTGCCGTCAAGGAACCTTACCCGAACATGGCTCTCGCCAATGGGGTCCGTGCCGGATTGACGGGAGCGATGGCCACCCTGGCTCGGGAAGTCGCGGGCAAGGGGATAACGGTCAACAATATTCTGCCTGGCCTCATGGCCACGGGGGCACTCGATCGCGTGATCCGAGCCCGCGCGGCCCGCGACAGAATCACGGAACCGGAAGCATCGGCCCGCATGGCGGCATCCGTCCCGGCTGCACGCCTCGGCACAGCAGAGGATTTCGGTCCCTTGTGCGCTTTCCTCTGCTCGCGGCACGCCGACTACATAACGGCGCAAAATATCGCGGTTGATGGAGGCCTCATCCGCAGCCTTCTCTGATCTCTGATGTGACACCAAGCAAGAGAACGACGAGACGATGCGCTCTCAGCGATCTCGTCGTCCGCCGGTTGCCGCAATCTGTGCATGGGCCCAAAGGTGCTTTGAGCCTGTCCGGCCGGAACAGGCGCCATCCTTCCGCACAGCGGAATATATTTTTGCACAATGGGAGCGGT
This sequence comes from Microvirga sp. 2TAF3, assembly GCF_052114965.1. NCBI lineage: Bacteria > Pseudomonadati > Pseudomonadota > Alphaproteobacteria > Hyphomicrobiales > Methylobacteriaceae > Microvirga > Microvirga sp. 2TAF3. Next base: position 243,158 of record NZ_JBFRFT010000001.1, on the reverse strand, counting down.
TTTCTGGCAATCTCCGGGCACAACAACAAAAACGAATGCCATCAACTCCATAAAATTGATCGGGAGGACTGTATGAAGAAATTCTGCTTCGGACTTATCGGCGTTGCCTGCTCCATTACGGCCGCCTCTGCGCAGGTATCGGATGGCACCGTCAAGATCGGTGTGCTCACGGACCAGACCGGCGTCTTCTCCTCGCTGGCCGGCAAGGGTTCGATCGTTGCCGCCGAGATGGCGGTCGAAGACTTCGGTACGAAAATTGGCGGCAAGAAGGTCGAGCTCGTCAGTGCCGATCACCAGAACAAGGCCGATGTGGGCACCCAGATCGCGCGCCGCTGGTTCGATGCCGAGGGCGTCGACATGATCATTGACGTGCCCAACTCGTCGGTTGTGCTTGCTGTTCAAGAATTGGCGCGCGAGAAGAACCGCGTCCTGATCGTCTCCGGTGCCGGAACGGCCGACCTGACCAACAAGGCCTGTTCGCCCAATGGAATCCACTGGACCTGGGATACCTATTCCGCTGCCGTGAGCACGGCCAAGGCCATTGTTCAGGAGGGCGGCAAGTCATGGTACTTCCTGACCGCCGACTACGCCTTTGGCCATACGATGAAAGCGGATGTTTCGCGCGTCGTCGAAGCGACGGGCGGAAAGGTTGTCGGTTCGGTGCAGCATCCCCTCAACACGTCGGATTTCTCCTCGTTCCTGATGCGGATTCCGAGCACCAACGCCGATGTGATCGCGCTGGCCAATGGCGGCAGCGACACAATCAATTCCTTGAAGCAGGCGCAGGAGTTCGGTCTTACGCAGAAGGCCAAGATCGCGGGCCTCGCTATCTTTCTGACCGATGTTCATTCCATCGGCCTCCAGACGGCCCAGGGTCTCTACCTGACGACCGGTTTCTATTGGGACCGGAACGAGGAAACCCGCGAATGGTCGCAGCGCTTCTTCAAGCGCCACGGCGCCATGCCGACGATGTCTCAGGCCGGCGTCTACTCGGCCATCATGCATTACTTGAAGTCCATTGAAGGTGCCGGCACCGATGCCGCCGAAAAGGTGGTGGCCCGCATGAAGGAGACGCCCGTCAACGACTTCTTCGCGAAGAATGGCAAGATCAGGGCCGATGGCCGCATGGTTCATGACATGTATCTGGCGCAGGTGAAGGCACCGAGCGAGTCCAAAGCGGCATGGGACTACTACAAGATCCTGCGGACGGTGCCGGGCGAGGAGGCCTTCCGCCCTCTGTCGGAGAGCGATTGTCCGCTCGTCCGCAAGTAACCGTCATCTCGATCGGTAGACTTCGACTTCTTGCAACCTGAAATCGGCGCGTGCCTCCGGGCGCGTGCCTTCGAACGGTGTCTATGGAGCCATGGCGGACGATATCATTCTGAGCGCATCGGGGCTGACTAAGGAGTTCAAGGGGTTTGTCGCCGTTGACGACGTCAAGCTTTCCGTGCGGCGCGGCACAATCCATGCCTTGATCGGCCCCAATGGGGCCGGGAAGACGACCTGCTTTAATCTCCTCACCAAAGTGCTGAGTCCAACGAGCGGACGGATCGTTTACAATGGCCGTGACATCACGAAGATGGCGCCGGACAGCGTCGCTCGGCTGGGTCTGGTGCGCTCGTTCCAGATCTCGGCGGTCTTCGGCCACATGACGGCGCTTGAGAACGTCCGCATTGCCCTTCAGCGCCGGATCCGAGGGAACTCGTTCGACTTTTGGCGCTCCGAGCGGGCCCTCTCCTCACTGCATGGGGAAGCCTGGGAGTTGATCGCGGCTGTGGGTCTGACCGAATTCGCCATGACGCCGGCCCGAGAGCTGTCCTACGGACGCAAGCGTGCCCTGGAAATTGCAACAACCCTTGCTCTTGATCCCGAGATGCTTCTGCTGGATGAGCCGATGGCGGGCATGACGCAGGAAGACGTCGAGCGCGTTTCCATGCTGATCAAGAGAATATCCGAGAACCGGACAATCCTGATGGTGGAGCACAATCTCTCGGTCGTCGCATCGCTATCCGATCGGATCACCGTTCTGACCCGAGGGAAGGTCCTGGCTGAAGGCGACTATGCCACCGTGTCGAAGGATCCTCGTGTCGTCGAAGCCTATATCGGGGTGGCCCATGCATAGCGCGCCCGCCGGAAATACCGGATCGATGCCCCTCCTCGCCGTTCAGGGGCTTGAGGCTTGGTACGGTGAAAGTCATGTTCTCCACGGCGTGACGTTCGATGTCCCGGCCGGGGAGGTCGTCACGCTGCTTGGGCGGAACGGCGCAGGAAAGAGCACGACCCTCAAGGCGATTATCGGCATCATGCGCCGGCGCAAGGGGTCGATTCGTTTCGCGGGCCGGGAGACCATCGGCCTGAATGCGCGTGCCATTGCGAAAAGCGGCATCGCATTCTGTCCCGAGGATCGGGGGATCTACGCGAGCCTCAATGTCGAGGAAAACCTGCGGCTCCCGCCCATTGTCCAGGATGGCGGCCTCTCCGTCGAGGAAATCCTTGGCATGTTTCCCAACCTTCGTGAGCGGTTGAAGAGCCAAGGCACGAAATTATCCGGCGGTGAGCAGCAGATGCTCGCCATCGGACGCATCCTGCGAACCGGCGCCAAGCTCCTGCTTCTCGACGAGCCGACCGAGGGGCTGGCTCCCGTCATCGTGCAACAGATCGGTCGGACGATTCGGGAGCTGAAGGCCCGGGGCTTCACCATCGTGCTCGTGGAACAGAATTTTCATTTTGCCACGACGGTTGCGGACCGCCACTACGTCGTGGAACACGGCCGGGTCGTCGACATGGTTCCGAATGCCGATCTTGCGGCGAGTGCGGCGAAACTCAGCCGCTATCTAGGCGTGTAGAAAAGGGGATTTCATGTTCGAATTGATCGGCATCCCTCCTCAGGTTTTCTTCAGTCAGCTGCTCCTGGGGCTCATTAATGGCGCTTTCTACGCGATGCTCAGCCTCGGGCTCGCGGTGATCTTCGGCCTCTTGAACATCGTCAACTTCGCCCACGGTGCCCTCTATATGATGGGCGCATTCGGTGCCTGGATGCTGCTCCATTACCTGGGGGTCGGGTATTGGTGGGCGCTGATCCTGTCGCCTCTCATGGTGGGGCTGTTCGGCGTTCTGATCGAACGTTGCCTGCTGCGGTGGCTCTACGACCTTGATCACCTCTATGGGATGATCCTGACATTCGGCCTCGCGTTAATGATCACCGGCCTCTTCCGTAACTTCTACGGCGCGACCGGCATGCCTTACACGTTGCCACCGCTTCTGACCGGCGGACATAATCTCGGTTTCATGTTTCTGCCAAACTCCCGCGCATTCGTGATCGCGATGTCGCTCATCGTCTGTCTGTCGACCTGGTTCGTGATCGAGAAGACGCGTCTCGGTTCTTACTTGCGGGCAGCAACCGAAAATCCAGCGCTGACGGAAGCCTTCGGCATCAATGTCTCGCTGCTGGTCACCATGACCTATGGCTTCGGTGTGGCGCTGGCCGGTTTCGCCGGCGTGCTCGCCGCTCCGATCTATTCGGTCAATCCGACGATGGGCTCTGATCTCATCATCGTCGTCTTCGCGGTGGTCGTCATCGGCGGCATGGGCTCGATCCTGGGATCGATCATCACGGGCTTCTCGCTGGGGCTCGTCGAAGGCCTGACCAAGGTGTTCTGGCCGGAAGCATCCGCGACGGTCATCTTCGTGATCATGGCCATCGTCCTCATGGCAAAGCCCGCAGGCCTCTTTGGGAGAAACTCCTAACATGTCGACCCACAGCAGTGGGCCCGCTGCGGCCCCGTTCCAAAAATTAGGCATGCCGCGCGGCCACCTGATGGTCATGCTGGGATTGGGCGCTGTGCTTCTCGTGGCACCCTTCCTGCTTTATCCCATTCTGGTGATCAAGATCCTGTGCTTTGCGCTGTTTGCCTGTTCGGTCAATCTGCTGCTCGGCTATGTTGGCTTGTTGTCGTTTGGGCATGCGGCATACTTTGGCATGTCAAGCTACGTCGCTGCGCATGCGGCAAAGGTCTGGGGACTTTCTCCGGAACTGGCTATTCTGTGCGGGGTTGGCATCGCTATCCTGTTGGGCTGTATTTTCGGCGCGCTCGCGATCCGGCGCCAGGGCATTTACTTCGCGATGGTCACACTGGCCTTCGCTCAAATGGTGTATTTCTTTGCGCTCCAAGCTCCCTTTACGGGGGGCGAAGACGGCATCCAGAAGGTGCCGCGCGGTGCGCTGTTCGGACTGATCCCCTTGGCCGATGACAGGACGCTGTACTGGTTTGTCGTTGCCGTCTTCTTTGCTTGCTTGCTGGCTGTCTACCGCGTCATCCATTCGCCGTTCGGCCAAGTCTTGAAAGCGATCCGGGACAACGAGGCTCGTGCTGTGTCGTTGGGTTACGCGGTCAATCGGTACAAATTGATCGCCTTCGTGATCTCGGCTGGAGTGGCAGGCGTGGCCGGTGGGACAAAGGCGGTCGTGTTTCAGCTGGCCACCTTGACCGACGTTCACTGGACCATGTCTGGAGAGGTCGTCCTGATGACCCTGATCGGGGGCATGTATACGTTCTTCGGCCCGATCGTTGGTGCGGCCCTCGTCGTCCTCATGCAGAACTACCTGGCGTCGTTCGGCGACTGGGTCACGGTCATTCAGGGTTTCGTCTTTGTGGTATGCGTGCTGCTGTTCCGTGAGGGGATTGTCGGCTTCATCGGCTCGCGGTTGAAGCGTCCCTTGTAGGGCAGGGGAGGCGCCTCGAAATGACCGATACAGAGATCCGGCTTCTGCGCAGCCCGGCCGAGTACGTCGACAGCGATCATCCGGCGATCCGGTCGTGGGCCGGTGAGGTGACAGCCGGGGCCGGCAGCGCAACTGAAAAGGCCCGCCGCCTCTATGACGCCGTGCGGGATTGCATCCGATACGATCCCTATGTCGACTATACCGACCGCGAGGTGTTCCGGGCCAGCAGCGTGCTTCAGGCCGGGGCCGGGTATTGTGTGGGCAAGGCTGCCCTTTACGCGGCGCTCTGCCGTGCCGTGGGACTGCCGGCGCGGGTCGGCCTGGCGGACGTGCGCAACCATCTTGCCACACCGCGCCTGATCGAGGCGGTCGGGACGGACGTCTTCGCGTTTCATGGCTACGTTGACGTCCACTTGGGGGCCGGTTGGGTCAAGGTCACCCCGACATTCAATGCCTCTCTCTGCGCCAAGCTCGGCGTCGCTCCCTTGGACTTCGACGGCACGGGCGATGCACTGTTGCAGGCGTATGACAGCGAAGGCCGCAGGTTCATGGAGTATCTCCGTGACCACGGCGGCTTCTTTGACGTGCCGACCAAGTTTCTCATGGCGGAAATGGCGCATCTGTATCCCAAGCTCAGTCAGCCGGGTGGATTGCGCGGCAGTATGGAGGTTGAGGCAAGTCGGCCGCACGACGATCGCCACCCATAGTGGGGAAATCACGGTAACTCTTGGTCAGGGATCTCTGGCTCAAGGGTTCCGTTGCAGACCTCGGTGTAGGTCAAGCGGGAGCCTGGCGCATAAGCCTGGATTCAACGAAACGGCGTCGTATGGTCCACCTGGGTCCCGCAGTTCGCCAACATGCGTTATTAAAGGACGAGTGCAGACAGGTGAGTCCACCATCGAGAGCGCCTTTCCGGGCAAATCGATGAAGTTGCTTTACGTTGCCTAAATTTATTATCTGTTCGCGACCATTGCCTTGGTCCGCGGCCATACTCACGCCGGAGCGGTCACTCTCGTCAATCTGACAACATGTTGGACCGGACTTAGATGGATCATTGCTCCGGTTTGGTCAGTCGGGAGAGGCCGGCGCCGCGATCATGAAATCCGGTTCTCGATGTCCGGCGGCGGAGACCGACTGGAGAACAAGATCTATCAATGGCACGCCCGGTTTAACTCATTTACCTGACTTTTTACGGGATCCGTGAACGGGTCGCTCGCCAATGGCCGCCCACGATCGGACAGAATGCCTTGAGAGCTTGAACTTAGCAGATTCTTGCCGCGAACTCTCTTGACGAAGGCTAATTAGCAGAGCATTTCCCAATATCGAGGTTGGTATGCTTCCCGCATTCAACCCGGACCCACAGGAACCCTGAATTCAATGCCAAGCGACAGTTCTAGTCGATTGTTTTTGCCGTCCGCGGCTGTCGTGGCCTGATCTTCAAGGATCGACTCACCACGACCTGCCGCCGGCGGCAGATCGAAAAGGTGAGTTATGCAAGCTACTCGTACTGCGTTCGAAGCAGGTCAGAACCCTGCTGCTCTCGCGGCGCAACTCGCGCCGCAGCACGTCGCCGATATCGTCGAAGTCCTTAACGAGCAGCCAACGGAAACCGCCTCGAGCGTTCTCGCGCTTCTACCGCACGAACGTGCGGTGGAGGTTTTCGACCAGCCGGAGTTCGATGCCTCCGCTGAGATCCTTCAGCGCCTGCCCGTCGAGCAAGCGACAACCCTGCTTAGGGGAATGTCCGAGGACCGCGCTGCCGAGGTGTTCCGGCAGCTCGATGAGCCGGTGCGTTCACATCTGTTTGCGCGGCTTGACCCTGAAACCCGTGTCTCGCTGCAGCAACTCCTCTCCTATCCACCGGACACCGCCGGTAGCCTGATGACGACCGAATTCGTCAGTGTTCCGGCGACCTGGACCGTCGGGCAAACACTCCAACATATCCGTGAGGTCGAGAGCACGCGCGAGACGGTATACGCGATCTACATCATCGACCCGATGGCGCAGACGCTCCTTCGAGCATTGAGCTTGCGTCGTCTGATCATCAGCGACCCGAACGCTGACATCCTTTCGGTGGCACAAGCCCAAAGCCCTGTTGTCGCATCTCCACTCATGGATCGTGAGGAGGTCGCGCTCCTCATCTCCAAATACGACCTGCTCGCGGTTCCGGTCGTCGACGATGTCGGCCACGTTCTCGGCATCGTGACGGTCGATGATGTCATCGATGCCATGATCGAGGAGAGCACCGAAGAGGTCCAGAGGTTCGGTGGATTGGAGACGATCGACCGCCCATACATGGAGATCAGCTTCAAGGAGATGATCCGGAAGAGGGGCGGCTGGCTGGCAGTGCTCTTCATGGGTGAGATGCTGACCGCAAGTGCCATGCAACACTACGAGGACGCCCTGTCCAAAGCCGTTGTGCTGACGCTGTTCATTCCTTTGATCATGAGTTCCGGCGGGAACTCAGGCTCGCAGGCCACATCGCTTCTCATCCGCGCCCTCGCGCTGCAAGAACTCAGGCTTAAAGACTGGTGGCGGGTTGCTTTGCGCGAGCTGCCGACCGGGATTACACTCGGTGGGATCCTGGGTGGGATCGCGGTCCTCCGGATTGCGCTCTGGCAGAACCTCGGATTCTACGACTATGGCGCGCATTGGATGCTGATTGCCCTGACGGTCTGCGCTGCCCTGATCGGCATTGTGACATTTGGTTCGCTTGCTGGCGCCACACTGCCTTTTGTGATGAAGCGACTAGGCTTCGACCCGGCAAGCGCATCAGCGCCCTTTGTGGCAACTCTCGTCGATGTGACAGGGCTGCTGATCTATTTCAGTATCGCTCTCGCCTTCTTGAGTGGAACGCTTCTCTAGACGGCGGATGTCATCCAAGCCACGCCTCGAGCCACTGTACGCCAAGGACGCCGGGAGCCAGAATCCCGGCGGCCCACACCGCGGCCGAGGCGAAATTGGCCAGTTGAAAGGGGAGCACTGACATGCCGCAGACACCTGCCACGAGGGGAACAGCCGCCCGCAGAGGACCAAAAAAACGTCCGATGAATACTCCTAAAGCGCCCCAGCGCTCGAAGAACGCATGAGCTCGCGGGAGCAGCTCAGGATGCCGGGACAGGGGCCAGATGCGCGCCACATCGTGCTTCAGTCTCAAGCCAATCCAGAAGGACACCCAGTCACCAAGAGCAGCCCCAGCCATGGCGGAAGCCCAAAGAGGCCAGAAGGCGATGCCGCTCTTGCCGATTAGCGCACCGATCCCCAGCAGGACCACCGTTGCGGGAAGCAAAAGCGAGATGAACGCCAGCGACTCGCCAAACGCAAGGGCGAACACAATCGGGATCGCCCAGGCCTCGTGATTGCGCACGAAGCCAATAATAATATCTGAGGCCTCTTGTATGCTCATTCCGGCAATCTCTATCAGGTCATCAGGCACATTCAGATACGGCCAATCGGCGCAACTATACAAACCGGGAAGCCGAGCTCGCCCCAGTTTTGCAAGAAATTGTTGTGCGGGTGGCCCATGGCAAGAAGGGTTTGCAGTTCGGAGGCGACTTGCTCGGCTACTGGATCCTGGCCGAGATGGGCGCTGGTATCCAACCCTGTCCCCGCCCGCCGACCATGTGCCTGACGAGATATCCCAGTTTCAGTTCGAAGAAGGCAGCGGCTACAACAAAGCCTATAGTCAGAACCAGCATCAGGCGCGCGGGATCCAGTGCCGGCAGAAGTGAGCCGCTTCACCCTCTTAGCTTGGACGGACCAGATATCCGATTAGGCGGCATGACGCTCACTGAATCCGGACCCATAACCCTTGAGTGAGATCGCCAAGGCTAGTGGATATCTGAGTAATGCCGGTGCCGTCGGCAATGTTGAGGCTCCAGCCGCTCCAGTCATCCGTCGTACCAGGATCCTCGACCCATAAATCGTGAAGAGTCGCTATAGCTTGCCTAGCTGCCGTCTCAAGATCTGCGGACTCCACACCGATGTCGTCAGGGATACTGATCCGGTCATTTACGAGGTGGAAAAAGCAACGCATTCGTTCCTCTTATGGCGGGTGCCAGCGGTCGCACCGATTATTCTGATGGGTGTCGGCTTACGACGGTCTCGACGCCCTCACATTGGGCGAAAAACACCCCGGAGAACGGACTTGTCTCGATCGCAGCCCGACGTCTCCTTGCTGCCGTAACTCTAAAATCTTTTATGCTGAGGTGGGTCTCGTATCCACTTAGTACGAGTATAATTAATCGGCGTCTCTTTGAATGTGATACTGCGAGCTACTCCAGGACCGTCCAAGAATGAGCTATTGAACCAGAGCAGTTATACCTCCGAGGTGTCAGTACCACGGCTCGCCGTTCGATCCGCGATCAGGAGTTGGCGGAAAGTCGGGCGTAAAAGATTGGGCTCTTTCGAGCCCAATCTTGTGTATCAGCGCCGGGTGAAACAGCGCTGGACGTGCTCTTTAATCGGCCGGCCGTTGACCCAACGACGGACAACCTCGGTCTTGCAGACCTTGCGCGTCGGACGCAAATGCCGACCGCGGTCATGATACTGAACCTGAACGATCTCTGCCTGCCTTTGAGAAACACTGCCAGCCAAAAATGGCGCGGCATTCGCAGCATTCACGCTCACGCCGACGAACGCGGCGAGGGCGGCGGCAAGACCAACTTTGGCTAAAGTCATCGACGCTCCTTGTCTTTGATTAAGCCCCCGACGGGCAAAGACACTGCGGCCGATTAACAACCGATTAATACCCCGTCACGAGGTGATCACGGTGTCTGCGCCGGTGGTATGATATTGCTGTAATACCATCAAAATGCATTGCGCCGAATCACGTTTCAGATGCACTTAATGCGCTTTTCTTGATCGACCTTTCCTAGATGAGGAATTGCAATCAGTACCAAGGCCGACTAGGCATGATTAGGCCCAGTGAGGACAGAATTGGGCGACCGCAACGCAAAAATCAGCTCCTCCTGCGTCACTTGTCGTTTCGTGCTGGCTTCTACGTGCAGAGGCCGCTGTCGAGTGAAGCTTTTGCTGGCTGCTCTGCTTGATCCACGGCAAGATTCTCTGCCGACCTCGCCCTGCGCTCCATGTGCCCTACGCCGACGAGGCGGGCTGGCTCTGCTAGCGGGTGACTGAACTTTCCTAGGATTGCTGAATTCTCCTACCGTTGCGCCGCTACGGCAGCGCTTATGAGGAGCCGCGCTACATGCGGGAAACTCGTCTTCGTCAAGTTCAAAGAACCAGCAGCTGTCGATGGTCGAGCTCGTCCGTGCTCCGGATTTGCGATGGGGCCTTTCTATATACCCTTTGGCTGACGAATATGCAGCGTAATGATCTCCTTCAGGCGCTGCGTGTCACGGGCGGTCAGGGCCTCGACCATTGCATGATGCTCGCGGCTCGATTGTTCGACGCGGGCCCGGGTGCTCCATTGCCCAGCCAGAGCTGACGAGGTCCGGCTGCGGAGCTCCGCTACAAGATTGAGAAGCTCAGGATTTGAGCACAGGCTGAGAAGCTCACGATGGAAGGCGAGGTTCGCCTCGTATTGGTCAAGGACCGTGCCGTGGAGTACCAGATCGTCGAATCGTCGGGCGCAATGATCAATTCGCTCGATTGCGGCGGGCGTCACATTCGCGACGATGCTGTCCACAGCTGCTGTCTCCAAGATGACACGGAGTTCGAGGATGTGGGCAGTCTGATCGCTGTCGGGCAGGAAGACGTGATACCCGCGGTTAGGCACGTGCTGCAGCAGACGCTTCCGCGCCAGATGGTCCAAGGCGCGGCGTATGTCCGGGCGTCTGTACCCATAGCGGTTTTCAAGATCGATCTGCTTCAGCCACATGCCGGGCGAGAAGAGGCCGGACCGGACATCCCGCGTGATCAGATCGGCCACTGTCATCCAAGCCTTCTTCGGCAGCGTGTCTACCATTGCATCCATCATTGCCTCGCAACGCCCTTTCCCTGAGTCGAGCTGTCGCCGCTGCTTGTCCTTTAGGCAAACGTCCGAGTGATGGCAAAGTCATATGGCAACATCCCCTCTTGCCTGATCGCCATTGCCGTGCATCATATTGGTACCAATTTTGGCAAATATCTAGCGTTCTCGGTTCTGAAGCCCGGTCGGCCTCAAGCGAAGCGCCACGCGTTGGAGGGCCGGGCCGTGTCCACAAAGAACACTTCGGAAGTCTGGGATTTCGTCGAGGCAAAGCGCGAGATTTTCTTTACCCTCAGCGACCGGATCTGGGACATGCCGGAGCTCAACTTTGAAGAGCACCGCTCCTGTGCCGAGCACACCGCCATATTGCAGCAGCAGGGGTTTCGGGTCGCCCGCGGGGTGGCGGATATTCCGACCGCCGTCATGGGGGAGGCCGGTGAGGGCGGGCCCGTGATCGCCATTCTGGGCGAATACGACGCCCTGCCGGGTCTCAGCCAGGAGGCCGGAATCGCAGAGCAGCGGCCTGTCATCGAGGGTGGCAATGGGCATGGCTGCGGGCATAACCTGCTCGGCAGCGGCGCTCTCATGGCCGCGACTGCGGTGAAGGATTACCTGGAGGCTCACGGTCTTAAAGGGCGCGTGCGCTACTATGGCTGTCCGGCGGAGGAGGGGGGCTCCGCCAAGGGGTTCATGGCACGAGCGGGCATTTTCGACGATGTCGATATCGCCATCTCCTGGCACCCGGCACCCTTTGCGGGGGTCAACAACCCGATCTCTCTCGCGTGCAACGAAATCAATTTCCACTTCAACGGTCGAGCCTCTCATGCTGCGGCTTCTCCTCACCTGGGCCGCAGTGCGCTCGACGCGGTGGAGCTCATGAACGTGGGCGTCAACTATATGCGCGAGCATATGCCCAGCACGGCGCGCATCCACTATGCCGTCACAGACACCGGAGGCTCCGCTCCGAATGTGGTGCAGGCCCGCGCGACAGTACGCTACCTGATCCGTGCGCGCGACCTGCCGGAGATGCAGGGGCTGCTTCACCGGGTGAAGAAGATCGCCGAGGGTGCCGCCCTCATGACCGAGACCACGGTGTGCAGCGAGATCGTCAGTGGTGACGCCAACCTCGTCGGCAACACGCCCCTCGAGCAATTGATGCACCAGAACCTGGAGCGGCTGGGACCACCGGTCTTCGACGAGCAGGACAAGGCCTTCGCGGCCGAGATTCAAAAGACCCTGACACAGGAGGATATCAAATCCTCCTTTGCTCGGTTCGGCCTCAAGCCGAGGATGGGAGTTCCGCTCTGCGACATGATCTTTCCACCCGAAAGCGGGGATGGAACGCTCGTGGGCTCCACCGACGTGGGTACTGTCAGCTGGGTCGTTCCCACCGTTCAGATGCGCGGCGCAACCTACGCCATCGGCACACCGGGCCATTCCTGGCAACTCGTCGCACAGGGAAAAGCACCTGCCGCTCACAAGGGGATGGAGCATGCGGCGAAGGTGATGGCCGGGACGGCCGTCGATCTCTTCCGCATGCCTGTCTTGATCGAGGAGGCCAAGGCCGACTTTCGCGAGCGGTTAGCCGGCGCACCCTTTGTAAATCCCATTCCGGATGACGTGGATCCGCCTGTCAGCCTCATGGCAACCCAGGTCTGAGCATGTCGCGTCCTGAGGATTATTCGATCCGCTTGAAACCACCCGCCTAGAACGCAGCGTTTGCTCGTTCATAACGATCAACAGAGGGCAGATTATGAGAATCATCAACAAAATCATGGTGCTCGCGCTTGCCGGCGCGTCTCTTATGATTGGGCCGGGCGCTATGGCGCAGGGGAAGACGTGGACGAAGATCCGCGTTGCGACGGAAGGTGCGTTTGCGCCGTGGAACTTCACGAAACCGGACGGCACGCTCGATGGTTTCGAGGTCGAACTCTATCAGGATCTGTGCCGGCGTATGAAGGTGGAGTGCACACTGGAGGCTCAATCCTTCGATGGAATGATCCCGGCATTGAACGCAGGCAAGTTCGACGCCATCATGGCCGGCATGTCGGCCACGCCGAAGCGTGAAGCCGTGATGGCCTTTTCGGAAGCATACGGGACCACCGGTCAGACTTTTGCTGTGCTGAAATCGAGCCCTCTCGTAAACCTGCCCGAGAAGGGCAAGCCCTTCTCCCTGGCGACCAATGAGGCGGGAGCTGCCGCAGCCGTCGAGGAGCTGAAGCCGCTCCTGAAAGGCAAGGTTATCGGCGTGCAGGGCTCGTCGATCGCTGCAAACTTCCTCGACAAGTACCTGAAGGATGTCGCGGAGATCCGCGAGTACAAGACCACGGAGCAGCATGATCTCGATCTCACGGCAGGGCGCATCGATGTCATCATGGCATCGACGGCCTATCTGTCCGGCGCTGCAGAGAAGCCAGGCAATGAGCAGATGACCATCGCGGGACCACGTTTTCAGGGCGGCATGCTCGGTCGCGGGAGCTCCGTGGGTCTGCGCAAGAGCGACCCGGAACTGAAAGCCATGTTCGACAAGGCGATCACGGAAGCGAAGGCAGACGGGACGATCGAGAAGCTCTCGATGAAGTACTTCGGCTTCGATGTCACGCCCCGCTAACCGGGCCATGAGAGCAGGTCCGGCGATATAGGAACCACTCACTTCCTAACATCAGCGCCGAAGCCCCTGTTGGGCTATGGCGCTGATGCCGATGATGGAGATCGCGCATGCCGATTGATTCATAGAAACGGAGAGCAGGACGGCCCTCCTCTACGAACAATTCAATGCGAATCCAGCCGCGCCAACCGGCATAGCCACGGAAGAGGGATACAAAGCCGACCGGCTCTGTTGTCCTTTCCGCGATAAAAGCCTCCGAATCCGAGGCGCGGGCAGAACGTACGATCAGGTCTGACATTTTGCAAAAGAGAATGAAATACAGTCAAAGAGCATAGAGCGTTATCCGATCCGGCAGACCGGATAACGCTTTAATGCGCCTCGTCCCAGTTCTGCGCGGCCCGGGCCTCGACGGCGAGCGGGACCTTCAGCGTCACGGCGGGGAAGGGAGCTTCCGTCATCACGCGGGAGATCACCGGCAATGTTGCCTCGATCTCCTCGTCGGGCGCTTCGAATACCAGTTCGTCGTGCACCTGCAGTAGCATGCGCGCGGAGAGGCGCTCGGCTTTGAGCGCATCCTCCATGCGGATCATGGCGCGGCGGATGATGTCGGCGGCGGTGCCCTGGATGGGAGCATTGATCGCCTGGCGCTCGACGGCGGCGCGCTCCGACGGATTGCCGGACTTGATCTGCGGATAATGGCAGACGCGCCCGAACAGGGTCGTGACATAGGCCCTTTCCCGCGTCGTCTTCTTGATCTCGTCCATATAGGCGCGGATGCCGGGGAAGCGCTCGAAATACTGCTTGATGAAGGCGGCGGCTTCCGCATTGGGAATGCCGAGGCGCACCGCGAGGCCGAAGGCGGAGATGCCGTAGATAATGCCGAAATTGATGGTCTTGGCCTGACGGCGCAGATCCGGCGTCATCTGGTCGAGGGGCACGCCGAACATGGCGGAGGCGGTCGCCGCGTGAATGTCCTGTCCTTTCGCGAAAGCCTCCTGCAATTGCGGGATATCGGCGATATGCGCGAGGATGCGCAGCTCGATCTGGCTGTAATCGGCGGAAATGATCTTCGAGCCTTCCGGCGCGATGAAGGCCTTGCGGATCTTGCGGCCGGCTTCCGTGCGGATCGGGATGTTCTGCAGGTTCGGCTCGGAGGAGGACAGGCGGCCCGTCGTGGTTGCGGCGAGCGAGAACGAGGTGTGCACCCGCTTCGTTTCCGGGTGCATGTGCTGCTGCAGCGTGTCGGTATAGGTCGATTTCAGCTTGGCGAGCTGGCGCCATTCCAGAATCTTTTCCGGCAGCACATGGCCGGCCTGCGCCAGCTCGTCGAGCAGGGTCGCGGGCGTCGCCCATTGGCCGGACGGCGTCTTCTTCGCGCCGGGCAGGCCCATCCTGCCGAAGAGAATGTCGCCGATCTGCTTCGGGGAGCCGAGCGCGAATTTCTCTCCCGCGATCTCGTGGATCTCGTCCTCGAGCCGCGCGAGGCTCTGGGCGAAATCGCCGGAGAGGCGACTCAGGATCTGCCGGTCGACGGCGATGCCGCGCATTTCCATGCGCGCGATCACATCGACCAGCGGCCGCTCCAGGGTCTCGTAGACGGTGGTGCGGTGCTCGCCGGCAAGGCGCGGCTTCAGCACCTGCCACAGGCGCAGCGTTACATCCGCATCCTCCGCCGCATAGGCCGTGGCCCTGGCGATCTCGACCTTGTCGAATGAAACCTGATTCTTGCCGGTGCCGGCTACTTCCCCGAACGAAATCGGCGAATGGCCGAGATGGCGGCGGGAGAGTTCGTCCATGCCGTGCGAGCCCTTGCCTGCGTCGAGCACGTAGGAAATCAGCATCGTGTCGTCGAAGGGACGCAGATCGATGCCGTAGCGCTTGAGCACGACCCAGTCGTATTTCAGGTTCTGGCCGATCTTGAGAACGGACGGGTCCTCCAGAAGCGGCTTGATGACCGCAATCGCCTCGTCGAGCGGGATCTGCCCGGGGGCGAGACCGCCGCCGAACAGGTCCGAATCGCTGCGATGCTGGAGGGGCACATAGGACGCCTTGCCCGGTTCCAATGCCAGGGAGAAACCGACGAGATCGGCAAGGTTCGCATCGAGCGCGCTCGTCTCCGTATCCACGGCGACGAAGCCCTGCTCACGGGCCTGTGCTACCCACTCCTTCAGGCGGTCGAGGCTCGTGACGGTCTCGTAGGATTGCACGTCGAAAGACTGCGAGGAGGCTTCCGTCGCGCGCTTGCCCGCAAGCTGAGCGGGCGTGCCGAGGCCCTCCACGGGTTTGCGCACGGCGCCGGTCTCCGGCAGGTCGAGCCCGGCGAAAGGATCGACCTCGCCCAAGACCGTCTCGCCTGCTGAAAACGGCACTTCCTCGGCGCCGTTGCCGGCCCGCTCCCAGGCGATCGCTTCGCCGCCGGGCATGAGGCGCGGGTCCGGCTCGATCAGGGTGGGGTCGGCATCGTAAAGCTCGGCGACACGCCGGATCAGGGTGTTGAACTCCATCGCCTTGAGGAAGCCGACGAGGGTCTTCGGGTCGGGCTCGGGCAGGCGCGTCGCGTCGAGCGGCACCGGAAGCGGGGCCTCGCAATCGAGCGTCACGAGCTTCTTCGAAAGCCGTGCCGCCTCCGCATTGTTGATCAGGGTCTCGCGCCTTTTGGGCTGCTTGATCTCGCCCGCGCGGGCGAGCAGCGTTTCGAGATCGCCATATTCCTTGATGAGCTGGGCCGCAGTCTTCAGGCCGATTCCGGGCACGCCGGGCACGTTGTCCGACGTGTCGCCCATGAGTGCCAGCACGTCGCCGATCTTTTCCGGCGGAATACCCTCCCATTTCTCGGTGACGGCGGCCTCGTCCAGGTTGCGCTCGGGGCGGTAGCCCGGCTTGCCCTTGGAGCCCGATTCGAAATCGTAGAAGCACACGAGCGGGCCGACGAGCTGCATCAGATCCTTGTCGGAGGATACGATGAGCACGTTCGCGCCGCGCGCCTTGGCTTCCTGCGTATAGGTTGCGATGAGGTCATCCGCCTCGTAGCGCGCCTGCTCGATGGGCTCCAGGCCGAAGGCGCGAATCGCCTCGCGCATCAGCGGCATCTGAACCTTGAGGTCTTCCGGCGCGTCGGGGCGGTGGCCCTTGTAATCCTCGTAGAGCTCCTTGCGAAACGAGCCCTCTGACTTGTCGAGCACGATGGCGAGATGGGTCGGCATGAAGCCCGCCGCGCCGTCGCGCATGAATTGCAAAAGCTTCGACACGAACAGGCGCACGGCCCCCGTCGGCATACCGTCCGAAATGCGGGTGTTGTACTTCGAGTCCTGGTTCATGGACTGGAAGTAGGCCCGGAAGATGAAGGACGAGCCGTCGACGAGGAAGACGTGGTCGCCGGCGGTGACGGGACGGGAGGGAGCCATAGGGTCTCGAGCGTGAAAACGGATCAGTAACAGATAATGATTCCGGCGCCCGATGGCTATGCCCGCATGCGGGTTATGCCGCCTTCAGTCGGGCCGGATCGAGATTGTGCTCCAAGAGGGCGGGAGCGGCCGGGAATCCAGCGCCGCCTCGAAGGGGAGGGGCAGGTCCATGGCCTCGTACCGGGCCGCAGCGAAAAACCCGAAAAATCAGTCGATCTACCAAATGATGAGAGCTTGGCTGCTTGAAGGGCGGTTCGTTCAGGACAGTTATTTTCCTGCTCGAAAAATACACGTGGCGAGCTTGAGCTACCGAATGTCTGCCCAGCCTGGGCGGACGGCCTGCCATGACAAAGAGGGCGCTGCGGGGAACGCGCTGCCCCAGGAGGGAACACATGTTGTCCAGGAAACCCGCTCTGAAACACGTACTCATCAGCCTCGCCGCCCTCGCCCTTTCGGCGAATGCGGCCCTTGCCCAGGGCAAAGGTCCGGTGGTCGGCGTCAGCTGGTCGAATTTCCAGGAGGAGCGCTGGAAGACCGACGAGGCGGCGATCAAGGCTGCCATCGAGAAGGCCGGAGGCACCTATGTGTCCGCCGACGCGCAATCCTCGCCCGCCAAGCAGCTCACCGATATCGAGAGCCTGATCTCCCGCGGCGCTAAGGCGCTGATCGTCCTGGCGCAGGATTCGGACGCCATCCGCCCGGCGGTCGAGAAGGCGGTGGCCGAGGGCATTCCGGTGGTTGGCTATGACCGTCTCATCGAAATCCCGCAGGTGTTCTATCTCACTTTCGACAATGTGGAGGTCGGCCGGCTGCAGGCCCGCGACGTGCTGAAAGTGAAGCCCGAGGGCAACTACGTCTTCATCAAGGGCTCGGGCGCCGATCCGAACGCCAATTTCCTGTTCCAGGGCGCGATGGAAGTGCTCAAGCCCTCGATCGATTCTGGCAAGATCAAGAACGTGGGCGAGGCCTATACGGATGGCTGGCTCCCGGCCAACGCACAGCGGAACATGGAGCAGTTCCTGACCAAGAACAACAACAAGGTCGATGCGGTCATCGCCGCCAATGACGGCACGGCGGGCGGCGCCATCGCGGCGCTGGCGGCGCAGGGCCTTGCCGGTTCCGTGCCGGTTTCGGGCCAGGACGCCGACAAGGCAGCGCTCAACCGCGTCGCCCTCGGCACGCAGACCGTCTCCGTGTTCAAGGATGCCCGCGAGCTCGGCCGCAACGCGGCGGAAATCGCCCTGCAGCTCGCAGGCGGCAAGAAGCTGAACGAGGTTCAGGGGGCCATGTCCTGGAATCTGGGCCCGAAGAAGCAGAACATGACGGCGATCTTCCTCAGGCCCGTCGCGATCACGAAGGATAACCTCAACGTGGTCATCGACGCCGGCTGGGTCACGAAGGACGTGGTTTGTCAGGGCGTGAAGCCGGGCTCGGTGAAGGCCTGCAATTAGGCCTTATCATCCGCCTCAAGCAGCCTCCGTGTCATCCCCGGCCGGAGGCGGCATCGCCGCTGGATGGGAAGGGGATCCATAACCTCAATACGTCGCGACTGTGGATCCCCTTTCCTCGCTTCCCTCAGCCTGAGGATGACACTGCGCAAGGCCATGACAGCACCCGCCACCACGACCGTTCCGCCCCGGAGCTCTTCCTCCGAAGGATCGCTCCTATCGAAGCTGGAAATCGATGTCCGCATGCTCGGCATGCTGGCGGCGCTTGCCGTCATCTGGATCGGGTTCGACATTCTCTCCGGCGGCGTCTTCCTCACACCGCGCAATCTCTGGAATCTCTCGGTCCAGACGGCTTCCATCGCCATCATGTCGACGGGCATGGTGCTCGTTATCGTCACTCGCAACATCGATCTCTCCGTAGGCGCGATTCTGGGCCTCGTCGGCATGATCATCGGCGTGGCGCAGGTGCAGTGGCTGCCGGCCTGGCTCGGCTTCGAGCATTGGCTCACTGCGCCTCTCGTCGTGCTCGTCGCCATCGCCATCGGCGGCGCCATCGGCCTGTTCCAGGGCTGGCTCATCGCCTATCTCGCCATCCCCTCCTTCATCGTCACCCTCGGTGGTCTGCTGGTCTGGCGCGGCGCGGCCTGGTGGGTCACGGCGGGCCAGACCATCGCGCCCATGGATAACCGATTCAAGGCTTTCGGCGGCGGGGTGGAGGGGGCGCTCGGCGCGACCGCCACCTGGGTTATCGCGGCCATCGCCTGCGGCCTCGTCATCGTCGCGCTCGGCCTCGCCCGCCGCCGCCGGATCAGCTTCGGCTTCCCGGTGCGCCCAGGCTGGGCGGATGCGGTGATCGCGCTCTTCGCCTGCGGCGCGGTTCTGGGGGCCGCGGCCATCGCCAACGCCTATCCCTTGCCCGCAGGCACCGCGCGGCGCTGGGCCGAGGCCAACGGCATCGTCTGGCCCGAAGGTGGCCTGTTCATTCCCCACGGCGTTGCTCTGCCGGTGCTGATCGCAGTGGTCGTCGGCCTTTTCATGACCTTTCTCGCCCGGCGTCTGCGCTTTGGCCGCTATGTCTTCGCCATCGGCGGCAATCCGGAGGCGGCGGAACTGTCGGGCATCAATACCCGCTGGACCCTGATGAAGGTGTTCGGCCTCATGGGCGTCCTGTGCGGCATCTCCGCCTGCATCTCGACCGCGCGCCTCAACGCGGCGACGAATTCCGCCGGCACCCTCGACGAGCTTTATGTGATCGCCTCCGCCGTCATCGGCGGCACGTCGCTTGCGGGCGGCATCGGAACAATTGCGGGCGCCATGCTCGGCGCGCTCGTTATGCAGTCCCTGCAATCGGGCATGGTGCTGCTCGGGGTCGACACGCCGTTGCAGAACATCGTCGTCGGCGCCGTGCTGGTTCTGGCGGTCTGGGTCGACGGCCTCTATCGCCGCCGCATCAAGTAATCGGAGAGCGTCATGCAAACGAACGGCACAGCGCCTCTCATCGAGATGCGTAATATTTCCATCGCCTTCGGCGGCATCAAGGCGGTCGACGATGTCTCCGTCGATCTGCGTCCCGGCGAGGTGGTGGGCCTGCTCGGCCATAATGGGGCGGGCAAATCGACCCTGATCAAGATCCTGTCCGGCGCCTATGCGCCCGATGCGGGCGAAATTTACGTCAACGGCGAGCACGCCCATATCGGCTCGCCGCGCGACGCCAAGCGCTACGGCATCGAGACGATTTATCAGACCCTGGCGCTCGCTGACAACATCGACGCCGCCGGCAACATCTTCCTCGGTCGCGAGGTGCTGACCTCTTACGGTACCCTCGACGATGCCACCATGGAATCCGAGACGCGCAAGGTGATGGCGCGTCTCAACCCGCATTTTCGCCGCTTCAAGGAGCCTGTGAAGGCTCTCTCCGGCGGCCAGCGGCAATCGGTGGCGATCGCCCGTGCGATCTATTTCAATGCCCGCGTCCTCATCATGGACGAGCCCACCGCGGCGCTCGGCCCCGCCGAGACGCAGCAGGTGGCCGATCTCGTGCTGCAATTGAAGAAGGAAGGCATCGGCATCTTCCTCATCAGCCACGACATCCACGACGTCTTTGGGCTTGCGGATCGCGTCAGCGTGATGAAGAACGGCAAACTCGTTGGTTCGGCCAACGTGACCGACGTAACGCAGGATGAGGTGCTCGGCATGATCATTCTCGGCAAGTGCCCGCCCAGGGCAACGCCGGGGCCGGGCGCGAGCTGAAACAAACCTTCGTCATTCCGGGGCGAGCGAAGCGAGAGCCCGGAACCCATAGACGCTAACTGCGTCGGATCAGGCTGCGGTCGTCGAAGCGCTGCCGATCCGAAACTCGGCGGTTATGGATTCCGAGCTTCGCTGACGCGGCCCCGGAATGACAACCGAAATGCTCTATCAAGGAAGCGAAGCACATGACGACTATCTATGGCTCCCTGAAGAACAAGACCGCCCTCATCACCGGCGGCGCCAGCGGCATCGGCGAGAGCATCGCGGAGGCCTTTCATGCGCAAGGGAGCAAGGTCGCAATCCTCGATTACAATGCCGAGGCCGGGCAGGCGCTGGCGACGCGTCTCGGCGAGCGCGCGCATTTCGAGCACAACGATGTGCGCGACATCCCCGCCCTGCAGGCCGCGATCCGGCGCGCGAGCGAGGCGTTGGGGCCGATCACGATCCTCATCAACAATGCGGCGCGGGACGACAGGCACACCATCGATCAGGTGACGCCGGACTATTGGCGCGAGCGCTTCGCCACCAATATCGACCACCAGTTCTTCGCCACGCAGGCGGTTCTGCCCGACATGGAGAAGGCGGGCGGCGGCTCGGTCATCAATATGGGCTCGACGAGCTACATGGTGAGCGACGATTCATTCGCCGCCTACAAGACCGCGAAATCCGCCACGGTCGGCCTCACCCGCGCGCTGGCGCGTGAACTCGGGCCGAAGAATATCCGCGTCAATTCCATCGTGCCGGGCTGGATCATGACCCAGCGCCAGATCGACCTCTGGCTCACGCCGGAAGGCGAGGCGGAACTGCTGAAGCGCCAATGCGTCAAGCGCAAGCTTGTGCCGGAGGATATCGCGAAAGTGGCCCTGTTCCTGGCGTCCGACGATGCGGGCGCAATCACGGCGCAGAGCTATCTGGTGGATGGCGGCTGGGTTTGAGAGCTGCGCTTGCCTAACCCATCATCCCGGGGCCGCGGAGCGGAGCCCGGGATCGTTCTCCAGATAAAGCGTTGTTCTTGTCCGATGATCCCGGATCGCCCACGGCGTTCGGGATGACGCAGAGGTTCAGGCCCTCGCCCCAGCCTCGGCGGCGGTAGGCACTTCTTCCACCTCATCCTCCCCGCTCTCAACCTTCATCGTGTCCTTGCGCACCACGAGGCACAGGATCACGAGCGGGATGCCGATGGCGGCGGTGGCGGAAAAGAGAAGCGGATAGCCGTAGGCATCCACCACCGCGCCCGAGGCGCCGCCGATCAGCTTGCCGGGAAGCGCGTAGAGCGAACTCAACAGCGCGTATTGCGTCGCCGCGAATCCCGGCGCGGTCAGGCCCGACATGTAGGCGACGAGCGCGGAGCCCGCGAAGCCCGAGGCGAAGTTGTCGACGCTGATGGCGAGGATCAGAAGGTCCATCCGCGCGCCTTCCATGGCGAGCCACGAGAACATCAGGTTCGAGGATGCGGCGATGAACGCGCCGATGAAGAGCGTCCACCACAGGCCGAGACGGGTCAGCGCCAACCCGCCCGCGAAAGCGCCGGCGATGCCGACCCACACGCCGTAGAGCTTCGAGACATTGGCGATGTCGGCCTTGGAGAAACCGAGATCGATATAGAGTGGGTTCGCCATCACACCCGCCACGAAATCGGGCAGGCGGAAACATGCGACCAGGGCCAGGATCGGGATGAGGATCAGGCCCTTGCGCTGGAACAGGTTGGCCAGCGGCTCAATGATGGCGGCGGCAAAAGGCAGGCGCTCTCTTGCAGACCCTTCATTGACCTGTGGGGCGAGGAGCGTGCCGATCAGCCCGACGCTCATGAGCGCCGCCATGGCGAGATAGGCGCTGCGCCAGTTCACGAATTCCGCGATATAGAGCGCACCCGCGCCTGCGCAGATCAGGGCGAGCCTGTAGCCGAGCTGGAGGCTGGCTGCCATCATACCCTGGCGCTCGGTGGAAGCCGCATCGATACGCCATCCGTCGATCACCACGTCCTGCGTGGCCGACGCGAAGGCCACGAGAAGCGCGGAGACGATGGTGAGCATCAGGCTCATCTGCGGATCGCTCGCGGCGATGCCGATGAGGCCCAGCGCGGTGACGATCTGCGACAGGGCCATCCATCCGCGCCGCCGTCCGAGCAGGCGGGCAAGGAAAGGCACGTCGTAGCGATCAACGATGGGAGCCCAGAGAAACTTGAAGGAATAGGCCAGCGCGACCCAGCTCAGCATGCCGATCTCGGTCCGCGAGATGCCCGCCTCACGCAGCCATGCGGAGAGCGTGCTGAAGACCAGGAGGAACGGTAGCCCGGAGGAGAAGCCGAGGGGCAGCATCAAGGCGACGCGCCCGTCCGTCAGCATATCGCGAAGCGAGAGGCGGCGTTTTGCGGGGGATTTGCCTTGAGACATAGTCACCTTTGAACTGGGCTTTATCTTTGTTTGAGCATCATTTTCCGCGAAGAACCGGATCCACTTCTTCGTCCGATGCTCCAGGCTCACCCATGGCAGAGCCCTGGCCCTTCATCCTGGCGGCGGAGCCGTTGCAGGGTCGTTAACGGCGCCCCGCCGACGCGACGACCTTGCCGCCCGTCTGCGCCACCGACTGCACCACGATTGTCTGGATCTCCTCCGCGACGCGGCTTGCGAGGCAATCGTAACCCTTGTCGCCCATGTGGAAATTGTCGGCGGACAACATGGCACGCAGGTCGTCGATGGAATGGCTGCCCCAATCCTTCATCATCGCATAGCGCGAGAAGACGGAGACCTTCCGCTCGTCGCCGACGTCGCCGACCGTCTGCACGAACTTCTCGTAGCGAGCCGGGTCCCGGATGGTCGGGAAGTACTGCGGATCCAGCAGAATGATGTCGGTATGGGCGCTCCTGGCGGCCGTGATGCCGCGCTCGAGCAGATTGCGGAAACTTTCCTCAGTTACCACGCCCGAGACCGCGTCGTTGGTGCCCACCTGCCAGATGACGAGATCATAGGAATCGGCCGTGAGCGCAGCCTCCAGCCGCTCGACGGTCCGGGTCGCGGTTTCGCCGCCGATGCCGGCATTCACGACCGTAACCTTTTCCCGCCAGAGGGCGGCGAGATCCTCCTGAAGCTGGGCGGGATAGGAATATTCGGGCGCCGAGGCTCCCACGCCCTGCGTCGAGGAGGAGCCAATGGCCAGGATACGTATCGGCTCATGCCGGGAGAGTCTGGTCGAGAGCATGCCAAGCAGGCCATGCGCCTTGAAGATCGGATGAGCGCTTCTGCAAGCGTTTCCGTCGGCGGAGGCGGGTGCTGCCATGCCCAGTATTGCCAAGCTTAAGGAGAAAGCCGCCCAGTAAAGGCGGAAGACAGAGCGAGACTTCTTGTCCGACCCTTTTTCGGGCCGGCCGAGTTGAACTTGTTCCATTCCAGATATCGCGCCAGTGCCAGGAGACCAATTGCCCCGACAATGGTGAATACCATGCCGATGATCTGCGGACTAGCGGAGGATTTGACCGCGGCAAGCGTCATGATGACCTGTCCCAGGGCGCTGAGCAGCGAGCCTGCGGCAAAGATGACCAGTCCGTTACGGCCAAGCCGCCGCAGGTCCGGACCGATGAAAGTGCGCTCCAGCATCTCTCCGACGCGCCACTGGGTGAGCAGGTAGGCCAGGGCGAGGAAGTGGACCAGACGACCGAGGCCGAGATCGTATTTCGGCAGGTCGAGCTGCGTGAAGGCCGCGTCGCGCAGGCCCGGAGCGAGGCCGAAGACATCCATGATGACCAGCAGCGACGCCGTAAGAACGGCGATGCAGCTGATCGCGCAGGTGCGCGTCAGAGGAATGGGCCGTTTCGTGAAGACGACGCCCGCAACGATGCCGATGGTGAAAAGCAGTTGCCAAGCAAAGGGATTGAAAAACCAGGTCCCTGGCTCCGGCCATGTCGGCAGCACCAAGACGCCAGTGCGGGCAAGCGCATAGATTCCGCCCGATACGGCGAGCGCGAACAGCACATGAATCCGCGCCAGGATCATCGCCACGGGAGCCCAGAGCATGAGCGCGATATAGAGCGGCAGAATATTGAAATAGCCGAGCTGATGCCCGAGCAGGAGGATTCCGGTCACACCCTTCGTCGTGTCGCCGAAGACGGCACTGCGTCCGTCCGCTTCGATCAGGCCGATATCGTCGCTGAGCTCATAACCGATAGAGAAAAGTGCAATGGCTCCCGCGGTGAGCAGGAGGTGCATGCGATAAAGTTCGAGCGAGCGGCGCACGCACCGCCGCACGACGCCGATCACGTCGCCCTGCGGGATCTTGTGATAATAAACCAGTGCAAGCGACAGCCCCGATATGAAGATGAACGCCTCGGCGGAATCCGAAAAGCCGAAGCTGCGGGGTGTGAGATGTTCGATGATGTTGCCCGGAATGTGATTGACGAAGATGATCACGAGGACGAGGCCCCGCCAGAAATCGATCGTCGTGTTTCGTTCCAGTTCCTTCATCGATTGCACTTTCGGAATCGCCGCATCAGGAAAACGCCAAGGCGGCATCAGGGGTTCAAAAACGGAAGTGCCGAACACGCGGCAGACGGGTCAAACTTTGGTGAAGCCGCGATCACGCGGGGCAATGACGGAAGATGCCAAGCGGCATTCCGAATCAATGAGCGTTGTCTACGACACCATCATCCAGAACGACAACATCTTGGCGCGTGAATGGCGGGCGCAAACGTCCCGTCAAGCTTCACGATCTGGAGCGCGAAGCGGCGATGTCAAGCGACGCACGCTCGCGCGTGAGCGAGCATGCAAGCGAGATCGAAACCGTTTCGAAAGGTAGGATCGTTGCTTCTGTCCGACGCTCAGCCCTGGATCGCACCCGATGCCATGGCGTCGATCTGGGCGACGAGGCGAGGCTTGAGCCCGAGCGCACCGGACAGGTGCGCCAGAAAGACACGTTCCTCGACCGTGTTCGGCGTGATGATGCGCCGGGCCGCCGTATAAACCTGCACGGCGGCCTCGGGAGTCTTCACGGCAGCGGCGAGTTCGGCCGCGCTGGCGGGATGGGCCAGATCCGCCTCGATGATGTGCACGCCTTCGCCCTCGATGCCCGCGCTCTTGAGCGCGCCAAGAATGCGCGCACGTTCGCCGTCATCGATGCGGCCATCAGCTGCGGCCGCGGCGATCATCGCGCGCATGACCAGAAGAGCGGTGTCGCCGTTCTCGGCATCCGTCGGCACGGGCGGCGGAAGGGCAGGCTGCGCCTCGATCAGTGGCGCAGCCTCGCCGCCCTTGTTCAGGAAGCGGTTGAACAGGGCGGTGCCCTTGGTCTTCGCCGTCGCGGTGAGTTTGCGTCCGGTTTCCGAATTGACCACGGCCTTGGTCAGGCCAGCCACGACCGCATGGACGGCGGCGTTGCCCTGTGGGGTCTTGAGATATTCCTGCGCCTTGCCGAGCAGGAGATCGGTGAGGTCCGCGGGAGGCGGCGGAGAGGCGGCCTTGGCTGGCTTCGGCGCAGGCTGCTCGCCCCCGGCGGTTTCGGGTGCGGGCGGCGGAGGCGACTGTCTGTTCGCCAGGCCGATCAGGTCGCTGAGCAGGGTGCCTGCTCCGAGTGGGTTGGCCGGGCTCGGTTTGGCGGCGTCAATTGGTTTGTCGGAAGCGGGGGATGCCGGGACTTGGCCGCCGGCCGGGGCCGGCGTGCCCAGGGCGTCGAGAAGTTTCTTGGCGTCGAACATGAATCTGCCCCCGCTAACTCACGAAATCTACTGAAGATTGAATTAAGACGCAAACGCGCCAAGCTTTCCGGCGCGCCTGCGCAGTAACGCGGCTGGAAATTTTAGAAGATCATGCCCAGCATGCTCCACACCATCATGGCGCCCATCATGTAATAGATCCATTTCGGCATGCCGGGGGCGCTCTGGCGGGATTGCCCGTCGACGGCATTGATCAACTCGGCTTGCACCTGCTGCCCTTTCAGGACGAGCAGCGTCAGGCCCTGAATCGCTTCCGCCTGGGCATTGAGGAGAGCGGTGGTGTGGAGTTGCCGGGTCTGAGCATCCGGCGCCGTCTCGTTCAGATGGGTCAATGATTGCCCGATCTGCCCGATGGCGTTGCGCATGGCGTCGAAATTCTGGCTCTGCTCGGCAAGCAGCATGCGCGCCTGCGTGATCGGGTCCGGCACGTGCTTCTGCGCCGCCTGCGACAGATGCTGCATCAGGCCGTCCTGGCCCTGGGTGATCGCGGCGCGTACGGCCTTGCCGGCATCTGATGCCAGCGCCGCCTGGGTCAGGCCGACGGCTTTGCCGACCAGCTTGCCGGCATCGGGATTGAGAAGAGGTTCGCGGGTCTGTTCCATGGGTGGATGCTTTGAGTCGATGGTAGGGATTCGCTCGAAAGGCTCTCATAGCCTGATCGGGCGCAAAGAGCTATGCTCTATCGTTCCAAAGACATCTATTCCTTTGCGTTACCTCTTCTGCGGTGCGCCGGAACACCTTTCGATATTGTCGCGCCGGTCAAGCTTTCACGTTCCGAAGTCTGTCCGCATGCCAGCGCAGATGATCCTCGATGAAGGTCGCGATGAAGAAATAGGAGTGGTCGTAACCCTCCTGCATGCGCAGAATCAGCGGTATTCCGGCCCTGGCGCAGGCCTCCTCCAGAAGCCGGGGCTTGAGCTGGGTCTCGAGAAAGCCGTCGGCGCTGCCCTGATCGACGAGGATGCCGGGCAGCCGCGCGCCATCCTCGATGAGCGCGCAGGCATCGTAGTCGCGCCAGGCGGAGCGGTCGGACCCGAGATAGGCCGACAGCGCTTTCTCGCCCCAGGGACAGTTCATCGGCGAGGCGATGGGCGCGAAGGCCGAGACGGCGGCGAAGCGGCCCGGATTGCGAAGGGCGATGGTCAGGGCGCCATGCCCGCCCATGGAATGACCGGTGATGCCCTGTCGCGTCATGTCGGCGGGAAGCTCCGCGCCGACGAGGGCGGGTAGCTCGCGCTCGATATAGGAGCGCATGCGATAATTCTTCGCCCAGGGCGCCTGGGTCGCATCCACGTAAAAGCCCGCGCCGAGGCCGAGATCGTAGGCGCCTTCCGGGTCGTCCGGCACGCCCTCGCCCCGCGGGCTCGTATCCGGCGCGATCAGGATGAGCCCGAGCTCCGACGCCACGCGCTGCGCGCCCGCCTTCACGGTGAAGTTTTCCTCCGTACAGGTCAGGCCTGACAGAAACCATACTACCGGCACTTTGCCCTCCGTCGCCTGGGGCGGCAGGTAGGCGGCGAAGCGCATGGGCGTGCCCGTCTCGGACGAGGCATGGCGATAGACGAACTGCGTGCCGTTGAAGCAACGCGACTGCGAGACGACCTCGAGTGCCACGACGTTCCCCGATCAGTAGACCACGACCGAACGGATCGACTTGCCTTCATGCATGAGGTCGAAGGCGGTGTTGATCTCTTCCAGCGGCATCTTGTGGGTGATCAGGTCGTCGATGTTGATCTTGCCCTCCATGTACCAGTCGACGATCTTCGGCACGTCCGTGCGGCCGCGGGCGCCGCCGAAGGCCGTGCCTTTCCAGACGCGGCCGGTGACGAGCTGGAACGGACGGGTGGCGATCTCCTTGCCCGATTCCGCGACGCCGATGATGATGCTCTCGCCCCAGCCCCGGTGGCAGCATTCCAGCGCTTGGCGCATGACATTGACGTTGCCGGTTGCGTCGAAGGAGAAATCCGCGCCGCCATCCGTCGCGTCGATGATCGCCTGAACGACCTTGTCGTTGCCGACCTCGTTGGGATTGATGAAGTGGGTCATGCCGAATTTCTCGGCCATGGCGCGCTTCGCCGGGTTGATGTCGACGCCGATGATCTTGTCCGCGCCGACCATGCGCGCACCTTGGATCACGTTGAGGCCGATGCCGCCGAGGCCGAACACCACCACATTCGCCCCGGGCCAGACCTTCGCGGTGTAGATCACCGCGCCGATGCCCGTGGTGACGCCGCAGCCGATATAGCAGATCTTGTCGAAGGGCGCGTCCTCGCGGATCTTGGCGAGCGCGATCTCCGGCAGCACGGTGAAGTTCGCGAAGGTCGAGCAGCCCATGTAATGGAAGATCTGGTCGCCGTCGCAGCGAAAGCGGGTCGTACCGTCGGGCATGAGCCCCTGGCCCTGCGTGGCGCGGATGGCAGTGCACAGGTTCGTCCGGCGGGAGAGGCAGGACTTACACTGACGGCATTCCGGCGTGTAGAGCGGGATCACGTGGTCGCCGGGTTTCAGCGTGGTGACGCCGGGGCCGACCTCGCGCACGATACCTGCGCCCTCATGGCCGAGGATCGCCGGAAACTTGCCCTCTGAATCGAGGCCGGAGAGGGTATAGGCATCCGTATGGCAGATTCCCGTCGCCATCACCTCGACGAGCACCTCGCCCGCGCGCGGGCCTTCGATACGGACGGTTTCGATGGTGAGGGGCTTGCCCGCTTCCCATGCCACGGCTGCTCTGGTTTCCATGCTCGTCCCTTCCTTGCTGATTCTGCGGGGGACTATGTGAACGGGGAGGGTTCGAGGTCAATAGAAGCGAGGCTCACTCGCTCGGAGGGGGTTCAAATGGGCGGTCTCCGGTCTTATGTCCGCCTGGCATATCATTCGAGGAACCTGCCGTGTCAGACGTTCGCGCCGCCATCATTCCCGTCACGCCATTCCAGCAGAACTGCACGCTGCTGTGGAACGACACTACCAAGAAGGGCGCCGTGGTCGATCCGGGTGGCGATCTCGACCGCATCCGCAAGGCCATCGCCGACAGCGGCGTCACGGTCGAGAAGATCATTCTCACCCACGGCCACATCGATCACGCGGGCGCCGCCACCGAGCTGAAGGAAGAGCTCGGCGTCCCGATCGAGGGGCCGCACGAGGCGGACCAGCCGCTGCTGGAGCGCCTGCCCGAGCAGGGCCGCGCCTATGGCTTCGAGGGTGTGCGCGCCGTCACGCCGGACCGCTTCCTGAACGAAGGCGATACGGTCAGCGTTGGGGATATGACCCTGGAGGTCCTCCATTGCCCGGGCCACTCGCCCGGCAGCGTCGTGCTGTTCTCGCCGCAAGAGCGCTTCGCTCTCGTCGGCGACGTGCTGTTCAACGGCTCCGTCGGCCGGACGGATCTGCCCGGCGGAAGCAGCAGCGCGCTGATCAGCTCGATCAAGGACAAGGTCCTGCCGCTCGGTGACGATGTTACCTTCATCTGCGGTCACGGCCCCATGAGCACTATCGGCCACGAGCGGGAGACCAACCCCTTCCTTCAGGGTGAAACGCTGGACTGACCGCAGGCAAGTCTCGATCCTTGGGCGGATCGCCTCTGTTCGCGTCCGACCAGTCTACCTGTTCCAGACTCCGATCCGTGCCTGTCGCGCCTTTTCCGCAGCAGCTTTCAGCTCGTCGGTGGCCTGAGCGGTGGCGCGGCCGCCGCCGTTGAACAGCACGACTTTCGACAGGTCCTGCCCGTTCACTTGGCAGCGATAGGTGTTGGTCGAAGCCACCGCTTCGCAGGCGACCTCCCGGCCTGCCAGATAGCGAGTGAGGTCATCGGGCTTGCCGGCGCCGGAGGCCCATTCAACGCCGAACAGGCGGACGACGCGGCCTTGCAGGGAAAGCGTCGCGGTATCGATCACCTGCGGCACCCCGCGAAGCGAACCGGTATCCGCAACCGGGGCGATCGCCCCGGTTGCTGCCGGCTCGGCAGCGTTGGCCAGTACGACGCGGTCATTCCGGGACAACGCGAAGGCGCCGATGGCAAGCAAAGCTGCGAGCGCGGCTGCGCCGAGGACGAGAGGTCTTTTTCCCCATTGGCGATCCGTTCGCACTCCGCGAAAGGCATTGCGCATGCCAGGGAATGCATGCCGCAAGCGATCTCGGGCGGAACGAAGCTTCGGCGCGTGGGACGCGGAAAGGTCGCTCCACGTCCGTGAACACTGGTGGACCCACATGCGGATGCGATCTCCATGAAGCCGATGAAGGACGTTGCTTCCGGCCAAGGGCGCAGACGGTGCATCGGGCGACGACGGCAGATTCACGGAGCCGATGCTCAACCAATCCCTTTGCGGCTGGTGTTCTGTCGGAGCGGCATGCATGATATCGGGCGCAGCTGTGTCGGCCTCGGATATGGGCTTGAACAGAGCCGGATGGGTCTGGCGAAGCTCCTCGAGAAGGTCTCGAATGGTCGCGGCAACAACCTGTCCATTCCGGATGCTGGTTCGTGGCTGCCCGCTCTCGTCAACCACGGTAATCGCCAGCGCGCCGTCCTTCTCTCCATATCGCAAGAATGTCTCGACGATCAGTTCGAGCGGCTGCCGCGCATCGTCCGTGGGGTGAAACTGCGCGATCTCGGCACGGATGACGGCGCGCACCCGGTCTCGTATCTCTCTCATGCCGTCGTCCTTGCCGTCGGGGCTCATCGAAAGAGAATCCGCGTGGTCGGCTTCAATCATCGGTGGTTTCCTCCAGCGTCATGTTCTCCTCGTCACCGCTCCGCCCCAGCACCATGCTGCTCTCGGCGGAAATGACGGGGTGATCGTCCATGAAGCTTATGACGAGCTGAAGAGCGGCGATGCCCTGCGAGCGGCGGTCCCGTCTCGGATTGGCGGCACTGAAATCGAAGAGCGATTGCACCGCGCAGACATCGTCCTCAGGTTCGCAGGCGACCTGGATCGTGCCTTCGCGAGGGCGATACTGGCGCTCGGGCCAGCGTCGGACAAAGCGCCGTTTCTCTTTCAGGAGGCTACGGACATTCATTGCACGGCCATGGAAGAGAACGCGCGGCGCATAGAGTTCCGCTGTCGCATCGAGCGCGTCCGCGTTCGGCGCCGACCAGGAGTTCAGATAATTAATCGTGAAATTCTGCGCGGCCTGGACGCGCGCCTTGCGCCTCTCCTCGCGCGCATCCGTCACTGTCGGCGGCGGAGAAGGAATGGGCTGCGCCGATTTCGGCATGGGCACAACCGCCCTCGATGAGGGTTCCTGGGTCTGCGGTGAGGGAGATTGTGGGGCGGAGGGCTGAGGCTCGGGAGCTTGGGGCGGCGCATTCAAATCGGCAGGCGGATCCACCCATGGCCGGTTCGTCTGGGCAAGAGCGCCAGGCTCGCTTGCCAGCAGCACGATCAGCAGGGCAGCGCTTGATGCGAAGTGCAGGCGAGCCACCATGTCCTCCTCCAAAATCCTTCTCCTCGTGGTCGGGAGAAAAGCGGTTGAGACCGGCTCAGGTTCCAAGCATGGCGGTGTTTTCGCAGGACCTTCCGAGTGGCGGGAAATGAGGAACCTGCAGCCGTGGCGGATGGAAAGGCCCCTTTCCGCAAACTCTCGGATGGTTGAAACGTTAACGTGGATGGGTATTCAGACTGGTCACGGAGAATGGCAATGCAAGAGAATGACCTGATCCGGATCCTCGTCTGGAGCGACTATGTCTGCCCCTTCTGTTACCTGGAAGTCTCGGTCCTCGATCAGGTTCGCCGGGAGTTCGGCGATCAGGTCGATACCGACTGGCGCGCCTTCGAATTGCGGCCCGCGCCGAACCCGACGCTCGATCCGGACGGCGAATATCTGCACCGGGTCTGGAACCAGTCGGTCTATCCCATGGCCGAGGCGCGCGGGATGGTTTTACGCCTTCCGCCTGTTCAGCCCTACAGCCGCAAGGCGCACGAGGCTGCGGCGTTTGCCCGTGACACCGGCCGGTTCGATACGCTGCATCACGCCCTGTTCAAGGCGTTCTTCGAGGATGGCCGCGATATCGGCGATCTTCACGTGCTGCTTGAAATCGGGCAATCCGTCGGGCTCGATGCGGATGATTTGCGCATCGCTCTCGAGAGCGGCCGTTACACGCAGAAAGTCGTCGAGGACGAGCGGCTTGCGCAGGAGATCGGCATTTCCGGCGTTCCCGCACTCATTATCAGCGGCGGCGAGCAGGCCTATCTGATCAGTGGCGCCCAGCCATACGAGGCCGTCAAGAGCGTCATCGAGCGGGCCATGAACGAGAGAGTGGTCGCAACGTAGAAAGGATGAGGAGGCGCTTCTCCGATGAAGCGCCTCCGTGTCTGATCAGCAGCCGGTGAGCTTGGGCGTGCGCTCCACTTCCAGCGCGAAGAGTGGGCGCAGCTTCGTGCCCAGCACATTGCCGAAGAAGGCAGCCACCAGCCATATCCAGCCATGCAGGCTGCCGGAGGCGATTCCGGAGAAATATGCGCCGATATTGCAGCCATAGGCGAGGCGCGCGCCGTAACCCAGAAGGAGCCCGCCGACGATGGCAGCGATGGCCGAGCGCAGCGGGATGCGCCAGACCGGCGCGAAGCGGCCGGCAAGCGCCGCCGCCAGAAGAGCGCCGAGCACGATGCCGATGTCCATCACCGAGGTGATGTCGTTGAGGATGCTTCCATTGAGTTCGGCTTGGCGAGCAGGCGACGACCAATAGGGCCAGCTCGCTACATCGAAACCGATTCCGGCGGCGATCTTCGATCCCCACAGGGCGAAGGCCGAGGTGATGCCCCAGGGGCGCCCGGCCAGCGCCAGGGTCGCGAAGTTCAACAGGGCGAGCGCCACCGCTCCGGCCACGAGCGGCCAGGGGCCGCGCAGGAAGCGGGCGAGACCTTCGCGCGGCGATGCTCCGGCATCGACCAGACGGCCGTGGCGGCGCCGTTCCAGCACGATTGTGAATGCGGCGATGGCGGCGAAGACGGCAAGCTGTACGGCAAGCGCGGTCCATGGCCCCCAGAGCTCGATGATTGACACCTTGGGCAGGCTCGGCAGCGCCGACCACCAATGCAGGTGCGCCGCGCCGATGGCCGATCCGGCGATGAAGGCGGCGAGCGTGATCAGCATGCGGGTCGAGCCGCCGCCCACGGTATAGAGCGTGCCCGAGGCGCATCCGCCGCCGAGCTGCATGCCGATGCCGAAGATAAAGGCACCGAACACAACCGAGATGCCCGCCGGCGATACGAGACCGGAAACCGGCTGGCCGAACAACGAGCCTGAAGCGAGAACGGGAAAGAAGAGGATAGAGGCGACGGCGAGCATCACCATCTGCGCCCGCAGGCCCTCGCCGCGCCGATCGGCAATGAAGACGCGCCACGCGGAGGTAAAGCCGAAAGCCGCATGATAGAGCACGAGACCGAGCGCAGCACCCAGGACATAGAGAATGGCCTGCCGCGGATTGACGACCGTGCCGATGAGCGCAGCACCCGCGAGAATGGCGGCGCCTGCCGCCAGCGAGGCTTGGGTGTTGATGCCCGACCCTGTGCGGGCAGGAAGGGCGGAAGCTGAAGCGATTGCGGAACCCGACATGGTTCTTTCCTGACCCGCGATTGGATTGCGCGATGCCGGAGACCACGAGCACGTCCCGACAGCTATTTTACAGAGCAAGACATGTAGTCTATTAAATTAACGGTCAAGTATGTATTTTTATATAAATATACATAATTATTTTGTATATTTGTTTGCCTTCTCCTGCTCTGGCACGAGAGGCGGGAGCATCATCAGCCAGAAGGCGATGGCGAGCGCCATCAGCTGGAGCACTGCAATCAGCCCGGTGACGCCCCACCAACCCGAGGACGTCCAGAACAGGCCGCCGAGGGTCCCGATGGTGCTGGAGCCGAGATAATAGGCGAACAGATAGAGCGCGGAGGCCTGTGCTTTGGCCCTCAGCGCCCTCCGGCCGACCCAGCTGCTGGCGATGGAATGGGCGCCGAAGAAGCCGAAGGTGACGGACACGATCCCGAGAAGGATGAGGAAAAGAGAGTTAAAGAGGGTCAGCGCCAGACCGCCGAGCATGATGAGGATCATCACCCAGAGCACCTTGCGCCGACCGAGCCGCCCCGCGAGATCGCCGACCCAGGTCGAGCTGAAGGTTCCCACCAGATAGGCAGTGAAGATCGCCCCGATGGCGGTGTGACTCAGGGAGTAGGGCGGTGCCATCAACCGATAGCTGAGATAGTTGTAAAAGGTCACGAACCCGCCCATGAGCAGGAAGGCTTCGATGAACAGGGCGCGGAGGCCCGGATCGCGCAGATGGTCGGAGAAGGACCGAAGAAGGTCCCTGGGGGCGGCGCGGCTCGGCTTGAAGTGAAGGGAGTCCGGAAGGCTGCGCCAGGCCAGGATGGCCGCGATCAGACCGAGCGCGCCGATCGTCCCGACTGCAAGTCGCCAGGAGCCGAGATCCGTCAGCACGCCGGCGACGACCCGGCCCGCCAGCCCGCCGATGGCGTTGCCGCCGATGAAGAGGCCCATGGCGAGGCCGACGGATTTCTGATCCACCTCCTCGCTCACATAGGCCATGGCGACGGCGGGAAGGCCGCTGAGCGTCACTCCCATCAGCAGGCGTACGAGAAGCAGTGCATGCCAGTTCGGCGATGCGGCGGAGAGGATCGTCAGCACGGCCGACGAGAACAGGGAGGCCACCATCATCGGCTTGCGGCCCCAGATTTCGGACAAGGAGCCGGTAACCAGCATGGCGACGGCAAGCATGCCGGTGGTGAGCGAAAGGGACAGGCTGCTGACGGCCGCGCTCACGTGGAAGTCCTGCGAGAACACGGGGAGCAGCGGCTGCACGCAATAGAGAATGGCGAAGGTTGCAAAGCCCGCAGCGAACAGGGCGAGGTTCAACCGTCGAAAGGCGGGCGTTCCGCTTTCAAGCTGTTTCGGCCCGCCCTGTTCGTTTTCGTGCATCACACCATCCCGCGCGCCTCGCGGCGCCGTTGCGCAGGAATCAGGCCGAAGCGCCAATCGCCTGTGATCTTGCTCATAACGCGGGGTTTCGCGGAAACGGGATCTTAATCCATTCCATGCGTGCATAGAATGCCTGCTGCCTTTGCGCTTCTCTTTCAGGGCGAAACCATTGCTCATGAAAAAAGGTTGATGTTTTGCCCCGCGCCGCTCCGATCGTCCGCAGGCGCGTATTTTTTGAGAAATCCATGGTCACCCCTTCTATTGCCGAAAAGGCCGCGTCCGCTCCAGAAGCCGACCTGAGCGGCAAGGCGGCGCCGTCGCAGTTTCGGGGCACGATCCTCATGGTCGTGTCCACGGTATTCTTCGCCTGCTCGGACGTCGTCACGAAGGAACTTGCGGGCAAGCTGCCGGCGATCGAGGTCGCATGGCTGCGCTATGTCACCTTTTTGCTCCTGGTCATCCCGCTGCTGCTTACCAGTGGCGGCGGCAGTGTCTTGCGCTCTCATCGTCCCGGTCTGCAGGTCCTCCGCGGCCTCGGCATGGTTGGCTCGGCCCTGTTGTTCACGGCCGGTCTGCCCTATCTGCCCGTCGCCGAAGCCACCGCGATCTATTTCATCTCGCCGATCGTGATCATGGCGCTCTCCATCCCGTTCCTCGGCGAAATGGTCGGGTGGCGGCGATGGAGCGCGGCCTTCGTCGGCCTTGTCGGCGTCCTGCTCATCATCCGTCCGGGCACCAGCGCCTTCGAGATGGCGGCGCTTCTGCCGCTGCTGGGGGCGACATGCTGGGCGATAGCCGCCGTCGTGACCCGCAAGATGAGCGGCCGGGACCAGGCGGCGACGACGCTCGCCTATTCGGCGCTCGTCGGCGTCGTTCTTCTCACCGTTCTCCTGCCCTTTGCCTGGGTGACGCCCGACTGGCATGAGATCGCGCTCGGTTTAGGCATGGGCGTTCTCTCGACGATGGGACATTGGCTCGTCATTCTCGCCTATCGCCACGCCAATGCCTCGACGATCGCGCCCTTGTCCTATGTCCAGCTGCTCTGGGCGGGCGTGCTCGGCTATCTCGTCTTCGGGTCGGTGCCGGATTCATGGACGGTCGCGGGCGCTGCCATCATCGCCCTGAGCGGCCTCTACACGGCCTATCGCGAGCGTGTCCGCGCCGGGTCGAAAACCTGATCAAAGATTGGCGCTCCCGGCGTTCAGGTGTAGGCTGATCAGCCTTCGTCGTGCCGTCGGGAGTTGCCAATGCCCGGAGAGAGCACATCGCATGTGGTCGGCGGCCCGCGTCGTCTGGCGGCGATTCTTGCTGCCGACATTTCCGGGTACAGCCGTCTCATGGGTGTCGACGAGGAAGGCACCCTCGCGCGTGTGAAGCGGCTTCGCCGCGAGATCATCGAGCCGACGATCCAGGAGCATTACGGCCGCCTGATCAAGACGACGGGCGACGGGTTCCTCGCCATGTTCGACAGCCCGCTCGAAGCTGTGCGCTGCGCCATCGTCATCCAGCAATCCATGGCCGCCCGCAATACGCCGCTTCCGGCGAATCAATGGATTCGGTACCGGATCGGCGTGAATCTCGGCGATGTCATCGTCGATCCGGACGATATCTATGGCGAGGGGGTCAATATCGCGGCCCGGCTTGAGAATCTCGCCGATCCCGGAGGGGTCTTCATCTCGGGAGGCGTCTACGAGCAGATCAAGAACAAGCTGGTTTGCGGCTACCAATCCCTGGGCGACGAGAGGCTCAAGAACATCACCGATCCGGTACGGATCTACCGGGTCCTGCCCGATCCGGCCGCCGTCGCGCAGGCGACACGCCACAGGTGGCGCTGGTCGGCCATCGGCGGGCTTTCGTTTCTCGTCCTGGGAGCCGTCGGGTGGTACATTTTGACCCCCGAATTCTCCGAGGGCGCCCGGGAGGCGGCCATAGTCTCACCGCCCGCCAATCCGCCACCGGTGGACGCCTCTCAGGTTCCGCCTCAATCCACTGGAGCCCTGTCCAATGCGGGAGCTCTTCCCGGCATGCCGTCCCCGCCTCCGCCTCCGAGCGGGGCGCTGCCGATCCCGATCCCTCCGACGCCGCCGGCAACCACTTCACCGTCCGGAACCGGGCAGACCGGCACGCAGACGGCCGGAGTCGTCCCGCCCCAGCCATCGGGCAAGTCCGCGGATACGGGATCCGGCTTCCGGGATTGCCAGGGCTGTCCGGAACTCGTCCGCGTGGCCGGCGGAAGCTTTCGCATGGGCAGCGACGAGGACCCCTCGGAAATGCCGGTCCATCCGGTCAAGGTCGGCCCATTCGCCATGGGGCGATATCCGATCACGGTCGCGGAATGGAACCAATGCGTCGCCGCCAAGGCCTGCACCTTCGTCATCCAGGGCGAGGATGCGGATCCGGCCCGCAACCTGAGCTGGGTCGACGCCCAGCAATTTGTGGCTTGGCTCACCCAGAGCACGGGCCGGCCCTATCGGCTGCCGAGCGAGGCCGAATGGGAATATGCGGCCCGGGCCGGCACCAACGGCCGCTACTGGTGGGGCGAAAGGATCGTACCCAGGATGGCGAATTGCAAAGGCTGCGGCGAGCCCTACGATGCTCATCAGCCCTTGAAGGTCGGAAGCTTCTCGGCCAATCCGTTCGGGTTGAACGATCTGAACGGCGGCGTCGCCCAATGGGTCGCCGATTGCTGGCATCCCAACTATCAGGGCGCTCCCGCGGACGGATCGGCCTGGGCCGATCCGGGATGCCGCGAACACGTTCTGCGCGGCGGTTCATGGCGCAACGATGCGAGCTATGCCAGATCCGCCAGCCGCATGCATTACGACACGGGGGTGCGCTACCCGGCGCACGGCTTCAGGGTCGCACGCTCGCTTTGAGGGGAGAGAATTTATGCATGCCATCATGCAACGGACCGTGGTCGCCACCGTGCTGGCAGCCAGTTGCTGGGTTGCGGGGATCCCGGCCCCAGCCCTCGCGCAGACTCCTGCTCCTGCGGATGCGGTTCTCTACATCATCTATCCTTACAACGGGCAGCGCATCCGGGGCGGGTTCCCGGTGCGGTTCGGCTTGCGCAATATGGGCGTGACCCATGCGGGCGATACCACGCCCAATACCGGCCACCACCATCTTCTGGTCGACGTGGATGAGGAGGTCGACACGGCCGAGCCGATTCCGACGGACAAGCAGCATCTTCATTTCGGAGCGGGGCAGACCGAGACCCGCCTCGATCTGCCGCCCGGCAAACACACCCTGCGGCTCGTCCTGGGCGATGCGGACCACAAACCCTTCAAGCCACTCCTGATTTCGAAAAAGATAACCGTGACGGTTCTGCCGCCGAGGGTGCGCAAACCCGCGCAAACCAGCCGGGCGGAACGCTGAGAGCGGAACTTTAACCGCGGACTCATCCCCCGAAATTGTTGACGAATGGACGCGTTCTTAACCGGCTGTTAACCATAAAACGACGAGATCAGAGGACAGAAGGAATCTGATTTCGTGACCATCGCCGTTCGCCCCCGTCCCTCCCTCCGTTTCCGTGGCAGATCCTTTCTGGCACTGGTTCTCGCGCCGGTCGTGCCATTGCGGGACTGGCTCGAAGATCTCGACGCCGTGGCGAAGGGTTCGCCGGGCTTCTTCGCGGAGCGGGCGATCATCCTCGACGTGTCAGCTCTCAAGCCGTCCAAGTCCGAGCTGAAATTTCTCCTCGCCGCGCTCAAGATGCGGGATATTCGCATCATCGGTCTGGAAGGAGCGGCACCTCAGGTTCTGGATGCCGACATGCCCGCCCCCGTGAATGGCGGTCGTGCTGCGGGCGAGATCGAGGTACCCGATCTCGATGCCATGCCCATCCCGGTCGTATCCGCCCAGGCTCAGCCGACGCCCAACTCCACCCTTCTGATCGAGGGATCGGTCCGGTCGGGCCAGTCGATCCTTCACACCGATGGCGACGTGACTATTCTCGGATCCGTGGCGTCCGGGGCGGAGATCGTGGCGGCCGGCTCCGTTCATATTTACGGCACCCTGCGCGGCCGGGCCATCGCGGGCTGTACGGGCAATGCGCGCGCCCGCATCTTCTGTCGCAAGTTCGAGGCGGAGCTCATCGCCATCGACGGACTCTACAAGACGGCGGACGATCTGGGGCCGAAATTTCGAGGCCAGCCCATCCAGGTCAACCTGGACGGCGACGCCATCATCCTGAAAACATTGGACTGACAGACAGAAAAGTGAGACGACAATGGCCAAAGTCTTGGTCGTAACATCTGGCAAAGGCGGCGTCGGCAAGACAACCTCCACGGCGGCCCTGGGCGCCGCTCTGGCCCATGGCGGCGAGAAGGTCGTCGTCATCGATTTCGATGTCGGCCTGCGCAATCTCGATCTCGTCATGGGAGCCGAGCGGCGCGTCGTGTTCGATCTCATCAACGTGGTGCAGGGCGATGCGAAGCTCAACCAGGCGCTCATCCGCGACAAGCGAATGGAGAACCTGTCGCTGCTTCCCGCCTCGCAGACCCGTGACAAGGATGCGCTGACGGAAGAAGGCGTGGCCCGCGTTCTCGCCGATCTTCGCGAGAAGTTCGACTGGATCATCTGCGACAGCCCGGCCGGCATCGAGCGCGGTGCGACGCTGGCCATGCGGCACGCGGATGTGGCGGTGGTCGTCACCAATCCGGAAGTGTCCTCGGTTCGCGACTCCGATCGCATCATCGGGCTGCTCGATTCCAAGACCGAGAGGGCCGAAAAGGGCGAACGCGTCGAGAAACACCTGCTGGTCACCCGCTACGATCCCATCCGCGCCGAGCGCGGCGAGATGCTCAAGGTCGACGATGTGCTCGAGATCCTCTCGATCCCACTGATCGGGATCATCCCGGAGAGCGAAGAGGTTCTGCGCGCATCGAATGTCGGCTCGCCGGTCACTTTCAACAATCCGGGCAGCGCCCCTAGCAAGGCTTATTTCGATGCCGTCCGGCGCCTGAAGGGCGAAACGGTGGAGATGTCGGTTCCCACCGACAAGAAGAGCCTGTTCGGCAAGCTGTTCGGACGGAGGGCAGCATGAGTTTGATGAGTTTCTTCAACCGCCGCACCTCGGCGCCGGTGGCGCGAGAGCGGCTCCAGATCCTGCTTGCGCACGAGCGCGGCGTCGTCGGCGGCAAGTCCGATCTCGTGGCCGTGCTGCGCGAGGAGATTCTGGCTGTCGTCCGCCGCCATGTCACGGTCGAACACGATGGCGTCCAGATCAAGATGAACCGCGGCGCGGATATGTCGACCCTCGAGATCGAGGTCGAGATCCCTGGTCCGGCCGCCGTACAGGCCTGAGCATGAAACAAAAAGGGCGCCTTGGTGGCGCCCTTTTTCATGGCATGTCTTTCGGCATGTCCGGCAAAGGACCGGCGGTCAGGCGGCGGTCGACGACTCGGGTTCACTGGACTGAGCGGTCGCGTCCACATCCGTCCGTTGCGGATAGCTCCGCGGGAGATTCGAAACCGGGCGATGCTGCGTCGCAGGGGTTTTCGCATTGGCCGATTGCAGATCGGTCTGGATGCTTTCCAGCAAGCTGATGAGCCATGAATGACCGGTCAGCATGCTCTCCTGCAAAGCCGTCTTCGCAACGTCGATCTTTGCCGACACTTCCATCAGGCTGCGCGATTGCAGCGTGGCGAAATCCTGTTCGATCGTCCGTAACTCGCGCAGAAGCTCGTCCTTCAGCGCGCTCTGATCCTCGGTCGT
The DNA here is from genome assembly GCF_052114965.1 of Microvirga sp. 2TAF3. NCBI lineage: Bacteria > Pseudomonadati > Pseudomonadota > Alphaproteobacteria > Hyphomicrobiales > Methylobacteriaceae > Microvirga > Microvirga sp. 2TAF3. Next base: position 202,446 of record NZ_JBFRFT010000001.1, on the reverse strand, counting down.
GATCAGAGGGGAGGCGAGCATGCCGCGGAGCGCGGCCCAGCGCAGTCCGAGGGCGCTCACCGATTGAGATCCGTCGAGTCCTGCGAGGTGTTTAGGTTCAGCCACGGCGTTGTCCTTCTCATGGGGTCAGAATCACGTCGCCACAGCTATGGTCATGGATGTGGCGTGAATCGGGCAAGCGCCACGAAAGGACGGGCGATGCGGCTGAAAATGAGAATGCCGAAACACTATCCGTATCAAGGCACCGCTGCGGATATGCGATGCAACGTTATCGAATGAAGAAATAGACCGTGAGGATGGCTCCGACCGCGATGACGAGCCAGCGGATGACCGGGGCCGGCAGACGCCGCCCGAAGGCCACGCCCGCATAGCCGCCGACGATGGATGCTGCGCCGACGATGAAGGTCTCGCGCCAGCTCACGAGGCCCGCCATGATGAACAGCACGACCGCCACGAGTTGGATCAAGGTGGAGCAAAGGTGCTTGGCCGAGTTGATGAGGTGAAAATCGTCGCCTTCCGTGATGGCGAGCGCCGCCAGCATCACGATGCCCATGCCCGCGCCGAAGAAACCGCCATAGACGGAGACCAGGAACTGGAACGCCAGGCCGGCGGCCCAGGCGCGGGTCGAGGGATGCTTGCCCTCGGCGCGCCCGATGGAGCGGGCCAGCGCCACGATCTGCGGGCTTGCCGCGAACAGGAGCGTCGCGAAGAGCAGGAGCCACGGGACGAGACGGCTGAAGGAGGAATTGTCGGTGACGGTGAGGATATAGGCGCCCAGCAACCCGCCGACCAGGCTGACGGCCCCGAGTGCCGCGAAGCGTTTGAGGTTGGCCGCAAGCTCGCGGCGATAGGCCCAGGCGCTGGCGAGATTGGCGGGCGTGACGGCGACCGCGCTCGTGGCATTGGCGACGACGGGCGGAAGCCCGGCCGCGATGAGGGCCGAGAAGGTGAAGAACGTTCCTCCGCCCGCAATCGCATTGACGAGACCCGCTCCGAGACCGGAGGCAGCAAGGAGCGCCGTTGTTGAAAAATCCATGATCGACAAATGTGTGAGGGGAGTCCTGGAAGGACAGAGGGATGGTTCGCCCTTAGCATAACCACGTCGTGTGCCGGAGCCCATTAAGCGAATGTCTAGAGCGTATTTCAGGAATTACGGCTTATGAAATAGGATCTATCCTTTTGAAAAGTCCCATTTTCCGCCGCAAAAACAGGGATCCACTTTTGCTGAAAATGCTCTAGCAAGGCGAACTTATTGGCCGGTTATCTTTATATGCCTGATGCCGGATCGGGTCTTTGCAATATCCAGCTTGGTTTTGAAGCAATACCTCTAAAAATCGTCATGCCTTGGGGCGCGCATCGCCATGGATGCCGTTACCCGCCTTCGACATTCGGTGCTATAGTCCGCGCGTCGGCAAGAATGCATGCGATGCGGCAGGAGGTTACGATGACTCTCCAAATCGGCGACACGGCACCGGATTTCGAAGCGCAGACCACGCAAGGTCCCATCCGCTTCCACGATTGGATCGGCGATTCCTGGTGCGTTCTTTTCTCACACCCGAAGGACTTCACACCGGTCTGCACGACCGAGCTTGGCTATATGGCCAAGATCAAACCGGATTTCGACCGGCGCAACGTCAAGATCATCGGCTTCAGCGTCGATCCCGTCACCAATCATGCGAAATGGGCGGATGACATCAGGGAAACGCAAGGCTATGCGCCGAACTATCCCATCATCGGCGATCCGGATCTGACGATCTCGAAGCTTTATGGCATGCTGCCGGCAGGCGCAGGCGCTTCTTCGGAGGGGCGCACCCCTTCCGATAATCAGACGGTGCGAAACGTCTTCGTGATCGGCCCGGACAAGAAGATCAAACTGATCCTCGTCTATCCCATGACGACGGGCCGCAACTTCGACGAGGTGCTGCGCGTCATCGACTCGCTGCAACTGGCGGCGAAACACAAGGTGTCGACGCCGGCCAACTGGCAGCAGGGTGAAGACGTCATCATCGCAGGCTCCGTGTCGGACGACGAGGCGCGGCAGATCTATCCGCAAGGGTGGAAGGCGCCCAAGCCCTATATCCGCATCGTGCCGCAGCCTGGATCGTGAACGAGCGGTGGGTGTCGGCGGCGCCCTCAGAGGAGGATGAAGGATGAGCGTCGCGGCTCTCTCCCGCCCGACCGGCAGCAGGCAGCACAAGCCCGACGTGGAAGCGTTCTTCGAGTGCCGCACGGGCAGCATCCAGTATGTCGTTTCCGATCCGTCCACCGGGGATTGCGCCATCATCGATCCGGTCCTCGACTACGACGAGAAATCCGGATCGATTGCGACGGAATCGGCCGATGAGATCCTGCGATACGTGTCGGAGCAGCGTCTCAGGCCGGCCTGGATTCTCGATACGCATCCCCATGCGGATCATCTCTCCGCGGTCGACTACCTGAAAGGGCGGACGGGCGCGCGCACCGGCATCGGCGAGAAGGTCGTCGAGGTCCAGAAGCTCTGGAAATCCCTCTACAACCTGCCCGATACGTTCCGGACCGACGGCTCGCAATGGGACCACCTGTTCAAGGACGGCGAGTGTTTCTCGATCGGCGGGCTGGAGGCTGAGGTTCTGTTTTCCCCCGGCCACACGCTGGCCTCCATCACCTATGTCGTCGGGAATGCGGCCTTCGTGCACGACACGCTGCTGATGCCGGATTACGGCACGGCGCGCTGCGACTTTCCGGGAGGAAGCGCTCAGGCGCTCTGGCGAACCATCCAGCGCATTCTTGCCCTGCCCGACGACACGCGTCTCTTCACCGGACACGATTACAGGCCCGACGGCCGGGAGCCTGCCTGGGAAAGCAGCGTCGCCGAGCAGCGGGCCGCCAATGTCCATCTTCGGCAGGCGTCGGACGAACAGGATTTCATCGCCCTTCGGCAGGCGCGGGACGCCATGCTCCCGATGCCCAAGCTGATCCTGCATGCGCTCCAGGTGAATATCGCCGCCGGTCGGCTGCCGGCGGCGGAATCGAACGGACGGCGTTATCTCAAGCTCCCGCTCGATGCGCTTCCCGGCGCAAGTTGGGGCTAGAGAAATCCGCTTCGCATCCTGTACAAGTCTTGAGAACAGTCGAAGCGGGAGATGCGGACGATGATCCATAACGGGATCGTAGAGGCTATCGGCAATACGCCATTGATCAAGCTGCGCCAGGCCTCGGAGCTCACCGGCTGCACGATTCTCGGCAAGGCCGAGTTCATGAATCCCGGCCAGTCCGTGAAGGACCGGGCGGCGCTTTTCATCATCCAGGATGCGGAAAAGCGCGGCCTGTTGCGCCCGGGCGGCGTGATCGTCGAGGGCACGGCGGGCAATACCGGCATCGGCCTGGCGCTGGTCGGCAACGCGCTCGGCTATCGCACGGTGATCGTCATCCCCGAGACGCAGACCCAAGAGAAGAAGGACATGCTGCGCCTCTGCGGCGCCGAGCTCATCGAGGTGCCGGCGGTGCCTTATGCCAACCCAAACAATTACGTGAAGGTCTCGGGCCGCCTGGCCGAGCGCTTCTCTGCCTCCGAGCCGAACGGGGCGATCTGGGCCAACCAGTTCGATAATGTGGCGAACCGCCAGGGCCATGTGGAAACCACCGGCCCGGAAATCTGGAACCAGACCGGAGGCAAGGTCGACGGCTTCATCTGCGCCGTCGGTACGGGCGGCACGTTGGCAGGCGTCGCCATGGCGCTGAAGGAGCGGAACCCCAAGATCGCGATCGGCCTCGCCGACCCGATGGGCGCGGCGCTCTACAGCTATTACACGGCGGGCGCGCTGAAGGCGGAAGGTTCCTCCATCACCGAGGGCATCGGCCAGGGCCGGATCACGAAGAATCTCGAAGGGTTCACGCCCGATGTCGCGTTCCAGATCCCCGACGAGGAAGCGCTCCCGATCATCTTCGATCTTCTGGCGCACGAGGGCCTGTGCCTCGGCGGCTCCTCCGGCATCAACGTGGCCGGCGCAATCCGGCTCGCCAAGCATCTCGGCCCCGGTCACACCATCGTGACCGTGCTCTGCGACTACGGCACGCGCTACCAATCCAAGATGTTCAACCCGGATTTTCTGCGCTCCAAGAACCTTCCCGTCCCGGCCTGGCTCGAGCGCAAGAGCAATATCGATCCGGGTCTGGTCTGAGGGCTGTCGAGGTCGCTTAAGGGCGCGCGGCATCCAGGGAGCGGGCGGTGTCGTAGAATTCGACATAGTCGACCGCTTTCCCGTCCCGGATGCGCCAGACATCCACCTTCGGCGTATCGACGACCTTTCCCGTGGCCTTGTTGCGCCACGCCACCCGCCCGATGACGACGACCCGGTCGCCCTGGGCAATGAACTCGTCCATGGCATGGCTGACCATGTCCCAGTCCCGCATCAGGCCCTCGAGATAGCTCATGATCTCGGCCTTGCCGTTGCGACGGGCGGTGAAGGGCATTTCGGGCGAGCCCTCCGCGAGCGAGGCGAGGGAAGCATCCTCGGCAATGACGTTCATCCAGCACGCGCAATCGGTGCCCCTGCCGTCGACCCATTGCGCATAAGCGTCCTTGAGCAAGGCGATATTGTCGCTCTCGGTCGTCATCGAACCCTCCCGGCAAAACGATTGCGTTGTTCCCACTTCCCAAACGGTCTTGCCCAAGCGATCTTGCCCAAGCGATCTCGAATGGGCTGATTATGGATGAATATTGAGGCACCGCCGGCCGGCGCGGGCAATGTCAATTAATGTCTATCGATCCGTCTCCGAGGGTGCAGGCGGTGGGCCGCCCGCGAGGCCGTCGCGGCGGATCCGGCAGGCAATATCTGACCCTGACGCCCGAGAGACCGGGGATACGCAAACCTGTCCGGCCCAGGGGCAAGCGCCCCTCGCAACCGCTCCCGTCACGCTTCTGAAGGGGCTTTCTTGTCAGACGGTGAGAGCGTTACCGCCTCGGAGGTTGCCCTCCGTCCGCCAATCGGGTAGGGAGAAGACTAGGCCACGCGCCTCACGCACCCGTAGCTCAGCTGGATAGAGCGTTGCCCTCCGAAGGCAAAGGTCACACGTTCGAATCGTGTCGGGTGCGCCATTATTTTCCAAGACCCATTCAGGATGCTCGCACCAGCTGCCGTGGTGATTTCCGGTTCGTCGGCGGCATTTGCCTCGAAAGCCGATCCGTCCGCCAGTCGCAGTGTCGAGGATAGGTTTTTTCGCGCCTCGGGATATGATTGCCCGCTCGAATCATCCACGCGCCCGGTTGCCGCTCATGCCCTCGATTTTCACAGAGCTTTGGTCACGCCTCGTCGGCAAAGGTCCGGCCGAGGGGCGAGAGGAGCCTTTGGCTGAACCTACCGAATATAAAGGTTACCGCATTCGACCGGCCCCTTACCCGGCAAAGGGGCAGTACCAGACCGCAGGCGTGATCGAGAAGGATTTCCCTGGCGGGATGAAGGAACATCGCTTCGTGCGGGCCGAGACCCATGTGAGCAAGGACGATGCGGCCACCTTCGCGATCGCTAAGGCCAAGCAGATCATCGACGAACAGGGCGACCGGATTTTCCCGGATTTTTAAGCGTCTGGGCCGGGATCGTGGGCGCGAACTTTCAGCGCCCCGCCGTGCTCCTGTCAGGTTTCAGGATCGTTCGAGCGGCGGCGTCCCGTTCTCTCCGAGATCCCAATAGAGCCCTGCCATCAGGGCGAGACCTTCACGGGCGAGGGACATCGGAAGATGCTCGTTGGGCGCGTGCTGCGAACATCCGGGATAGGAATGAGGCACCCAGATCGTGCGTAGCCCCAAAACATCCGAAAAAATGTCGTTGGGCAGCGAACCGCCGAGATTGGGCAGGAGGGCGGGTTTCTTTCCTGTCGTCTTCGTCAGCGACGCGACGGTCCAGGCGACCCAGGCATCGTCGGGATCGAGCCTCGTGGCATGGAAGATCTCGTCCTCGCCGGGCGTGACGCGAACCATCGGGAAGCCATGGTGGTCGAGATGGCGGCGCAGGGCGGGGATGATGTCGTCCGGATCGATCCCGACGACGAAGCGCAGCTGGCAGCGGGCCCAGGCTCTCGGAGGAACGGCATTCACCGGCGTGTCGGGATTGCCGGCCTTCATGGCGAGCACGTCGAAGGAGCACCAGCCGAAGACCTGCTCTGCCGGCGTCAACCCAGGCTCACCCCAGTCCCGATCGATCACGGGTCCTTCGGGCCCGCCATCCACTTCACAGTCGGCCAGGGCTTGGCGGACGGAGGCCGGAAGCTCCTTCGGCACCCATTCGGGAATGCGGATCTGGCCAGTCGGCGACGTGATGGTGCCGATGGCGTGCGCAAGCTGAATGGCCGGGTCGGAGAGTAGGCCGCCCCAATTGCCGGAATGGTGGCCGCCCTCGCGCGCATCGATCGTGAGATCGAAGTTCAGGACGCCACGCGCACCGAGAAAGATCGTCGGACGTTCGGCACTCAGGCGTGGCCCGTCCGAGGCGATGAGAAGATCGGCCTTCAGCAGATCCTTCCGCTCCATGCACAATTCACGCAGGCCGGGGGAGCCCATCTCTTCTCCCATTTCGATCAGGTATTTGACATTGAAGCCGAGCATGCCGCGCGTTTCCAGAACGGCCCGGAGGGCGGCGATGTTGATCGCATGCTGACCCTTGTTGTCGACGACCCCGCGGCCATACCAGCGGCCGTTCGCCTCGGTCAGCACCCAGGGCGAAAGGCCCTCGCTCCAATCCTTGTCCAGACCGCGGATCACGTCGCCGTGGCCATAACCCAGGATCGTCGGCAGAAGCGGGTCTTCGATGCGCTCGGCATGGAGGAAGGGTCCCTTCGCCTTGGGATGCGCGAGCATCCTGCACGTGAACCCGAGGCTCTCCAGCCGTGGCTTCATTTCCTTTTCGACATAGGCGTCGAGCACGCCTGAGCGATCCGGATTCTGGCTCTCGGTCGGCATCGCGACAAGGCGCGCAAGATCGGCCTTGAATGCGCCGGAGTCGAAATGGCTCTCGGCGCGGGCAATGGCAGCTTGGCGGGTCATAGAACAATTCTCCTTGAAGGGAGGGCAGGCACGCGAGGAAGCGTTACCGGAATAAATCTGGCAGGGGCAATGCTCCCGCCGTTTCGAGGTCGCGTCATATTCAGGTCAGGTAGTGCGCGTGGCGCATTGCTGAACGTATGAACAATGCAATTATTTGACACGTTGTAACAGGTCATTGCATCCCGGACTTCATCCAGAGCAAAGTCTTGCGAACAATTCTTCGTGTTCTCTCTGCAGTAAGGCTCGTGTCATGCAAATGAATAATTTATGAAATGGCAGTGCTGTTACTTTCTCGACGGATTTTGCGCTGGTTAACTTGATTCTCAACAAAATACGACTTCACCGAAAGAGTAACTTAACCTGACGCCTGAAAAGAGGGATTTTATGGGCACGGCCTGATCGAAGTTCGCCATGTATCATGTGACGCCTGCTCAATCCCCGATGAAAAAGGCCTTCAGGCGGATCCGTTCTCGCCTCTCTCTGAATGTGATCGCCAGCGTCATCGCGATCGGCATCTTTGCCCTGTCGCTCAACATGCTCTGGGAAAGCCGTCAGGACACCTGGCGGGAGGCGGAGCAGTCATCGCGCAATCTGTTGACGGCGGTCATCCGGGATATCGGCGGGAATATCAGATTGTATGACCTGTTTCTCCAAGGGGTCATCAATAGGCTTGCCACGGAAGGCTTTCAGGAACTCCCTCAACAGATACAACATCAGATCCTCTTCGATTACGCTGCCGCTACGGGCTATATGCGGCCGATCCTGATCCTGAACGCAGCCGGAGATATCGTTGCGGATGCATCCTCGGTCATGCCACGTGCCGGAAATTTCGCGGATCGGGATTACTTCAAAGTCCATAAGGAGCATGCCGATGTCGGCCTCCATGTAAGCAGGCCATATCGGAACAGGCTCCGCGACGGCGAATGGAGCATCGCCATCAGCCGGCGCATCTCCGACCCGAACGGTCAGTTCGCCGGTATCGTCTCAACGGCCTTGCCCTTGGCCAAGATCGGCGATTCCTTCGCAAAGCTGCAGCTGGGACGCGAAGGTACGATAACCCTTCTACGAGGTGACGGCATCCTGCTGACGCGCCGTCCTTTCGACGAGAACGACATCGACAGAGATCTCAGCAAAAGCCCGAATATAAGCCGCGTCATGCGCGAAAATTCGGGAGAGTTCGTCGGGATATCCATGATCGACGGAGTGCGGAGGCATTTCGTCTTCGCGCATGTGGATGGACTTCCTCTTATCGTTCAGGTCGCCATGTCCGTCGACGAGATCTTCGAGCGCTGGCGCCAGAAGGCCTTCGTCCTGAGCTTGATCACGTTGATGCTGTGCTCCGCGGTCGTCGCCTTGACCTTCATGTTTCAGCGAGAACTGCGGCGCCGGACCCTGGCCGAGGCCGAGCTTGCGACCCTGGCGGCAACGGATGGCCTGACCAACCTTCCCAATCGCCGGGCCTTCGATGAATATTTCAAGCGCGAATGGAATGATGCCGTTCGAACGCAGGCGCCGCTGTCGCTGCTCTTCATCGATGCCGACAACTTCAAGAACTACAACGACCACTATGGTCATGGGGAAGGCGATGTTCTTTTAGGTGCCATCGCCGATGTCCTGCGGACTCATCTGCGTCGGCCCCGCGACTATGCCGCCCGTTATGGAGGCGAAGAATTTACTGTTCTGATGCCTGAAACGGATCAGAAGGGGGCGCTCGTGGTTGCAGAGAGGATTCGACAGGCAATTCTGGCGCTTGGAATGCCGCATGAAAAAAGCAGGCACGGCGTTCTGACCGTCAGCATCGGTGTGGGAACGGCTTTTCCGGCGCCCGGTAACCACCCGTCTCTCCTGTTTAGATCCGCCGATGCGGCTTTATACCGGGCGAAGGCGGCGGGACGTAATGTGGTGAAGTCATCAAGCCTCAACACCCGTTTTCATGTGGCCGGACGTGGAGGTCCAGATGAAAGGATGCCTGGAGCTCTCCTGGATCGAGACGGCAAAGGGAGGGTCGCTGCCAACGATGCCGATTGAGGCATGATGGAATGACCCCGAACGGAATGTGACGCTCTTGAATGCGGGAAAGACGCTGACCTCTCCGGCAGCATCCATCAGAGGATACCGATCACACCGGCACGGATACGCTTCGCCATCGAACCGTGCCATGAAGTGGCCCAGAAAGAGGCGTGCAATGTCCGAGGGGGCTCTCCGACCAGGGAAGGAGTTGGTCATGCGCAAATCAACACTGGCGTTCCTGGGCATTGCGCTTGCCACTGGCCTCTCGTCGATGGCGATCGGCCAAGAGGGCGGGGTCGCCATCGATCCGAGAACGGGGGCTCGATATGAGGCTCCGCCCGATGCACGCTGCCGCCTCATCATGAGCCAACCGCGCCATTGGAGGTGCCCCGCCTCCGCGGTTCGGGCAATGCGCCAGACGGCCGAGCCGACAACGACCGGTTCCGTCCAAGCCGCTGCTGCCGCAGGGGTTTTCACCGATCCCAGAACCGGAGAACGTTATGAGGGGCCGCCCGATCCGAGCTGCCGTTTCATCACGGGTAACCCGCCTCGATGGAGATGTTCCGCGCAAGCCGTGCGGAGAATGGGCCAGTAAGGCCACTCGGTTAATGGGGTAAGAGAGGAACCGCGCGGCGGCCGTCAGTCGACCGCCCGAGGATGCCTGGGTGCTCCGAGCGCGCATTCAAGCGCCCGGCGATCCCATCCGCCGGCATCGGCTGCCGCGTCGTAGGTCGATTGCAGAAAGGCGAGCAGGGCGTCATCGGGCGACTCAGCCTGCCGGACCGCATCGTAAGGCAGGATGAACTCGCCCAACTGGGCATTGAAGGATGCCGCTGAGGGGTGAACCGGACGATCACGGAAGCCGAGCGGTTCGGGATAGGCGTAAGAGTAGAAAGCGGCATGTGGAAAGGCATCATTGCCGGGCCAGAACCCGGCACTGCTGACCTCGTGCGAATAGGCCTCCCGCGCCACCGCATCCGGAAGGTGGGGAACACCGCCGGGATGCGGCGGTGCTTTGCGCCCGGAAAAGCGCGTCACCGCCAGATCGAAACTGCCCCAAAAGAAATGAACTGGGCTGCACTTCCCGAGAAAGGCGGTACGGAAATGCTTGAAGACGCGATCCGCCTGAACCAGTGTCAGCCAGAAGCGGTGGGCCGCATCCGGATCATAGGAGGCGTGGACATCGTCCTCCGGAAACGGGATCGCCTGTTCGATTTCGTTCGGCACGGGATTGATGTCGACCGGAATCCCGAGTTCATCCAGCGCGGCAAGCAGTTTCCCGTAGAAGGCACTGACGGGCTGCGCCGTCAGTGGGAATTCACGCTGCTCGCCCCGGCCCGTGCGCACGCGAAGCCTGTGCGAGATGAAATCGAACTCGATCTCAAACACCTCGCCATCGGTATAGATCGGCGATGTGCTCAGCCCTGCGGCGGTGAGATAGAAAACCACGTGCCATGAATGGTTGAGCCAAGGCGTTTGCGACAGGCGGACCTTGCCGGCAATCTGCGTCCAGAGCTGAAGAGTGGCGGCGGTGTCGCGCCATTGCTCGTAATCCAGGGCGGGCCACAAGGGATTCCCGCGGCGAAGTCCGGCAGGAGTTTCGCTGATCGTCATTCGACCGGTCCTCCAAGCGGCAAGGCCGCGATTGGAACAGGCCTTTCGCCGGTTCGGGGGCCGACCGCGAGGAAGCCCTGGTTCGTCCGGATCTAGTGCATATTCTCGTCAGAAGAAGATGTGATTCCCGAAAGGGATATGGGCGTGAAGGCGGGGACGCTCATCGGATCCTTTCGCGGATGGATTCGGCAGCGCAGGGCGCCTGTCCGGATGCAGGTCCGCAAACCACCGTTCCTTCCCACCGGTCGGCCGTCACCCGTCCCGTATCGCCCTGGACGTTGAAAGTGGCCGTCTCGGCGGAGCCGTAGACGGCGCAGCCCGCGCTCAGCAGCGCCATCGTCCCTGCGATTACCAATGCGAAACGGGTCATGCCGGGCTCCTCCTTTGTCGCGCAACAGGATCGGATCAAAGATCACGAAGCCTCCCACATAGGGGCACGGGCGCGGTTTGCCATAGGCCGTACCGGATAGGCTGCTCGCGCCGGAACGCCGCATTCAAGGCTGCGATACGGTTTTCGCGTTGCTGCCAAAGTCCGCCGGGAACGGATGCTTCGCGCCGATGCAAGGCGCCTCGGAAAAAAGCCCGGCAAGAAGACAAGTTCTGCCGGGCTCGAATATTCTTTACGCCACCATCCAGGCGTGGGCCGGATCGTTGTGGAACTTCCAGATCCGCTTCGGGCCCGCCATCACGTTCAGGTAGTAGAGCTCATAGCCGTGCGGCGCGCCGACGGGGTGATAGCCCTTGGGCACCAGAACCACGTCGCCATCGCTTGCGGCCAGCGTCTCGTCGAGAGAGCGGTCGTCCGTATAGACCCGCTGCAGCGCGAAGCCCGAGGGCGGGTTGAGGCGGTGGTAATAGGTTTCCTCGAGGAACGATTCGTTCGGCAGCGCATCGCGGTCGTGCTTGTGCGGCGGATAGCTCGACCAATGGCCGGAGGGCGTGATGACCTCCACCACGAGCAGGCTTTCCGCAGGCTCCGTCTCGGGCAGGATGTTGCGCACATGGCGCGTATTCGTGCCCTTGCCGCGTGTTTCCTGGCCCACCTGATCGGGGCGGATCACCCGCGCCGGCAGCTTGCCCTCGCCCGGCGCGGTGCATACGGCGATCTCGCAATCGGTCTCGGCCGTCAGCGACCACGCGGAGCGCGCGGGCGCATAGAGCGACCACGGGTCCGGCTCGAAGGGCGAGCTGCGCCCGCCGATCACGCCGAAATCTTCGGATCCCGCCGACACATGCGCCTTGCCCGACAGCATGACGATGCAGGCCTCCCGGTCTTTCGTTTCCTGACGCAGATTCTGGCCGGCCTTGAGGCGATAGACCTCGAAGCCGACATAGGTCCATCCGGCCGAGGCCGGCGTAACCGAATGGATGCGCCCATCGGCGTCAGGTTTCGACGGTTTGACCAGGAGGTTCGACATTGCAGCTATCCTCTAGCGAAGGCCAGCTTCCTTCAGGAAGCGCGTGAGATTGGCATAGCCCATCTTGGCATAGGTGAGCGGATGAGCCTTCTTCGGATCCTGCTCCGCCTCGATCACCACCCAACCGCTATAGCCCGGCAGTTCCTTGAACACGGAAACGAAATCCACCATGCCGTCGCCGGGAACAGTATAGACGCCCTCGAGAACCGAATCGAGGAAGCTCCAGTTCTCGGCCTTCGACTTCTCCATCACGCTCTTGCGCACGTCCTTGGTGTGCACATGGCTGATGCGGTTGCGATAGCGGCGGGCAAGCGCCGCCGGGTTCGCGCCGCCCCAGGTGGCGTGGCCGGTGTCGAGCAGCAGATGGGCCGCTTCGCCCGTGGCGTTCATGAAGGCGTCGATATCGGCTTCCGATTCCACGATGGTGCCCATGTGGTGATGGTAGACGAGGCGCACGCCCTCCTTCAGGGTTTGCTCCGCAACTTGTGTCACGCGGCGGCTGTATTCGGCCCAGTCGCCCGCCTTCATTACGGGGCGCTGCGAAAGCGGCTTGGAGCGGTCGCCGTGGATGGCGTTCGAGGTCTCGGCGAAGACCAGCACGTTCGAGCCCATCGCCTTCAACAGATCGAGATGCGGGCGCAGCGCCTTCATCTCCGCATCGGCATCACGCTTCAGGAGTTCCGCCGAATACCAGCCCGAGACGCAGGCGAGGCCGAAGGGCGCGAGCGCCTTCTTCAAGGCTTCCGGCTCGCGCGGAAACTTGTTGCCGAGTTCCATGCCCTCGAAACCGACTTGCTTGGCCTCGGCCAGGCATACCTCCAGCGGCGTCTCGCCGCCGAGTTCCAGCATGTCGTCGTTGGACCAGCCGATAGGATTCGCCCCGATACGGATCGTCATGTTTTTGTCCTTTCTACATTTTCTTTCCGAAGCCTCACCCTGAGAAGCGTAGCGTCTCGAAGGGCGAGGCGTCTCCAGCGCGCACTGGAACCTCCTTCGAGACGGCCACTGCGTGACCTCCTCAGGATGAGGGCAGTGTCGGTTGCATGGTCTCAGTCGCCCACCCGCTGCGAAGCGAGTGCATTCTCATAATTCTTTCGCGCGTCGTTCACCTGGGAGCGCACGGAGACCTCGGGCACCGCCACATCCCACCAATGGCCGCCCGCATCGGTGGAGATCAGCGGATCGGTGTCGATGACGATCACCGTGCTGCGCTCGGCGCCGCGCGCCTTCTTCAGCGCATCCTCCAGTTCGCCGATGCCCTTCACCTTGACCGTCTGTGCGCCAAGGCTCGCCGCATGGGCCGCGAAGTCGATATCGGGCAAGGTCACGTGCCTGGTGTGCTGCAACAGGTTGTTGAAGCTCTCCGAACCCGTAGCACGCTGCAGGCGGTTGATGCAGCCATAACCCCGGTTGTCGAGAAGAACGACCGTGAGCTTGTGGCCCAGCATCACCGAGGTCGCGAGTTCGGAATTCATCATCAGGTAGGAGCCGTCGCCGACCATCACGATCACCTCGCGGCTTGGATCGGCCATCTTCACACCCAAGCCGCCTGCGATCTCGTAGCCCATGCAGGAATAGCCGTATTCCATGTGATAGCCACCCGCCTGCGAGGCCCGCCAATGCTTGTGCAATTCGCCCGGCAGGCCGCCGGCGGCGCAGACCACCACGTCCGTGGGCGAGGCATTGCGCTGCACCGCGCCGATCACCTGTGCGTCGGAGGGAAGCTCCGCATTGGTCGGGTCCGTGTAGCGGGCCGATTCCTTGAACCAGCGCGCCTTCTCGTCCTTGGCCTTCGCCGTCCAGGCATCCGGCGCCTTCCAGGCTCCAAGCGCGGCGTCCAGCTCCTGGAGCCCGACCTTCGCATCCGCCACCAGGGCTTGAGCGTTGTGTTTCGTGGCGTCGAAGGGCTGCACGTTCAGGCCGATAATGCAGCGGTTCGGGTTCTTGAACAGGGCCCAGGACCCGGTCGTGAAATCCTGCAGCCGCGTGCCGACGGCGATCACCACATCCGCATCCTCGGCCATGGCGTTCGCGGCGCCGGTGCCGGTAACGCCGATGGAGCCGAGATTGGCAGCGTTGTCATGCGGCAGGCTCGATTTGCCGGCCTGGGTTTCGCCGACGGGCAGGCCATGCTTCGCGGCAAAATCGGCGAGCGCCTTTTCCGCGCCGGAATAGAGCACGCCGCCACCCGCGACGATGAACGGCTTCTTCGCGTTGCGGATGATCTCGGCCGCTTTCGCAAGCTCCGTCTCGTCCGGCCGGATGCGGCGAGGCGTCCAGATCTTCTCGGCGAAGAAGCTCTCCGGATAATCGTAGGCCTCGGCTTGCGTATCCTGGCAGAGCGCAAGCGTCACGGGGCCGCATTCGGCCGGATCGGTCAATACCGTCATGGCGCGTTGCAGCGCGGGAATGATCTGCTCGGGCCGCGTGATGCGGTCGAAATAGCGGGAGACGGGGCGGAAGCAGTCGTTGGCCGAAACCGTGCCGTCAGCAAAATTCTCGATCTGCTGCAGCACCGGATCGGGCCTGCGATTGGCGAAGACGTCGCCGGGCAGGAGCAGCACCGGCAGGCGATTCACATGGGCGACCGCAGCGGCCGTCACCATGTTCGTCGCGCCCGGGCCGATGGAGGTGGTGCAGGCCATCATGCGCCGCCGGCGCGAGGCCTTTGCAAAAGCGATGGCCGCATGGGCCATGCCCTGCTCGTTATGGGCACGGTAGGTCGGGAGCTTGTCGCGAACGCCGTGCAGCGCTTCGCCCATGCCCGCCACGTTGCCGTGGCCGAAAATGGCCCAGACGCCCGCGAAGAGAGGCAGAACCTCGCCGTCGATCTCAGTCTTCTGCGCAATCAGGAAGCGGGCGACGGCTTGCGCCATGGTGAGGCGGATCGTGCTCATGCGGGCTCCTATTCGATACGTGCGGAGGCTGTTCGCCATCCAGAGGATAAGGGCGGGGCCGGTCAAGAGGCCCGCGAATGGTTGATCGTCAGGCGGCCTTTGCGCGCCCGGAAACGCGCTGCCAGGCATCCACGAGGCGCTGGAAGCGGCCCGCCATGTCGGCGATGGCGGCCTCGTCCGTGATCTCGCCCTTCAGCCAGCGGCGTGCCGCATCGTTGAAGATGGTGCGGCCCACCGCGAAGCCCTTCACCCATGGTTCTCTCGCAGCAGCCGCGAAGGCGGCTTCCAGCTCGTCCTCCGGCGCTTCGAGACCGAGCAGCACGATGCCGCGGCAATAGGGGTCATTGTGGGTGATCGTCTCTCCGATGGCCTGCCAGGCTGCCGCATCCTTCTGCGGTTCGAGCTTCCACCAATCCGGCTTGATGCCGAGATCGTAGAGGCGCTGCATCACGGTGGCGACGGTGTCGGTCTTGAGCGGCCCGTTCTTGCCGGCGATGATCTCCACCAGCAATTCGCGGCCGATGCCGCGGGCGGCATCGTGCAGGCGCAGCAACTCGCGCTCCTGCTTCTGCTTCAGTTCCGGCGGATCGTCGGGGTGGTAGAAGCACAGGCATTTGATGGTGTGCCCGACCGGCCATTCGACAAGCTGCGCGGCAAGGCTGCCGCCGCCTTCGAAATCGAGCGGGCGCGAGCCGGGCAGTTCCACCGGACGGCCGATCCAGAACGGATGATCGGCGGCGCGGAACAGGGCCTCGCGGCCATAGGTGCCGTCGAGCAGCATGCCGAAACCGGGACGGCCATCCGCCACGCGGGCGGCGGCCTGCACCGCGAGCACCTTGAAATCCGGGACTCTTTCGACCGGCGCGCCGACTTCCTTCGCCATCGCTTCGAGCTGCATGCGATGGTCGATGGCGAGCGCCATCAGGCTCTCCGGGCCGGGGCGGCGCGTCGTCGCCCAGTGGATGTGGTTCAGATCCTCGTCGAGACGTAAAGCCTTGTGGCGGCTGCCTGTCTTCAAGAAATGCTGCAATTCCGGGAAGCTCGGGATTTCCGGCGAGCACAGCAGGCGCGACACGGCGAAGGCCCCGCTCGCATTGGCATAGGCGCAGCAGGTCTCGAGCGGCTCGTCCTTCAGCCAGCCGCGCAGGAAACCGGAGAGGAAGGCGTCGCCCGCGCCGAGCACGTTGTAGACTTCCACCGGGAAGCCCGGGCCCTTCACGCCCTCGTCGAGGGAAGCGGGGATCTCAGCCGGAAACACAACACAGCCCATCGGGCCGCGCTTGCACACGATGGTGGCTTGCGAGGCGGCGCGGATGTTCCTGATCGCCTGGAGCGTATCCTCCGACCCGCCCGCGATGTGAAGCTCCTCCTCCGTGCCGACGATGAGATCGCACTGGCTGAGGATGGGCTTGAGATGCTCCGTCACCGCATCGGAGCGCACATAGCGCGACTCGCCTGCGCCGTGGCCGAGAAGGCCCCAGAGATTCGGGCGGTAATCCACGTCGAACACCACCTTACGCCCGTTCGACTTGGCGATGCGGATCGCCTTCTTCTGCGCGGCTGCGGTGTTCTCGCGGGAAAAATGCGTGCCGGTGACGACGATGGCACCGGCGGAGGCGATGAAGCTCTCGTCGATATCGTCTTCGGTCAGCGCCATGTCGGCGCAATTGTCCCGGTAGAAGATGAGGGGGAAGGAATCCTCGTCCCGGACGCCTAAGATGACGAGGGCGGTGAGGCGCTCCTTGTCCGTGACGATTCCTTTCGTCGCGACCCCCTCCCGCTCCATTTGCTCGCGGATGAAGTAGCCCATGGCCTCATCCCCGACCCGGGTGACGAGGCCGGATTTCAGGCCGAGTCGCGCGGTGCCGATGGCGATGTTGGCCGGGCAGCCGCCGACCGCCTTGGAGAAGGAGGCCATGTCCTCCAGGCGCCCGCCGACCTGCTGGCCATAAAGATCGACCGAGGCGCGGCCGATGGTGATGACATCCAGAATCGGCTTCATGATACTCCTCCCCGAGCCGGCCCGGAGACCGGGTGCGGGTCTCAAACAGAACCCTTGCGGCTATAGAATGTTTATTCTATTAGCAGTTTGAGCTGGAACATCAATTCTAAACTTGCCGCAAAGCCGGCAAAACATCCCGGGGGAATCATGATCAGGATCGCCGTACTGGGCGCGGGCCGCATCGGCCGCATTCACGGACGCAACGCCGCCAACAATCCGGATGCCCGCCTCGTGGCGGTGGCGGATCCGCACGCTCCCTCCGCCCAGGAGCTGGCGGCGGCGACGGGCGCGGAGGTCGCGTCCCTCGATGCCATCGTCGAGCGCTCCGATGTGGACGCCATCCTCATCTGCACGCCGACCACCACACATGCCGATCTGATCGAGCGCGGCGCACGCGCCGGCAAGGCGGTGTTCTGCGAGAAGCCGGTCGATCTTTCGAGCCCGCGCATCGAGACCTGCCTCGCCACCGTCGAGAAGGCGGGCACGCCGCTGATGATCGGCTTCAACCGCCGCTTCGATCCCAACTTCGCGTCTCTCCGCAAGCGCCTCGCCGATGGCGAAGTGGGAGATGTGGAACTGGTGACGATTCTCTCCCGCGATCCCGGCCCGCCGCCGGTGAGCTACATTGCGACCTCGGGCGGCCTGTTCCGGGACATGATGATCCACGATCTCGACATGGCCCGTTTCCTCCTGCTCGGCGACGAGCCGGTGGAAGTGCATGCGGTCGGCTCCTCCCTCGTCGATCCGGCCATTGGCCAGGCGGGCGATGTGGACACGGCGGCGGTGCTGCTCAAGACGGCCAAGGGCCGTATCGTGCAGATCTCCAATTCCCGTCGCGCCACCTATGGCTACGACCAGCGCATCGAGGTGCATGGCTCGAAGGGCATGATCCGCGCAGGCAACATCCACCGCACGACGGTGGAAGTGGCGAATGCGTCCGGCGTCACCGCCGATCCGGTGCAGGATTTCTTCCTCCAGCGCTATGCCGACGCCTACAAGGCCGAGCTCGACGCCTTCCTCGCCGCCGTCAAGACCGGCAAGGCCTGCGATCCCACCGGCCATGACGGCCTCAAGGCTCAGCGCCTCGCCGATGCCGCGACGGAATCGGCGCAGACCGGAAAGCCGGTGCGGCTTTAAGAAACACGCTCAAGCCGAGTGATCATGGCCGGGCTCGTCCCGGCCATTTCCGTTTCAAACACCCGTCATTCCGGGGCCGCGCAGCGGAGCCCGGAACCCATAAACGCTAACAGCTCAGGAGAGAGTGGATCGGCGGCTCGCCTTCTTCTGAGCGATTGATGTTTATGGGTTCCGGGCTCTCGCTCTCGCTCGCCCGGAATGACAGTGGGGTATTACCCCTCCGCCCGCTTCTCTGCCGTTCCCACCGCCAGCGCCATAGCGAGCGCGAAGGAGGCCGAGAGGGAACGGAAGGCGCCGAAATCGGCCTCCGCGACTTCGAGCCAGATATCGGCGCTGGATACCAGCGGCGAGAAGGCCGAATCGGTGATCGCGACCACCGGGATGTTTCGCCGCGCTGCTGTTGCCGCGAGGTCGGCCGTGACCGGCGCATAGGGGGTAAAGCTGATGGCGAGAACCGCATCCCGCTCCGTCGCAGTGGCGAGCTGCTCCGGGCCGAGCTGGGCGATGTGGTCGATCAGGATGGCCCGTACCCCGAGCTTGCCGAAGGCATAAGCGCAATAGGCCGAGACGGGAAAGACCCGGCGCGCGCCGAGCAGATAGATCGTGTCGGCCTTGGCCAGGGTCTCGATGGCGCGGGAAAGCTCTTCCGGGCTCACCGAGCTGCGCATGCGGTCAAGCGAAATGGCCGCCGCTTCCGTGA
Organism: Microvirga sp. 2TAF3; assembly: GCF_052114965.1. Classification (NCBI taxonomy): domain Bacteria; kingdom Pseudomonadati; phylum Pseudomonadota; class Alphaproteobacteria; order Hyphomicrobiales; family Methylobacteriaceae; genus Microvirga; species Microvirga sp. 2TAF3. The sequence continues at coordinate 183,650 of NZ_JBFRFT010000001.1, read as the reverse complement.
AGCCGTCGAGCAGAGAAGCGGCCTGGAAATGATGTCCCTCCGCCTCGCGCAGGCCGCGAAGGCGCTCCCGGTAATCCGGGAAACGCTCCCGCAGGCGGTCGCGGAAGATCTGCTGCAGATGGGAAAACCCGTCATAGCCGAGGCTCTTGGCGAAGCGGATCAGGGTCGAGGGCTGCACGCCCGCATGTTCGGCGATGCCGGCAACCGTGCCGAACGCCATTTCCTCCGGATGTTCGAGCGCGAAGGCGGCAAGCTGCTTCAGCCGCTTCGGCAGCGCCTCGCGGCGGCTGAGCAGGAGAACCTTCAGGCCCTCGTAATCTTCCGGAACGGCGTCCATCGTCACTTCTGAATGCGCCCCCATGCTTCTCTCGCCCCTCCAACGCCCTACCTTAGATCGATGGGATGAGACCTTGGCACTGATCCTACAAAAATGGAATGAAAATTCCACAAATATGTAATAAAAGTTCGATCGTTCTGTTTCTGAACGGTCCGACTGGCAGAGGAAATGCCGCGCTACCGAACGATTCGATGTTCGAATCATTTGTTGCTCCTTCTGCCGAACTCCATCGCGCGGCGTGAAGCCGTAGCGTTCATCGCGGATCCGGGATGTCCGGAGCGATGTCCGAGGACCTTTTGGGAGGAAACATATGAAATCGTTCATCACCGGTCTTGCTGCCGCGGCAGCCCTGACCCTTGCCGCCGCCGCTCCGGCCGCGGCGCAGCAAAACGCCCGCATCATCGTCGTCAGCCACGGCCAGGCCAATGACCCGTTCTGGTCCGTGGTGAAGAACGGCGTTACGGCGGCCGGGCAGGATATGAAGGTTCAGGTCGATTACCGCGCGCCCGAGACCTTCGACATGGTCGCCATGGGCCAGCTCATCGATGCGGCCGTCAACCAGAAGCCTTCGGGTCTCGTCGTCTCGATCCCGGATGCCTCGGCCCTCGGCCCGTCGATCCAGAAGGCGGTGGCCGCAGGCATTCCGGTCATTTCCATGAATTCCGGCTCCGACGTTTCGAAGAAGCTCGGCGCCCTGCTTCATGTGGGCCAGGACGAGGCCGAGGCCGGTCGCATTGCCGGCGCAGCGCTGAAGGATATGGGCGGTAAGGTCGGGCTTTGCGTGAACCACGAGGTCGGCAACGTTTCGCTCGATCTGCGCTGCAAGGGCTTTAGTGAGGGCTTCGGCGGCAAGGTCACCGTGCTGCCGGTCACGAACGATCCGGCGGATATCCGCGCCAAGGTGAAGGCGGCCGTGGCTTCCGATCCTTCCATCGACACCATCATGGCGCTCGGCGCGCCGCTCTCTGGCGAACCGACCGTCGCCGCCATCAAGGAAGCAGGCAAGACCGGCGCCGTGCGCATCGCCTCCTTCGACCTCTCGGCCAATTTCCTGAAAGCGGTCGCCGCGGGCGAGGCCGCCTTCGCCATCGACCAGCAGCAATATCTGCAGGGCTATCTGCCGGTGGTGTTTCTCGCGCTCAATGCGAAATACGGCCTGATCCCGGGCGGCAACGTGCCCTCCGGCCCGAACCTGGTCACGAAGGACAAGGCGGCCCAGGTGGTCGATCTGTCCGCCAAGGGCATCCGCTAACCGACGACCGAAGCCCGCGACACTGATCGCGGGCTTCTCTCTTTCCAGATGTTTTGTTCAGGGAGGCGTTCATGACGGATGTCAGCCAACCTACCGCCCATGTGGCACCGGTTCCCCCCGGCGCTCCCGCAAAACCCGCTCGCGACGAGCGCCTGAAGGAGGCTTCCCTCCTCACGAAGGCCATGCGCCGTCCGGAACTCGGGGCGCTCGCCGGTCTCGTCCTGGTCACGATCTTCTTTCTCTCCACCGCCGATTCGTCGATGTTCACCCTGGCGGGCATCATGAACATCCTCACGCCTGCCTCGCAGCTCGGCATTCTCGCCATCGCGGCGGCGCTTTTGATGATCGGCGGCGAGTTCGACCTCTCCATCGGTTCGATGGTGGCCTTCGCGGGCCTCATCTTCGGATCGTTCCTGACGCTCACGGGATGGCCGCTGCTGCTCGCCATTGCGGGAACCTTCGTGCTGGCGGCGCTGCTGGGTGGCCTGAATGGACAGATCGTCATCCGCACGCGGCTGCCGTCCTTCATCGTCACCCTCGCCTTCCTCTTCATCCTGCGCGGCCTGTCCCTCGTCGGCCTGAAATGGGCGACGGGCGGATCGACCCAGATGCGCGGCATCGGCGATCAGGCGGGCCAGGGCATCGTGCGCGAGATCTTCTCGGGCAACGCCCTGGAGGGCCTGTTCAGCTGGCTCGCGGCCCACGACATCGTCGCGAAATTCCCGAACGGGACGCCGACCGTCACCGGGGTTCCGGTATCGATCCTCTGGTTCATCCTCTTCGCTATCGTTGCGACATGGATCCTGCTGCGCACGAAAGCGGGCAACTGGATCTTCGCATCGGGTGGCGATGCGAATGCCGCGCGCAATTCCGGCGTGCCGGTCGATCGGGTGAAAACGAGCCTCTTCATGCTGACCGCCTGCGCGGCGGCCCTGGTCGCGATTCTGACCGTTCTCGATGCGGGCTCCACCGACTCGCGGCGCGGCTTCCAAAAGGAGTTCGAGGCCATCATCGCCGCGGTGATCGGCGGCTGCCTGCTCACCGGCGGCTACGGCTCGGCGATCGGCGCGTTCTTCGGCGCCATCATCTTCGGCATGGTCTCGATCGGCCTCACCTACACGCGCTTCGACTCGGACTGGTTCCAGGTCTTCCTCGGCGCCATGCTGCTGCTCGCGGTGCTGTTCAACAACTTCATCCGCCGCAAAGTCACGGGAGAGCGCTGACATGGCAACGAATGCTCCTCTCATCGACATCCGGGAAGTGGTCAAACATTTCGGCTCCGTGATCGCATTGTCGGGTGTGTCCCTCACGGTCGGCCGCGGCGAGGTGATGTGCCTCCTCGGCGATAACGGCGCCGGCAAATCCACCCTGATCAAGACGCTTGCCGGCGTGCACAGGCCGACGACCGGGGAATTCCTGGTCGATGGCGAACACGTCACCTTCACGAGCCCGCGCGACGCGCTCGATGCGGGCATCGCGACGGTCTATCAGGACCTTGCGATGATCCCGCTCATGTCGGTGACGCGCAATTTCTTCATGGGCCGCGAACCCACGAAAGGGTTCTGGCCGTTCCGTTATGTGGATTTCGACCATTGTAACGAGGTGACGCGCGAGGAGATGCACAGGATCGGCATCGACGTGCGCGACCCGAACCAGGCGGTGGGCACGTTGTCCGGCGGCGAGCGCCAATGCGTGGCGATTGCCCGCGCGGTCTATTTCGGCGCGAAGGTCCTGATCCTCGACGAGCCGACCTCGGCGCTCGGCGTGGCGCAGACCTCGATGGTGCTGAAATACATCCATCAGGTCCGGCAGAAGGGCCTGGGCGTGATCTTCATCACGCACAATGTGCGCCATGCCTACGCGGTGGGGGATCGGTTCACGGTGCTCAACCGTGGCAAGACGCTCGGCACCTATGCGAAGTCCGGGATCCAGATCGACGAGTTGCAGAACCTCATGGCCGGTGGCAAGGAGCTGCAATCGCTTTCGGCGGAACTGGGCGGCATGGTCTGACATGACGGGACTTGGAAACACGAGGCTTGGAAAAACGGGGCTTGGAATCGGCCTCATCGGCACGGGCTATATGGGCAAGTGCCACGCGCTCGCCTGGAACGCGGTCGCGCCCGTCTTCGGCGATGTGGCGAGACCGAATCTCGCCATGCTCGCCGAGGCCTCGCAGGATCTCGCCGAAAGGAAGGCGAGGGAACTCGGCTTCGCCCGGGCCACGGGCGACTGGCGCTCCCTCGTCACCGATCCCGCCGTCGATGTGGTGTCGATCACCACGCCGAACGCGTTCCATCCCGAGATGGCGATCGCGGCGCTGGAGGCGGGCAAGCATGTCTGGTGCGAAAAGCCCATGGCGACGAAGCTCGCCGACGCGGAGCGGATGCTCGAGGCCGCGCGGACCTCGGGCAAAGTGGCGGTGCTGGGCTACAACTACATCCAGAACCCGATCATCCGCCTGATCCGGCGTCTGCTCGACGAAGGGCAGATCGGCGAGGTCAACCATGTCCGCATCGAGATGGATGAGGATTTCATGGCGGATCCGGAAGAGCTTTTCTACTGGAAGAGCGAGGCCTCCTCCGGCCATGGGGCGCTCGATGATTTCGGCGTCCATCCCTTGAGCCTGATCTGGACCCTCCTCGGGGGTGTCCGGCGCGTCTTCGGTCATATGGCGAAGCCCTATGCTGATCGTCCTATCAAAGGCGGCGCGCGGCGCGCGGTCGAGACCTACGATATCGCCACGACCCTGATCGAGCTGGAAAACGGTGCATCCGGAATCATCGCCCTCAATCGTTCCGCCTGGGGGCGCAAGGGCCGCATCTTCGTGCAGCTGTTCGGATCGAAGGGCACCATCGTCTACGATCAGGAGCGCATGAACGAGGTGCAGATTTATACGACGGACATGCCGAAGGATCGCCAGGGTTTTCGCACCATCCTCGCATCGCCGCTTCATGCGCCCTACGACAAATTCATCCCCGCGCCCGGTCACGGCCTCGGCTTCAACGAGCTGAAGATCATCGAATGCCATGCGCTGATCCGGCGCATCGACGGCGAGGCGGCAACCATCATCGATTTCGAGGGTGGTATCCGCATCGAACGCATAGTGGATGCGGTGGCGCGCAGCGCGCATGAGGAGCGCTGGATCGAGGTGGAATCGGGAGAAGAGCGGCGGGCGGCTTGAGATTGCCGCATCGTCAAGCCGCGTGTTCCTTCACAACCGCGAGGAAGGCGTCCGCATAGCGGTCGAGTTTGGCCTGGCCGACGCCGTGGATTTCACCGAATGCTCTGACGGTCGTCGGCCTCTTGGTGGCCATGTCGATCAGGCTGCGGTCGGAGAAGATCACGTAGGCCGGCACGCCTTCTTCCTTGGCGAGACGCGTGCGCAGGGCCTTCAGCTCCATGAGCAGCGGATCGTCCCCCGGCACAGTGGCATGAGCTTCGAGCGCAGTCCGCCTGCGACGGCGCTCGCGGGGCTTCATCAATACATCCGAACGCAGCTCGATGCGCTCCTGGCCTTTCAGTACGGAAACGCCCCTGTCCGTGATGGTCCAGCGGCCGTATTCCGCGAGCTCCAACCCGACGAGCCCGGCGGCATAGATCTGCCGCAGCAGCGAGCGCCATTCCGTCTTCGAACGGTCGGCCCCGACACCGAAGGTCTTGAGGCTGTTGTGTCCGAAACGTCGGATCGCATCGGTGTCTTCGCCGACCAGAATGCTGATGAGGTGTTCGGTGCCGAAGCGCTCGCCCGTGCGCACGATGGCAGAGAGAAGTTTTTGCGCCTCGACGGTGCCGTCGAAGGACATGACACCTTCGATGCATAGATCGCAATTGCCGCAAGGCTCGGTGCTTTCGCCGAAATAGGCGAGCAGCGTCTGGCGGCGGCAGCGCGGCGCTTCGCATAAAGCGACCAGCGCATTGAGCCGTTGGCGCTCGATGCGCTTCTGCTCGTCGGAGGATTCGCTGTCCTCGATCTGCGCCCGGCGCAGGCGCATGTCGTCGAGGCCGTAGAGGGTGAGTGTGTCGGCGGCGGCGCCGTCGCGGCCCGCGCGGCCGATTTCCTGGTAATAGGCCTCGATGGATTTGGGCAGGGCCGCGTGGGCGACGAAACGCACATCCGGCTTGTCGATACCCATGCCGAAGGCGACAGTGGCCACCATCACCACGCCGTCCTCCTGCAGGAAGATGTCCTGGTTCTTGGCGCGCTCGGCCTGGACCATGCCCGCATGATAGGGCAGGGCGCGATAGCCCGCCTGATTGAGCGAATCCGCCAGCCTCTCGGTGGAATCGCGGGAAGAGCAATAGACGATCCCGCTCTCGTGCCGGTGCTTGTCGAGGAACGTGAAGAGCTGGCGCTTCATGTTCTCCTTCGCCTGCATGGCGAGCCGGAGGTTCGGCCTGTCGAAGCCGTGGATGAAGATGCGCGGCTCGCTCTCGAACAGGCGATGCATGATGTCGCCGCGGGTCGCCACATCGGCGGTGGCGGTGAGCGCGATGGTCTGCACTCCTCCTAAGCGGCGGCGCACCTCGCCGAGCAGGGCATATTCGGGCCGGAAGTCATGGCCCCATTGCGAGACGCAGTGAGCTTCGTCGATGGCGAGAAGGTTGACGCCCGCGCGGGCCAGCCACTCGGTCGCGCCCGTATTGGCGAGTCGCTCGGGCGAGGCATAGAGCAGGCGCATGCGCCCGTCGCGGATGGCGTCGGTCACGCGACGGTTCTCGTCCGCGTCGTTGGCTGAGTTGAGGCTTCCGGCCTCGATGCCGAAATGGCGCAGGGCCGCCACCTGATCGCGCATCAGCGCGATGAGGGGAGAGACCACGAGAGTCAGTCCCTCCCGGGCAAGGGTCGGCAGCTGGTAGCAGAGCGACTTGCCCGCGCCGGTCGGCATTACCGCCAGCACGTCCTCGCCGTCGAGCACGGCACGCACGATTTCCTCCTGTCCTTCGCGGAAGGAGGAGAAACCGAAGACGTCGTGGAGGATCTGGCGCGGGTTGGTCACGATTGCCGTGTGGCCGAGCGGCCGGATTCGGTCAATGCGGCATCGGGAATCTTCAGGCGTTCGAGCACGCCTTTCGCTGCTGCGATCCCGGTGGCGAAGGTCGCCTGAAGTAGATAGCCGCCCGTCGGCGCCTCCCAGTCCAGCATTTCGCCTGCCACGAACACACCCGGCAGGTGGCGCAGCATCAGATGCTCGTCCACTTCCGTGAAAGGCACGCCGCCGGCCGTGGAAATGGCTCGCTCGATGGATTTGACGCCGGTCAGGACGAGCGGCGCGGCCTTGACCAGGCGTGCCAGGGCTTCGGCCTCCAGGGGCAGGGAAGGGGCGCCCTCCCGCAGGAAGGCGATCGCGAGAGGCGAAAGGCCCGCCGCCTTGCGCAGAAAGGTGGAAGTGGATTGGCCCCGGCGCGGGGCATCGAGCCGGATCGTGAGTGATTCGGTGGAAAGATCGGGTCTCAGGTCGATATGCAGGGTCGCGCTGCCGTCCCGCTGAATGGCATCACGGAGCCTGGCCGAAAGGGCATAGATCGCCCCGCCCTCAATACCATCCGCCGTGACGACGGCCTCGCCGCGAACGCTTTCGCCTTCGAAGGTCATCGCCATCCGCTTCAAGGGCTCGCCCTCGAATCGGCTGCGAATCACCTCGGACCACGCGACGGTGAAGCCCATATTGGCGGGGCGGAGAGGCGTCACGGCGATTCCGCGTTCTTGCAGCAAAGCGGTCCAGCCGCCATCCGAACCCAGCCGGGGCCAGCTTGCGCCGCCGAGCGCCAGGACGGTCGCATCTGGCTTCTCGGTGATCGTCCGGCCCGACGAATCGGTGAAGACAAGGCGGCCTTTCCCGTCCCAGCCCTGCCAGAGATGGCGAAGCGCGAAACGTACATCGAGCCCGTCGAGACGCGCGAGCCATGCGCGCAGAAGCGGAGAGGCCTTGAAAGCCTTGGGAAAAACGCGCCCGCTCGATCCGACGAAGGTCTCCTGACCGAGGCCTTCGCTCCAGGCACGCAGATCCTCGGGGCGGAAAGCTTCGATGAGAGGACGCAGGTCGGATTCCGCTTTCGCATAGCGCGTCACGAATCGCCTAAAATCCTCCCCATGGGTCAGGTTCAGGCCGCCGCGCCCGGCCATCAGGAACTTACGCCCGACCGAGGGCATCCGGTCGTAGACGGTGACGGCAACGCCTGACCGTCCCAGAACCTCCGCGGCGATCAGGCCGGCGGGGCCGCCGCCGATCACGGCGACATGGAAGGATGGTGGGGACAGGGACATGCGATCAGCTGACGCGGGAGGCATTCTGGACCCTTAGCCTGCGACATGGCATGCAGCGGATCGGTTCGGTCGTGCTCCACATGACCGCCATTGCTGTTTTTTTCAAGAGGAGCGGCGTTCAATGCCGCCTCAGGGGATATTTCAATGCGGGCCGTGTCCTTTTGCCTTCTGATCGCGCTGGCGCTTGCCGGCTGCGCCACCGAGTTGCCGCGCACGAATGCCGTTCTCACAAGTTCCACGAGCGATGCCAAAGCCGCAGCATCGCTGATTTCGGCCTATCGGGTCTCCAAGGGCCTGAGCCCCGTTTCCGTCGATCCGCGCCTGAACGAGGCGGCCGAACATCAGGCACGGGCGGTCGCCGCTGCCGGCAAGCTCAGCCACGGCGATTTCAGCGGGCGCATGGATAAGTTCGGCATCCGGGGCTATGCGGCCGAGAATCTTTCCGCCGGCACCCCCTCGGTCGACGGCGCCATCAAGCGCTGGCAGGCCTCCGCCGGCCATAACGTCAATCTTCTGATGCCCCAGGCCCGTTATATCGGCTTGGCCCGCGCCGATGCGCAGGGCGGCTACGGGCGCTATTGGGCCCTCGTTCTGGGTCAATAAAGAGCGGGCACAAACTTGACTGTTGCGCGTTAGAACCTTGGTTCCCTATCGTGCGCGCGACATGACATACCCGCAGATCCTCGCCTTTGCCGTCGTCGCCGGGATGATGGCGCTCTTCGTCTGGGGACGATTCCGTTACGATGTCGTCGCGACCCTGTCCCTCCTGGTCGCGGTGCTTGTCGGCATCGTTCCGGCGGACAAGGCCTTTTCCGGCTTCAGCGACGACATCGTCATCATCGTGGCAAGCGCTCTCCTGGTGAGCGCTGCCGTGGCGAAATCGGGCGTACTGGAAGCAGGCCTGAACCGGCTCGCACCTTACTTGCGCACGACGCAGATCCAGATCGCCGTGCTTGTCGGCATCGTGACGATTCTATCCGCCTTCGTGAAGAATATCGGCGCGCTCGCCATGATGATTCCCGTGGCGTTTCAGATCGCGCGGCGCACCAACACCCCGCCCTCCAGCTTCCTCATGCCGATGGCCTTCGGGTCTCTGCTCGGCGGCATTGTCACTCTCGTCGGCACATCGCCGAACATCATCGTGTCGCGGGTCCGGGGCGAATTGCTCGGCGAGCCGTTTCAGATGTTCGATTTCACGCCCGTCGGCGCCGGCATCGCGCTGGCCGGCGTAATCTTCCTGGCCTTTGGCTACCGTCTTCTGCCGAAAGGACGCAAGGGCGCCGTTTCCCTGTACGATGCGCTCGATATCAAGAATTACGTCACCGAGGCGCGTGTTCTGCCTGAATCCGACATCGCGGGGCAGACCGTCGCCGATCTGCGCAAGATGGGCCAGGGCGATGTGAAGGTGGCAGCCATCATCCGCAACGAGACCCGCAGTTCGAGTCCCCTGCCGGATGCCGCGATTCGCGAGAACGATCTGCTCCTGCTCGAGGGCGAGCCGGATGCCTTGGAAAGCGTGGTGGCTCGGGCAGGGCTGAAACTCAGCCGCGAGCACCGCCGTCCGGAAACGGACGAGGCGACGGACGAGATCGGCGTCATCGAGGCCATCGTCGGGCCGAACTCGGTTCTGACCGGTGCTTCCGCCGAGCGCATCGCTCTCTACGAGCAGTTCCAGGTCAATCTCCTGGCTGTCAGCCGCAGCGGCGAACGTTTCAAGGAACGCCTGCGCGCCATCACCTTGCGCCCCGGCGACGTGCTCGTGCTTCAGGGTAATCTCAAGAGATTGCCGGACGCTTTGAAGAATCTCGGCTGCCTTCCCCTTGCTGAGAGAGACATTCGTCTCGGCAGTGCGCGCAGAAGCCTTCTGCCCATCGCGATTCTCGCCATGGCCATGGCGCTTGTCGCCTTCAACATCCTTCCCGTCGCCATCGCCTTCTTCGGGGCTGGCGTGCTGCTGGTCCTGTTCGGTTCGATCACCCTGCGGGAGGTCTATGAGACCATCGAGTGGCCCATCATCGTCATGCTCGGCGCACTGATTCCCGTGAGCGAGTCGATCCGCACCACAGGCGGCACCGATCTGATCGCGGCGTGGCTCTCCTCGGTGGCGAACATGCTGCCGCCGACGGGCGCGCTCGTGCTCATCATGGTCGCCGCCATGGCGGTGACGCCGTTCCTGAACAATGCCGCGACCGTGCTGGTGATGGCGCCTATCGCCGCGAGCTTCGCGACGAAGCTCGGGTTCAGGCCCGATGCGTTTCTGATGGCGGTTGCCATCGGCGCGGCATGCGATTTTCTCACGCCCATCGGCCATCAGTGCAACACTCTCGTCATGGGGCCCGGAGGCTATCGTTTCGGCGATTACTGGCGGCTCGGCCTGCCGTTGTCGATCATCGTCATCGTCGTCGGCATTCCGCTCATCATGATGTTCTGGCCCTTGCAGTGAGGAACGGACGTCAGGGCCATCCGTTAATCTTGCATACCACCAACGGAGTATGCGTCATGACGAGAGGCCCCGGCCCCTACGATCCTCAGCCGCAACAGCCGACCCCGAGTCCCAACCCTGTGCTTCCCGGCCACAATCCAACGGAGGTGCCGGTTCGCGAGCCGACGGAAATTCCCGCCACCGATCCCGATCTGCCCCCGTCAGAACCGTCGGTTCCCGATCCGGGCAGTCCGCCCAATCCGGGGCCGGTAGCCTGAAATGAAAAAGCCCGGAGTTTCCTCCGGGCTTTTTCGTTGAACCGTGCGCCTTCGTGAATTCAGCGGAGAGCTGCCGTCAGGAGAAGCGTCAGTCCGGCAGCCGACGAGGTCAGGGCAACGATCATCGACCAGCAATGAAGCCGGTCGCGTTCCTCCTGGTTGAGCAGGGAGCGCAGCCTCGCATCGGAGCGGCCGAGGATGAAGCTGTGATGCCGCGCGGGCGCGGATGCAGGACGATAGCCGGCAGGTCCGATCACGGGCCGCGGCCTCTCATGGGTGCCGGCCGTCGAGAACGATTGATCGGAAGAAAAATGCGAGCCCATGGCGTTCACAGGGTTGAAGGAGCAGGTCATGTGCCAGCCTCGCTCTGAAGCCGTGAACACGAAGTAAAGCCGCCGCAGAACCAAAATTCTTCGTAAATCAATCCTTTCCAGGAGACTTGTTCCTCGCGGCAGAACGGTTCGCTTCCCGCTAAGTTCACGGACCGGTTCGGCAATAGAATAATGTTGTATCTTTTATTCTCCCGCAGCGTCATTTGTGTTACGCAATAACGCAAACTTTGACGGGGGCATTTCATGACCAAGGCATTCCATCTGATCGGCGCATTGGCGTTTTCTCTGGGACTGGCAGCCTGTAACTCGGTTGGAGACGGCGGTGCGGCAGGTACGGCCCTCGCGATCGGCACGTCCTTCGATCCGACCGGTCTGTCGGGAACGGCCGTCCGGCTGGCCACTCCGGCCATTGCTGCAGCCAGCACCGCGGCGGCCAATGCGGATGTCGATACCGGATCGGGGCCCGATCTGAGCCGCTTCCTGCCTCGCCTGCGCGATGTGGCTTCCGGCAAGACGGCGCGCCCCCATTTCGCGGATGATGCCGCAAGCGTCATGGACCGGGACAATGCCCGCATGACGATGAACCAGCTCAAGAGCATGGCCTCGGTCATGCGGGGACTGGCGAGCGGCGCCATGTCCGGCGGTCTCGGGGCTGCAGATGCCGCAGCTAGGATCGGTCAACAGGCTCTCTGGGGAGGAATCCGAACTGCCGAGCAGCAGGCGGCAACCGCCTACACGAAGGGCGCATTGAAAAATGCTCAGTCCCAGTTCGCCTCCGACCGCACGGTGCCGGATGCCGACCGTCCCGCCGAGGCGCGCGTGATCCTCTCCATCGCCGATGACGCCGACGGCCAGACCGCATCCTGGAAGAATCCCGCTACCGGCGCCTCCGGTACGGTGAGCATCCAATCCATCGAAATGGCAGAAGCCAGCGAGTATCGGTGCCGGATCGTCATGCGGTCCTGGAAAGGCAGCTCGATGCGCACGGGCAGCATGGGCATCTGCCAGTATCAGGGAGACTGGTACGAGCTGTTCTGATTCATCACTGAATCCAAGTCGGATCATCACAGAAAACGGGTCGCAAACTTGCCCGTCCCAGAGCATGAGGTGTCCGATCACTCGGGACCGACCTATGACCCAAGCTTCCATTCAAAGAACCATGGCTGCGTCCGACTGGGCGCTGCTGATCCTCCTGTCCATCGTCTGGGGCGGTTCGTTCCTCTTCGTCGGGGTGGCCGTCAAGGAGCTGCCGCCTCTGACGATCGTGGCGCTCCGCGTCGTGATGGCGGCCATCGTCCTGCGTGCCGTGCTTGCGATCCTGCGCGTGCCCCTGCCGCGCGAGCGGCGAGTCTGGGCTGCCTTTCTCGGCATGGGGATACTCAACAACGCGATTCCGTTCACCCTCATCGTCTGGGGGCAGAGCCATATCGCGAGCGGGCTCGCCTCGATTCTCAACGCCACGACTCCTCTCTTCACCGTGATCGTCGCCCATTACCTCACGGCGGATGAGCGCCTGACGGGGCAGCGCCTGATCGGGGTCATCGTCGGTTTTCTCGGCGTCGCCGTCATGATCGGGGCGGCTGCGTTCTCGGCCTGGGATGCGAGCGTACCGGCGCAGGTCGCCGTTCTGGGCGCGGCTCTGTCCTATGCCTTCGCCGGCGTCTTCGGGCGGCGCTTCAAGGCCATGGGCATTCCGCCCCTGGTGACGGCGACGGGGCAGGTGAGCGCATCAAGCGCCCTCCTGCTGCCCCTGGCCTTCATCGTCGACCGCCCCTGGACCCTGTCGGTGCCGAGTGCTGGCACACTGATTTCCATGGCGGGGCTGGCTCTCGTCTCGACGGCCTTCGCCTATATCATCTTCTTCCGTCTCCTGGCCCGGGCTGGCGCGACGAATGTCGGCCTCGTGACCTTTCTCATCCCGATCAGCGCCATCGTCTTCGGCACTTTCCTGCTGGGAGAGAGCCTCGCGCCCCGCCATATCGCCGGTATGACCCTGATCGGCTGCGGCCTTATTCTTATCGATGGGCGGCTGGTCTCCGGCCTCAGGCGCTCCGTTCAAGTGGGGAGGCCCGCCCCGCGCTAAAGCATCGGACCCAAAAGCGGACCTGCTTTTCCGCACGCTGCGCTGAGGCGGGGCTGCTAATCCTGCATGGCAGCCATCCCATCTGCGGGATTAGGGCTGTCGGGGAGCCTGTGCTAAGCTGTAAGCAATCCGGAAGCTTGACTGAAGAGGGCGACTGAGCCTTTCCACGAGGCGTCGGCTTTCCCTGAAAGAGTTGGGAGCGTCTGAATTCAAGCGATGATGCGCGTTGTTTTAAGCCTATCCGAAGATCTTGCCGTTACGGCGGTCGAGAGGGCGATCACGGAGTTTCGCAGCGCTCGCCCCCTTGTAATCGACGGGCCCGCGGGCAGCGCGCTCGTGCTCGGCATCGAGGATCTCGATGAGGCCATGGCGGCCCAGATCGAGGCCATCGCCGGCGGACACGCCCATCTCGTCCTGCCGCCCGCCCGCCTGCGCCGTCTCGGCCTGGAGCGCGAGATGCCGGGCGTCGTCGCCTTGCCATCCGTCGACAGGGCCCGGATCGAGATGCTCGCCCTCAAGATCGAGGGACGCATCGACGCTCCGGTCAGGGCGGCGGGTTTTCTCGACGAGGATGCGCTGGAGCTCGCCCGCCTGTCGCTTGTCCTTCCGGCCGTGATCGTGGTGCCATTGGCGGCCGGGATCGAGGTCGATCCGTCCTTGACCCGCGTGCCGGGCCCGGCCATCCGCAGTTACCGCCGCGCGAAGGCGGTGGACCTGAAGATCGTCAGCCGCGCGCCCGTGCCGCTTGAAGGCGCGCCCACCAGCGAGTTCGTGGTGTTTCGCGGCGGCGAGGGCCTGCGCGATCAGGTGGCGATCATCGTCGGCTCTCCCGATCTGGCGAAGCCCGTGACCGTGCGCCTGCATTCGGCCTGCCTGACGGGGGATCTCTTCGGCAGCTTGAAATGCGATTGCGGCGACCAGCTGCGCGAGACCGTGCGTTTCATGGCGCAGAACGAGGGCGGCATCCTGCTCTATCTCGACCAGGAAGGGCGCGGGAACGGCATCGCCAACAAGATCCGGGCCTACAAACTGCAATCGCAGGGCTACGATACCTATGACGCCGACGAGGTCCTGGGCTTCGAGGCGGATCAGCGCCATTTCGATTTCGCCGCCGGGATGCTCAAGAAGCTCGGCGTGCAGGCTGTGCGGCTTCTCACCAACAATCCGGAGAAGATCCGCGCCCTGAAGGAGGCCGGGCTCGACGTGATCTCGGATCATCGGGTGCTGGGCCGCCCGACCGCGGAGAATGTGAGCTATCTCGCCTCCAAGCGCGACCGTGCGGGACACTACATCGACATCGAGGCCCTTCTCGCTTCCTCCATCAAGGATTGAGGCATTCCTCATCCGCAAGGGCATGGTCCGGACAGGGAAATCCGGTCTTCCGTCAAGGTCTTGCGTCATCAAAAGACAGCACTTTAGTTCATATTGTCGCGTGCGGCGCCCGTCCTAGCTTCGTTAGGGGCGGCACGACCGCTATGGCCTGACCGCCTCAACCAAGTCGCCGGCTCTTGCCGGTGGGTTCAGGGGAAACGCTCATGTGGAGCCAGGTCTATAATCCGCTCGGGAGTGCCGTGCTCTCGACAATCGTCGCCGCATTGCCGGTGATATGCCTGCTCGGGCTTATAGCCTTTGCAAGAATGCAGGCGCATTTCGCAGCACTCATCGCCCTCGCCTTGACACTGTTCATCGCCATCGTCGTGTTCAGCATGCCGAGCGGTATGGCATTCGAGGCCGCCGGTCTGGGCGCCCTCACCGGCCTCTTTCCTATCGGCTGGATCATCCTCAACGTCATCTTCCTTTACCGCCTGACCGTTGAGAACGGTTCGTTCAAGATCCTTCAGGATTCGATTGCCGGAATCACGGCGGACCGCCGCCTGCAACTCCTCCTCGTCGCCTTCGCCTTCGGCGCGTTCTTCGAGGGTGCGGCAGGTTTCGGCACGCCGGTTGCCGTGACGGGCGCGATCCTCATCGGTCTCGGCTTCTCGCCTCTTGCCGCATCAGGTCTCTCTCTCATCGCGAACACCGCCCCGGTCGCTTATGGGGCGCTGGGCACGCCCATCGTCACCCTGGGTGCGGTCACCGGCCTTGATCCCATCGCGCTTGGCGCCATGGTGGGGCGGCAATTGCCGTTCTTTTCGCTGATCGTACCGTTCTGGCTGATCTGGGCCTTCGCCGGCTGGCGCGGCATGCTCCAGATCTGGCCTGCCGTTCTGGTCTGCGGCGTCGCCTTCGCCGTTCCGCAATTCCTGGTCTCGAACTACCACGGTCCCTGGCTGGTCGACGTGGTCGCATCCCTCGTCTCCATGGCCTGCCTGTTCGGGTTCCTGAAGATCTGGCATCCGTCCGTGATCTGGACGAGTCCGGCCCTGCGCAGCGGCGTCGAGGCCGGTGCGACGGTCCCCCGGCCCGTATCGCTCGGAGCGGCCTCCGCCGCCGAGCTGTCCGGAACGCCACGCCATAGCTCCAGCGACGTCATCAAGGCCTGGATGCCGTGGATTATCCTCTGCGCGGTCGTGTTCGTATGGGGGACGCAGACCTTCAAGGACATCGTCAATCCGCTCTACTTCCCGAAATGGACGCTCGAGGGACTGCATAACATGGTGCAGAAAGTCCCTCCGGTGGTTCCTAAGCCGACGCCCGAGGGGGCGGTGTTCGGGTTCAACATCCTCACTATGACGGGAACGGGCATCCTGCTCGCGGCGCTCATCTCGGGCTTCGTGATGAAGTATTCGCCTCTGCGCCTGATCCAGGCCTATGGCGAGACCCTGTGGGTGGTGCGCTACTCCCTCATCACCATCGCGGCGATGCTCGCACTCGGCACGCTCACCCGCTATTCCGGCGTCGATGCCACCCTCGGCCTCGCCTTCGCGCAGACGGGCTGGCTCTATCCCTTCTTCGCCGCGCTGCTCGGCTGGCTCGGCGTGGCCTTGACCGGGTCGGACACGGCCTCGAACGTGCTCTTCGGCAACCTGCAGAAGATCACGGCGGGCCAACTGGGATTGTCGGAAATCCTCATGTGCGCCTCGAACTCGACCGGCGGCGTCATGGGCAAGATGATCGACGCGCAATCGATTGTCGTGGCCTCCACCGCCACCAACTGGTTCGGTCACGAGGGCGATATCCTGCGCTTCGTGTTCTGGCACTCGATCGCGCTAGCTTCCCTCGTCGGCGTGCTGGTGATGCTGCAGGCCTATGTTCATCCGTTCACGGCCATGGTCGTGCACTAGAGCATCGATCCCAAAAGTGGATTCCGCTTTTGGGATCGATCCGCTGCTCTCTCGTTGGATGAGCGCATCGTTCCATGCGGAAAACCGGGTCCACTTTTCCGCACGATGCGCTAGCCGGGTAGAGGATCATTGAAACGCAATCGCCGCCAGTGCGAGCCGGCGGCGATTGTCGTTTGAAGCAAGTCTTCAGCGTGCCGGCATGCCGGTCTCAACGATCTTGGCCCAGAGCGAGACGCCGTAGGGCGCGGCCTCGTCGTCGAAATTATAGGCCGGATGATGCACGCCCGCCGTATCGCCGTTGCCGACGAAGATGTAGGCGCCGGGCCGTTTCTGCAGCATGTAGGAAAAATCCTCCGAGCCCATCAGCGGCGGGATCGAGGTGTCGACGGCGTTCTCGCCCGCGACCTGCTTGGCCACATCGATGATGAACTCCGTCTTGTCCGCGTCGTTGACGGTGACCGGGTAGCCGCGGAAATAGTCGATGCTGGCTTTCGCGCCGAAGGCGGCGCAGACATTGTCGACGATCGCGCGGATGCGGCTCTCGGCCGTGTCCTGCACGGCGGGCGAGAGAGTGCGCACGGTGCCGAGCAGTTGCGCCGTCTGCGGGATCACGTTGAAGGTCTCTCCCGACTTGATCATGCATACCGACACGACGACCGATTCGAGCGGATCGACATTGCGGGACGCTACGGATTGCAGGGCCGTTACCACATGACTTGCCACGAGAATCGTGTCGATGCCGTCATGGGGCCGCGCCGCATGGGCGCCCTTGCCTTCGATGGTGATGCTGAACCGGTCGGCCGCCGCCATCATCGGGCCGGGCCGCACCGCAAAATGCCCGATCGGGATACCCGGCATGTTGTGCATGCCGTAGACCTCTTGCACGCCGAAGCGTTCCATGAGGCCGTCCTTCACCATGGCGTCGCCGCCGCCGCCGCCTTCCTCGGCCGGCTGGAAGATCATGATCGCCGTACCGTCGAAATTGCGGGTCTCGGAGAGATACTTGGCGGCGCCGAGCAGCATGGCGGTGTGGCCGTCATGGCCGCAAGCATGCATCTTGCCCGGGACCTTGGACTTGTAGGGCACGTCCGTCGCTTCCTCGATGGGCAGCGCGTCCATGTCGGCCCGAAGGCCGATCACTTTGCCCGAACCGTTCGTACGGCCCTTGATGACGCCGACGACGCCGGTCCGTCCGATGCCTGTCACAACCTCGTCGCAGCCGAAGGCCTTCAGCTTTTCGGCGACGATTCCGGCCGTGCGATGCACGTCGAAGAGAAGTTCCGGGTTTTCATGGAAGTCCCTGCGCCAGGTGGCGATTTCATCGGCGAGGTCGGCAACACGATTGATGATCGGCATGGAAGATCCTTGCTGAAAATATCCAGGAACCAACGAAGCAGAGGAAACAGCCGTCCGTCAATCGCAATAGACAATTTAAGCACTGCCGTAACGTCAGCGTCTCCGGTGAAGAACGGCCTTCGGGCGTGTGGTGCGAAACTGTCCGCGCTCGATGGCGACGAAAACCAGCACCACGACCACGAGTGCCGTGAACCACCAGAGCTGTGCGGTTCCGACCCCTAAGCATCCAAGCGTATAGGCCGTCGCGAAAGCGGCCATGATGCCGGGATCCAGGGCAGGGCGCTGTTCGCCGGACCTCATGGCGGCGGAATAGAGCAGGAAGGCGCCGGCCACTGCCCCGACGAGGCCGAGCTCGTACCAGATCTCGAACAGGATCGTGTAGGGCGCATTCACCGGCAGCAGGCTGAAGAAACGGCCGCGCAGGGCGGTTTCCAGCCCATGCCCGGTGATCAGGCGGAGCGGTTCGCCAAGCACGACATTCCGCCAGACATCGAGGCTGGCCGCGATCGGCGAATCCGGCCCAAGCAGGACCGCGACGGGCTTCAGCAGGAAAGGAAGGACGGGTGCCAGCAACAGGAGCCCCGCCATCACCAGAGCGGTCAGGCGCGTCCCGAAGGCAGGGCTGACGGCGGTGACGACGAAGATCAGGGCGCCGACCGCCAAACCTTGGAGAGACAGGCCATCGGCAGCGAGGAGCGCGCCCAGGGCGACGACGACGACCAGAAGCAGGGCCTCCAGATTGCGGCCACGCGAATGCAGCCAGGTCACGGCGGGCCAGAGCAGCAGGGCAAGCACGATCATGCCGCGCTCCAGGCTCTGCCCGTCCTGATCGAGATGTCCGGCGCCTTGAAAGGCGATGAACATCCCGAGCAAGGCGGTCAGTCCGACGCCGACCGGAAGGATGTAGAGATTGGCCGAGCGCATCCGGTCGGGAAGCGCCAGATAGCCGGCCAGCGCCAGCAGGGCCATGCCGATGATGTTGAGCAGGCGCTCCGAGGCCTCGGTCACGAAAGGGGTCCAGATCAGCGAGAGGGTCGTCCACAACAGAAGGATGGCCCCGGCAAGTCCACCCGCAGAGGTTACAATGGAAAACAGCTTGTCCAGGGGAGCTTTCGCTCCGCCATCGAGGAGGGAAGCGATAATGAGCAGCATGATCGCCAGGGGCGCGAGCACCACGACCGCGCGCCGCGTCAGGAGCGCCGCTACGGGGATCGCGAAGAACAGGATCGCAAATCCGACGCGGCGCAGCATGGCTGCGGCGTCGGCGGAAGGATCGGCCGTGAGGTCAGATGAACGGGCCATGTCAGGCTCGGCAATCGAGGGTTGAGTTCCTTGGGAGGTGGAGACTAACGGACGAACGGTCCGAAAGCTGTAGGTGTCTTGCAACACCTCTCGGACCTTTCTCCCTCCCGCCGCCGTTTCCTGCGCTTGTTCACAGAGTTAGCTCTTCCGCCCGCGCAGGAAATTGATGATGCCGGAGAAATCGTCGCCTTCATGGCCCGCGCTGTTGAACAGCGCATAGAGCTGTGCCGCTTCCGCGCCGAGCGGCGTTGTCGCGCCGGAGGCGAGCGCCGCCTCCTGCGCCAATTTCAGGTCTTTCAGCATCAATGTCGCCGCGAAGCCCGGCTTGTAGTCGTTATTGGCGGGCGAGGTCGGCACCGGGCCCGGCACCGGGCAATAGGTGGTCAGCGACCAGCACTGGCCGGAGGAGGTCGAGGCCACGTCGAACAGGGCCTGATGGGCGAGGCCCAGCTTCTCGGCCAGCACGAAGGCCTCCGCCACGCCGATCATCGAGATGCCGAGAATCATGTTGTTGCAGATCTTTGCCGCCTGCCCCGCCCCCGCCTCGCCGCAATGGACGATCCTTTTGCCCATCCGGGACAGGATCGGTTCTGCCTTCGCGAAAGCCTCCAGCGTGCCGCCCGCCATGAAGGTGAGCGTTGCCCCCTTCGCCCCGCCAACGCCGCCGGAGACCGGGGCATCGAGGGATTGAAGGCTTCGATCCCCTGCCATGGCATGGGCCTTGCGCGCGCTCTCCACGTCGATGGTGGAGCAATCGATTACGAGTGCTCCTGGCTTCACCGCGGGCAGGATGCCGGACCAGACCGACAGCACATGCTTGCCCGCTGGCAGCATGGTGATGACGATATCGGCATCCTTCACCGCCTCGTTAGCCGATCCGGCGACAGTGATCCCTTCCGTCTTCGCCTGATCGCAGGAAGTGGGGGAGAGGTCGAATCCGGTGACGTCGTAGCCGGCTTTGACGAGATTGGCGGCCATGGGGCCGCCCATATTGCCGAGGCCGATAAAGGCGATGCTGGTCATGTTTCCTCCGACATTTTCCC
Organism: Microvirga sp. 2TAF3; assembly: GCF_052114965.1. NCBI lineage: Bacteria > Pseudomonadati > Pseudomonadota > Alphaproteobacteria > Hyphomicrobiales > Methylobacteriaceae > Microvirga > Microvirga sp. 2TAF3. The sequence continues at coordinate 163,753 of NZ_JBFRFT010000001.1, read as the reverse complement.
TCCCCTTTGTGGGGAGGGCCAGGGGGTGAGCACCAAGCTCTGAAAGTTCAGCGCTGACGCCCCACCTTCACAGCCTCCCCCCAAGGAGGAGAGTGGGTTGGCGTTTCTACCGAGGCTGGTTCCCCCGTCCCACCAGATCGCGCGCCACGATGAGGCGCATGATCTCGTTGGTGCCTTCCAGGATCTGGTGGACGCGCAGGTCCCGCACGATCTTCTCGATGCCGTAATCGGCGAGATAGCCGTAGCCGCCATGGATCTGGAGCGCCTGGTTCGCCACCTCGAAACCGGTATCGGTGGCCATGCGCTTGGCCATGGCGCAGAGCTTCGTCGCATCCGGTGTCTTGGCATCGAGCGCCGAGGCCGCGCGCCACAGGAATGTCCGCGCGCATTCGAGCTCGGTGGCCATATCGGCAAGCTTGAACTGCAGCGCCTGAAGATCGGCGATGCGCTTGCCGAAAGCCTTGCGGTCGTTGGCATAAGCGAGCGCCTTGTCCAAAGCCGCCTGCGCGCCGCCGAGCGAACACGCGCCGATATTGAGGCGCCCGCCATCGAGGCCGGACATGGCGATCTTGAACCCCATGCCCTCCGCTGCCAGCCGGTTGTCGACGGGCACGCGCACATCCTCGAAGATCACCGCCCGCGTCGGCTGGGCGTTCCAGCCCATCTTCTTCTCGAGAGCGCCGAAGGACAGGCCGGGCGTGTCTTTCTCGATCACCAGGGTCGAGATGCCCGAGGGACCTTCCTCGCCGGTGCGCACCATGGTCACGTAGATGTCCGAAACGCCCGCGCCCGAAATGAACTGCTTGACGCCGTTGACCACGTAATGGTCACCGTCGCGCACGGCCTTCGTCTTCAACGCGGCGGCGTCCGAGCCGGAGCCCGGCTCGGTCAGGCAATAGCTGCCGATCGTCTCCATGGTGCACAGGCTCGGCAGGAAGCGCTGGCGCTGCTCGTCAGACCCGTAGCGGTCGATCATCCAGGCAACCATGTTGTGGATCGAAAGATAGGCCGAGACCGTAGGGCAGCCGGTCGCCAGCGCCTCGAAGATCAGGGCTGCGTCGAGGCGGGTCATGCCGGACCCGCCGACATCGTCGCGGGTATAGATCGCAGCCATGCCGAGGCTTGCTGCCTCGCGCATCACATCGACTGGAAAATGCTTCTTCTCGTCCCATTCAAGCGCATGAGGGGCGAGGTTGTCCGCCGCGAAGGCCAGCGCCATGTCGCGGACGGCGATCTGGTCTTCGGTGAGAGAGAACTGGGTCATGGCTCTAAATCGTCATGCCTCGGGGGCTTCGGGCAACCATGACTTTCGATCTAGAGCACAGGCAAGGTAGACCAAGCTTGCGTTCCTAAAGAATCAGTCAGGCTTAGGCAGAAGCTTTTCGATTTGACCCATCATGGTGATGTGGAAAAGAAATTCTCTGTGCGAGGGGGAGCGATAGTAAGGCTGATTGATGGGCCTGATGCTTCTTCCTAGGCGGGAGCAGAGGCCAAAAATGCCATCTGTGTCGCGGGGAAGATTGGGATAGTGGTCAAGGAATGAAGAATTTATATGATCTGCAATATAAATCTCGCCTTCTTCGTCGTATTTAAGACTATCCATCATTCTTACGATATTGTTGCATGGTCCGTCGCACCATCCTCCATAAACGAGCTTGGCATTTTGCCGCCCGTCCCCCTTCAGCCATTTATCAACTTCATAAGTAAGAATAAGCACCGGGTACTCAACATCTGGGCCAACAAACTCAACTTTTACAATACGGCCTTTGAAGATGGACTGTGCCTCGGCAACCTTTCTGGAAGCGAATTGAACCATGCGGCCAAAAGCTTCATCCACTGGCATGTCGGAGCGCCAGAATAGCGGTCTCGGACATTGCAGCGCCTGAACCGGCCAAACGAAAACCGCCGCTCCCAAGCTGAGAGCGACGGCCATAGCGTTTCGTAAAACGGCTTTCAAGCCGTCCTCACTTCATCGTCGGAATGGAGAATTCGGCGCCTTCCTTGGTGCCCGAGGGCCAGCGGGAGGTGACGGTTTTCGTTTTGGTGTAGAAGCGGATCGCGTCCGGGCCGTGCTGGTTGAGATCGCCGAAGCCCGAGCGCTTCCAGCCGCCGAAGGTGTAATAGGCCAGCGGCACCGGGATCGGCACGTTGATGCCGACCATGCCCACATTCACTTTTGATGCGAAGTCGCGGGCCGCGTCGCCGTCGCGGGTGTAGATCGCGACGCCGTTGCCGTATTCGTGGTCGGAGGGCAGGCGCAGCGCCTCGTCGTAGTTCTTGGCGCGCACGACCGAGAGAACGGGCCCGAAGATCTCTTCCTTGTAGATGCGCATGTCGGGCTTCACCTCGTCGAAGAGGCAGCCGCCCATGTAGAAGCCGTTCTCGTAGCCCTGCATCTTGAAGTTCCGGCCATCGACCACGAGCTTCGCGCCTTCCTGCACGCCGAGATCCACATAGGAGCGAACTTTGTCGAGCTGGGCCCTGGTGACGAGCGGGCCGAAATCGGCTGAAGGATCGGTGGAGGGGCCGACCTTCAGGCTTTCCACACGCGGAATCAGTTTGTCCATCAGCGCGTCCGCCGTGGACTTGCCGACCGGCACCGCGACCGAGACCGCCATGCAGCGCTCGCCCGCCGAGCCGTAGCCCGCGCCGATCAGCGCATCGACTGCCTGGTCGAGATCGGCATCGGGCATGATGATCATGTGGTTCTTCGCGCCGCCGAAGCACTGGGCGCGCTTTCCGTTCGCCGCCGCGCGGGCATAAACGTATTCGGCAATGGCCGACGAGCCGACGAAGCCGACCGCCTTGATGTCGTGATCGTCAAGGATGCCGTCGACCGATTCCTTGTCGCCGTTGATCACGTTGAGGATGCCGGCGGGAAGGCCCGCCTCGATCATCAGCTCGGCGAGGCGCATCGGCACGCCGGGATCACGCTCGGAGGGCTTCAGGATGAAGGCGTTGCCGCAGGCGATGGCAGGCGCGAGCTTCCAGAGCGGGATCATGGCCGGGAAGTTGAACGGCGTGATGCCGGCGACGACGCCGAGCGGCTGGCGGATCGAATACATGTCGATGCCGGGGCCCGCGCCTTCCGAGAACTCGCCCTTCATCAGGTGCGGGATGCCGGTGCAGAACTCAGCCACCTCGACGCCGCGCTGGATGTCGCCCTTGGCGTCGGAAATCGTCTTGCCGTGCTCGCGGGCGAGCACCTCGGCGAGCGGGTCCATTTCCTTGGCGATGAGCTCCAGGAACTTCATCATCACGCGGGCGCGGCGCTGCGGGTTGGTGGCGGCCCAGGCGGGCTGCGCGGCCTTGGCGTTTTCCACCGCCTGGCGCAGCTCTTCTTTGGAGGCGAGCGCGACCCGGGCGATGACTTCGCCCGTCATCGGCTGGAAGACTTCGGCCGTGCGGCCCGATTTGCCGGGAACGTGCTTGCCGCCGATGAAATGTCCGATCTCGCGCATGGCGTCTCTCCTCCTGATGGGTGTTTTGATGTCGTTCTGTCTACCATTGTCAAAATCGCACGGCTATGGGTGAAATCGAAGCGACGTTGTGCGAAAATACCAATACGAACCGGGAGGCAGGATGAGCGCTTTCGATTGGGACGACTTACGCTTTTTCCTGGCCGTGGCCCGGGCGGGACGTCTCACCGTGGCCGCCCGCCAGCTCGAGGCGGATCATACCACGGTTTCCCGCCGCATCACGGCCCTGGAAGGTGCGCTCAAGGCCAGGCTCTTCGAGCGCAGCCCGCAGGGCTATGCCCTGACCGAGCAGGGCGAGCGGCTGTTGGCCAAGGCGGAGAGCATGGAGACTCAGGCACTTGCCGTGGCAAGCGAACTCGGCGGGTCGGATCTGGCGCTTTCCGGCACGGTACGCGTCGGCGCGCCGGACGGTTTCGGCACCTATTTCCTCGCGCCGGAACTGGGCGCGCTCGCCGAGCGGCATCCGGATCTCACCCTGCAGCTCGTGGCCCTGCCGCGCACCTTCTCGCTGTCGAAGCGGGAGGCGGATATTGCCGTCACCCTGGAACAGCCGACGGAGGGCCGGCTGGTGTCGCGCAAGCTCACCGATTACCGGCTGAGGCTGTACGCCTCGAAAGCCTATCTCGACCGGCACGGCCCGATCGCGGAGCCGGCCGACCTCGCAGGCAAGACCCTCGTCACCTATGTGCCGGACCTGCTCTACTCTCCGGTGCTGGATTATTTTTCCGGGCTTGAGAAATACACGTCGCGCCACTTCGAATGCGCCAGCGTGGTCGCGCAGGTCGAGGCCGTGCGGGCAGGATTCGGCATCGGTGTGCTGCATGATTACGCCATCCGCCAGTTCCCGGAACTGCGCGTGATCCTTCCGACCATCTCTTATCTGCGCACCTACTGGCTCGTCACGCATACGGAAGTGCGCAGCCTGCGCCGCGTCGAGGAGGTCCATTCCTTCATCCTGGCCCGGGTAAAGGCCAACCGCAGTCTTTTCGTGTGAACGCCCTTTGCCATCCCCATCCCGCAATTCATGCGCTGGGGAATGACGGAGAATCCGGTGCGACCGCACCGCGGACTTCACGCAGCCAATGAGACGGTCTAAGGCTTGTCTCAACAAAACCCATGGAGTTTCCGATGCCCTCCAAGCTTGACCAATTGCGCGCCATGACGGTCGTCGTCGCCGATACGGGCGATCTCGACGCGGTGCGCCGCCTGAAACCGCAGGATTGCACCACCAACCCGACGCTGCTGCTCAAGGCTGTCGAGAACCCGGCCTATGCCGCCATCGTCGAGGAGGCTCTGAGCTGGGGCCGCAGCCAAAGCGGATCGCATGAGAGCGTGGTTACCGCCATCTGCGACCGCCTCGCCGTCGCCTTCGGGGCCGAACTCGCCGGCATCGTGCCGGGCCGCGTCTCGACGGAAGTGGACGCGGATCTGTCCTTCGATACCGAAGCCACCCTCGCCAAGGCCCGCGCCATCATCAAGGCTTATGAAGCGCGCGGCATCGGGCGCGACCGCATCCTGATCAAGATCGCCTCCACCTGGGAGGGCATCCGCGCGGCGGAGGTTCTGCAGAAGGAAGGCATCGACTGCAACCTGACCCTTCTGTTCAGCCAGGTGCAGGCGCAGGCCTGCGCGGAAGCGGGCGTGTTCCTCATCTCGCCCTTCGTCGGCCGCATCCTCGACTGGCACGTGAAGGCGGGCGGCGGACCTTATACGGGCGAGACCGATCCCGGCGTCCTGTCGGTGCGCAACATCTACGCCTCGTACAAGGCGCAGGGCATCAAGACCGTGGTGATGGGCGCGTCCTTCCGCAATATGGGCGAGATCGAGGCGCTCGCGGGCTGCGACAGGCTCACCATCTCGCCCGCGCTCCTCGACGAGCTGGCGAAGGCCGAAGGCGAGCTGCCGCGCAAGCTCTCGCCCGACAATGCGGCCAAGGTCCCGGCCACGCCGCGCCTCGACGAGAAGAGCTTCCGCTTCGCGCTGAACGAGGATGCGATGGCGACAGAAAAGCTCTCTGAGGGCATCCGTTCCTTCGTCAAGGATCTACGGAGCCTGCACATCCTCGTCGCGAAGCGGCTCGATACCGCGCAGGCGGCGTAAGGCTGCCGGCCATGGCGATCGCTCTCGTCATCATCGACGTTCAGGCGGGGATTCTGAATGTGCCGGGCGCGAAGCGTCCGGCCGTTCTCGAGCGGTTCGACGAAGTGCGCGGCCGGATCGCCCGACTGGTCGACGAGGCGAGGCATTCCGATGTTCCGGTCGTCTTCGTGCAGCATGACGGCCCGCCCGGCCACCGGCTCGAATCCGGCTCGCCCGGGTGGCCCCTCTGTGACGATCTCAACCGTCGCCCTGAGGACCCCGTCGTGCGCAAGAAGGCTTGTGATTCCTTCCTCGAAACGGATCTTCAGGCGGTCCTGACGGAGCGCGGCATTCGCCGTCTGGTGATCGCCGGCCTCATGACGCAATACTGCGTCGACACCACCTGCCGTCGTGCGGTCGGTCTCGGCTACGACGTGACGCTCGTCGCCGACGGGCACACCACGAGCGACAGCAACGTGCTGACGGTCGAACAGATCGTCGCGCACCACAATGCGGTACTCGACGGTTTCGCCGCGGGCTCAGCCGTGATTACCGTGACGCCTGCGAAGGAGGTCGCTTTCGCGCGAAGCGGAGCGGCGGTTTAAGGCCCCACATTCACCTCATCCTGAGGAGGTCACGAAGTGACCGTCTCGAAGGATGTTTCAGCGCACACTGGAGACGCCTCGTCCTTCGAGACAGGCCTTGCGGCCCTCCTCAGGATGAGGCTGCGGTGGTGCTATTTGCGCCTGTCTCCAGCCCGGCGATCAGCGCCCTTCGCTGATCGCCTTCTCGCGGATCTGCGTCAGCGACATGGCGGGCGTGATCGCCTCGGGGTCGAGGATGCAGTGCAGGATGGCGGGCTTGCCGGATGTCAGCGCGCGGTCGAGGGCGGGCGCGAATTCTTCCGTCGTCTCCACCCGCTCGCCATGGCCGCCGAAGGCCTTGGCATAGGCCGAGAAATCGGGGTTCTTCAGCAGCGTTGCCGAAACACGGCCGGGATAGTCGCGCTCCTGGTGCATGCGGATGGTGCCGTACATGCCGTTGTCGATGAGAACGACGAGAATGGGCAGGTCGTATTGCACGGCGGTGGCGAATTCCTGTCCGTTCATGAGGAAGTCGCCGTCGCCGGCGAACACCACCACCGGGCTTGAGGGTTGCACGCGCTTCGCGCCGACGGCGGCGGGCACGCCGTAGCCCATGGAGCCGGAAGTCGGAGCAAGCTGCGTACCGTATTTCCGGAATGGCCAGAAGCGGTGGATCCAGGTGGCGAAGTTGCCCGCGCCGTTGCAGAAGATCGTCTCGGCGGGAAGCGTCTTGCGCAGGTGGGCCATCACCTCGCCCATCTGAAGCCTGCCCGCATGACGGATCTTCGACGGATCGCTCCAGGCAAGGTAACTGGCATGCGCCGCCTTGGTGTCCTCGCTCCAGCGGATCGCGGCGGGCACCTTCAGGTCCTTCGCCATGGAGGCGAAAGCGACAGGCGAGGCGTTGATCGCCAGACGCGGGCTGTAGACCCGGCCGAGCTCGCTCGGATCGGGGTGGATATGCACCAGCTTCTGCCGTGGCGCCGGAATGTCGAGCAGGGTGTAGCTCTGGCTCGGGATCTCGGACAGGCGCCCGCCCACCAGCAGGACGAGATCGGCGCTCTTGATGCGCTCCAAAAGCTTCGGATTGACGCCAAGCCCCAGATCGCCCGCATAGGATGGGTGGTCGGCGGAAAACAGCATCTGGCGGCGGAAGGTGCAGGCCACCGGCAGTTGGAAGGTTTCGGCGAAGCGCGCGAAATCCTCGACCGCCTGTTCCGACCAGCGGCTGCCGCCGACGAGCGCGATCGGGCGTTCGGCCTTGTGCAGCAGATCTTGCAGTTCCGCCATCTGCGCCGACGCAGGATAACTCTCGATCACCTTGTAATGCGGCGCGTCGGGAACGCTGGCCATCTCGGTCAGCACGTCTTCCGGCAGCGCGATCACCACTGGGCCGGGGCGCCCGGACGTGGCCACATGGAAGGCGCGGGAGACGATTTCCGGGAAGCGGGCCGGATCGTCCACCTCCGTCGCCCATTTGACCATGGCGCCGAAAGCGGCGCGGTAGTCGAGTTCCTGGAAGGCTTCGCGCTCGCGCATGCCGCGCTCGATCTGGCCGACGAAGAGGATCATCGGCGTCGAATCCTGCTTGGCGATGTGCAGGCCGGGCGAGGCATTGGTGGCGCCGGGGCCGCGGGTGACGAAGCAGATGCCGGGGCGGCCGGTGAGCTTGCCATGGGCTTCCGCCATCATCGCCGCCCCGCCTTCCTGGCGGCAGACGGTGACGTTGATCGCGGCATCGTGCAGCGCGTCGAGGGCGGCGAGATAGCTCTCCCCCGGAACGCAGAAGATGTGATCGACCCCGTGGACGAGAAGTTGATCGACAAGGATCTGGCCGCCGGTGCGGGAGGGCGCTGTCATGGAAGGCTCGCGATGAAAGGAGGAACGAAGGACGGGGAGAATAGAGAAAAATGCGGAGGGCGGCTCGCCGCCCTCCGCTGGAGGAAGCGATTTTAGGCGTCGACGTCGAACTTCACGCCCTGGGCGAGCGGAAGCGTCTTGCCGTAATTGATGGTGTTGGTGGCGCGGCGCATATAGGCCTTCCAGGAATCCGAGCCTGCCTCACGGCCGCCGCCCGTCTCCTTCTCTCCGCCGAACGCGCCGCCGATCTCGGCGCCCGAGGGGCCGATATTGACGTTGGCGATGCCGCAATCGGAGCCGACCGCCGAGATGAAGGTCTCGGCTTCGCGCATGTCGAGGGTGAAGACCGAAGACGACAGGCCGGCACCCACGGCGTTATGCGCCGCGATCACGTCGTCGAAGCTCGAATAGCGCATCACGTAGAGGATCGGCGCGAAGGTCTCGCGCGTAACCGGGCCCTTTTGCTCCGGCATCTCGACGAGCGCGGGCCGGGCATAGAAGCCCTCAGCGCATTCGCCGTCCGTGTAGCGCCCGCCGCCATGGACGGTGCCGCCTGCCGCACGGGCCTCGTCAAGCGCGCGCTCCATGCCGTCGAAGGCGGCCTTGTCGATCAGCGGTCCGACGAGAACACCCTCGGCGCGCGGATCGCCGATCTTCACGCCCGAATAAACCTTCTTCAGGCGCGGCACGAGCTTGTCGTAGACGCTCTCGTGCACGAAGAGGCGGCGCAGCGTCGTGCAGCGCTGGCCCGCCGTGCCCATGGCCGCGAAGGCGATGCCGCGCAGGGCCAGATCGAGATCGGCGGTGGGGGTCACGATGGCCGCGTTGTTGCCGCCGAGCTCGAGGATGGCGCGGGCGAAGCGGGCAGCGAGCTTCGGACCGACCTGACGGCCCATGGCGGTGGAGCCGGTGGCGGAGAGTACCGGCACGCGGTGATCATCGACCAGGATCTCGCCGATCTCGCGGCCGCCGAGCAGCACCTCGGACAGGCCCTCCGGAACGCCGCCGAAGCGCTTGGCGGCCCGTTCGACGATGGCTTGCGTGGCGAGCGCGGTCAAAAGCGTCTTCTCGGACGGCTTCCACACCACCGAGTCGCCGCACACGAAGGCGAGCGCCGCGTTCCACGACCAGACAGCGACGGGGAAGTTGAAGGCGGAGATGACGCCGCAGATTCCGAGCGGGTGCCAGGTCTCCATCATGCGATGGTCTGCGCGCTCGGTGGCGATGGTGAGGCCGTAGAGCTGGCGCGAGAGACCAACCGCGAAATCGCAGATGTCGATCATCTCCTGCACCTCGCCGAGGCCCTCGGAGGTGACCTTGCCGGCCTCGAGCGTCACCAGGCGGCCGAGATCGTCCTTGGCGGCGCGCAGTTCTTCGCCGATCAGGCGCACGAACTCGCCGCGCTTGGGGGCCGGCATCGTACGCCAGGCCTTGAAGGCGGCATCGGCCCGGCCGATGGCGGCCTTGGCCTCGTCGGACGTGGTCTCGCGCACATGCACGATCACCTCGCCCGAGATCGGGGAGACGGCGGGGCGGCCGGAGGAGCCGAATGCGCTGTCCGGAACGCCCAGGCGCTTCAGGATGGCACGGGCTTCCTCAGCCACGGACTCCTGAGCGGGGACGGATTTGAGGGCGGCTTGGTCTCGCGCGGACATGGAAACTCCCTGTCGATTGAAGGCGTTGCGGCTCATATCTCAGCTCGCCGCCTTTCCTTGCATGATGAATATGCAAAACGGCGGCACGATGTTGTGCCGCCGTTCTTAAATGAGATCAGGCAACCGCGTCGAGACGCTTCTTGCCGCCCGGGTGATCTTCGACCCAATCCAGGCGCTCGCCCGCATAGACACGGCCGAATCGGTTGGCGAGGAAGGTGTCGAGATCGACCTCCTCCTGGCGGCGGAAGCCTTGGTTCTCGATTTTTCCCGCGATCAGCAGATCGAGCATGGCGCAGATGCCGGCGGCGGTGGTGACCTGAATCGCCGTGCGCTGCTTGCCGGCGATCGTCTGGCCATAGATGCTGCGGGCATAGGTTTCCTGCACATGGCGCCCGCCGCGCTCGCCGGTCACGGTCACGAAGACGATGACCATATCCTGCATGGTGGCGGGCACGGCCTGCTCGAGAATGTCCTTCAGGACCTCGCGGCGGTTGCGCAGCTGCAGGTCGTTGAGCAGAACCCGCATCAGGGCGCAGTGGCCGGGATAGCGGATGGTTTTGTAATTCAAGGTGCGGACCTTGCCTTCAAGCGTCTCGCACAGGGTGCCGAGGCCGCCCGAGGTGTTGAAGGCCTCGTAGCGCGTACCGTCGAGGGAGAACTCTTCGAGCTCTTCCATGGCCGGAACCTCACGCAAGCGGCCATCGACCACGGCCTCGCAGCGCTCGATATACTCGTTGATGACGCCGTCCGTGCTCCAGGTGAGGTTATAGGACAGGGCATTCGAGGGATATTGCGGCAGGGCGCCAACGCGCAGGCGCACCGTGTCGAGCTTGTCGAAGCGGCTGGCGATGTCGTGCGCGACGATGGAGATGAAGCCCGGGGCGAGGCCGCATTGGGGAACGAAGGCGGTGGTGGCGTTCTCGGCCAGTTCCTTCACCATACGGGTGGTGGCGACGTCCTCGGTGAGGTCGAAATAGTTGACGCCGGCAAGGCGCGCGGCCTTGGCCACGTGGGCGGTCAGGTGATACGGCGCGGCGCTCAAGACGGCATAATGGCCCTTCAGGGCGGCCTGGAGCGCGACGGCATCGCTGAAGTCGAGCTGGATCGTCTTGATGCCGTCGGAAGCGACAGCCTTGAGCGCGGCGGCGGAGCCATCCGCGACGGTGACGGCATAATCGCCGGTCTCGTACAGCATGTCGGCGATGGTGGAGCCGATCTTGCCGGCGCCGATGACGAGGATGGAATGCATGAAATGACCTCCCGGGTTATGCCAGGAGAAAAGGGCATATCCCTGCAGAACGCCATAGACAGGTTGACGGAAAGCCAAGTACCTTTCGGCGAAACGCCAGGATGATTGGTCATAGTGATGCTCGACGCCACGGATCGTGCCCTGATCGCGCTCTTGCGCGAGAATGCCCGGATCGGCCATGCGGAGGCCGCGCGTCGGCTCAGGCTCTCCCGCACCACCGTGCAGGCGCGGGTCGAAAGCCTGGAGCGGCGCGGCATCATCGTCGGCTACACGGCGCGGCTTGCCGAGGAGGTCAGCCGCCGCATGGTGCGGGCGCATGTGACCATCGTCGTCGCACCCAAGGCATCGGCAAGCGTCGTCACCGCCCTGCAACGCATGCCGGAATTGCGCGCGCTTCATTCGGTCGCTGGTGTCTTCGACCTTCTGGCGGTGGTAGAGGCTGAGGACGTTCCCTCCCTCGACACCGCCATCGATCGGATCGGCGCGGTGGAAGGGGTGGAGCGAACGCAGTCTTCCATCATTCTCTCAACGAAATTCGAACGATGACCTCCACAGCCGCAAACCTTGCCGATGTCGTGATCGTCGGGGGCGCCGTCATGGGCTCCTCCACCGCCTATCACCTGCTCTCCGATCCGGGGTTCAAGGGGCGTGTCGTGGTCGTCGAGAAGGACCCGACTTATCAGCTCTCTGCCTCGGCCCTGTCGGCGGCTTCGATTCGCCAGCAATATTCCAGTGCGGTGAATATTCGCATCTCCCTTTATGGGATCCAGTTCCTGCGCAGCATCGGCGAGCATCTGGCGGTGGACGGAGAGCGGCCCGAGATCGACCTGAAGGAGGGCGGCTATCTCTATTGCGCAACGGAGGCGGGTGCTTCCATCCTCAATGAAAATCAAGCGCTCCAGGCCGCGGAAGGCGCCGATATCCTCCTGATGGATCCGGCGGCCCTGAAGGCCCGCTTTCCCTGGCTCAATGTGGAGGACTTGGCGGCTGGCACCTGGGGCCGCACGGGCGAGGGCTGGTTCGATGGCTGGGGCCTGCTCCAGGCCTTCCGGAAAAAGGCCCGTTCGCTGGGTGCGGAATATGTGAAGGGCGAGGTGGCCGAGGTCGAGCGGGAGGGAAGCAGGGTTGTCGCCGTGCGCCTCAAGGACGGCACGCGCATCGCCTGCGGCAGCCTCATCAACTGCGCCGGGTCGGGCGGCAGGGCGCTCGCCGCCATGGCCGGGCTCGACATTCCGGTCCAGGCCAAGCGCCGCTACGTCTTCACCTTCACCTGCCGCGACAAGGTAGAGAATTGTCCCCTGCTGATCGACGTTTCGGGCGCCTATGTGCGCCCTGAGGGCGAGGGTTTCATCTGCGGCGCCTCGCCGGAGGCCGATCTCGACCCGGATTGGCACGACGAGGATCCGTCATCTCAGGAGATCGACTTCTCGTTCTTCGAGGAATTCATCTGGCCCGCGCTCGCTCATCGCGTGCCTGCTTTCGAGGCCATCAAGCCCGGCCGCGCCTGGGCCGGCCCCTACGACATGTCGCTCCTGGACCACAACGCCATCATCGGCCGGGCCGGTGGGCTGGAGAATTTCTATCTCTGCAACGGGTTCTCCGGCCACGGCCTGCAGCAATCGCCCGCCATCGGGCGGGGATTGTCGGAGCTGATCGTCCATGGTGGCTACCGCACGCTCGATCTGTCCGAACTCGGTTATGAACGTGTGCTGGCCAATCGCCCGCTTCTGGAGCGGAACGTCATCTGATTTTCAGTCGGTGCCATAGGCCCAGATGCGGCCGGTGCGGTTGAGGTCGCGCTGGATCGGGGCGATGCCCGTCTGTCTGGCCCGGGTCGGCTCCGCCGACCGGGAAGCCTCCTCCACCTCCATGTCGGGAGTTCCGAAATCGTTAGGGTTCTCGGCCAGGTTTCTCATGCCGGGCAGGTCACCCGTATTCGTCAAGCCTTCCACGAAGCTCACAGAGACGCCGAGACCGGCCTCCCGATCCCTGGGAGCGTGTGCCCTGGCCCATTCCCGGCTTTCCCGGTTGAGATCGATCGGGTCGAACATTTCGAGCACCTGGATCGCCTTGTCGATATCGTTCCTGTCAACGCTGACGGCGACCAGGGCGTGGCCTCGCTGCAATCCCTGCCGGAAGATACGCAGATCGCCGGGCGGCAGGTTCAGGCGCTGGAGCGTCGCCTCATAATTATTCTCATGAGGCTCAAGGGACCTGAACCCGGAAATCGATGAAATCTCCCTTCCCTCGTTCCGACCGAGCGCGACAATTTGATCTTGGGCGATCCCGAGTTCCAGAAGCGCCTCGAGAGCCTTGGCGGCTTGGGCGCGGTCCTTGAACAAGGCTGCAATGAGACGAGGCATGTATTTCTTCCGTTGGGACACTGCCTCAACGAAGAGGGACTTGAGCCCGTTCCATCCCCTGGCCATTAAGGCTTCCCAACGAAAGGGCTTCCATTTTGAAGCCGGCTATGCTTGTCATGTTTTCGTCATAATAACGTCATCCCACCTTCGTGCAGGGATGATGAACGACAAGAACATCCCGACGGGATGACATGGGAGAGATCGGTTATGATGAATAAGTCTTTCCTCGCCGCCTTGGCCTTCGGCCTCGCGACGAGCACCTCCGCCTTCGCGCAGACGGAAATTCAGTGGTGGCATGCCATGACGGGCGCCAACAACGACGTCGTGAATAAGCTGGCCGAGGAATTCAACAACTCGCAGAAGGATTACAAGGTCGTCGTCAGCTATAAGGGCCAGTACGCCGACACCATGAATGCCGGCATCGCCGCGTTCCGTGCCGGCAACGCGCCTCACATCATGCAGGTCTTCGAGGTCGGTACCGCGACCATGATGGGCGCCAAGGGCGCCATCAAGCCGGTCTACCAGATGATGGCCGAGACGGGCCAGGCTTTCGATCCCAAGGCTTACCTGCCCACGATCACGGGTTACTACTCCACGGCGAAGGGCGAGATGCTCTCCTTCCCGTTCAACTCCTCTTCGATGGTCATGTGGGTCAACAAGGACGAGCTGAAGAAGGCCGGCGTCACCGAGATTCCGAAGACCTGGCCCGACGTGTTCGCCGCCGGCAAGAAGCTGAAAGCCGCCGGCCACGACACCTGCGGCTTCACCTCGGCCTGGACCACCTGGGCGATGATCGAGCAGTTCTCGGCCTGGCACAATGTGCCCCTGGCCACCAAGGCGAACGGCCTCGATGGCTTCGACACGGAGCTGAAGTTCAACTCGCCGCTGCACGTGAAGCACCTGCAGACCCTGATCGACCTGCAGAAGGACAAGACCTACGACTATTCCGGCCGCGACAGCCGCTCGGAAGGCCGCTTCACCTCGGGTGAATGCGCCATCATGCTGACCTCGTCGGGCTTCCTCGGCAACGTGAAGGCCAATGCGAAGTTCGACTGGGCGGCTGCTCCGATGCCTTACTATCCGGACGTCGCCGGTGCGCCGCAGAACTCGATCATCGGCGGTGCTTCGCTGTGGGTCATGGGCGGCAAGTCGGCTGACGAGTACAAGGGCGTCGCCAAGTTCTTCACCTTCCTGTCGGATACCGACCGCCAGGCCAAACTGCATCAGGAATCGGGCTACCTGCCGATCACCAAGGCGGCTTATGAGAAGACCAAGGCTTCCGGCTTCTATGAGAAGAATCCTGCGAACCAGATCCCGCTCATCGAGCTGACCAACAAGGAGCCGACCGAGAATTCCCGCGGTCTGCGCCTCGGCAACATGGTTCAGATGCGTGACGTGTGGTCGGAAGAGCTCGAGGCGGCGCTTGCCGGACAGAAGTCGGCCAAGGACGCGCTCGATGCGGCGGTTTCCCGCGGCAACCAGCTCCTGCGTCAGTTCGAGCGCACCGTCAGCCGCTAAAACGTCTTCATGAAAACCTGTCATCCCGGGCGGTCACGGACCGTCCGGGATGATCTTATAAAAGAGCCTGCGCCGCTGGGCCGGCTCCCTGCCAGGGCATTTTCAGCAAAAGTGGATTCCGGTTTTGCAAAAGAAAATGCGTCTTTTCAAAAGACTAGAACATTCGTCCTGAATTCCGATTCAGGACGAATGTTCTAGACGCCCCCGGGTGTGGAACGCGATGGAAAAACGAGCCCTCTTCTCGAGTAAGATCCTGCCCTACATGCTGCTCGTGCCGCAGCTTGCGATCACGCTCATCTTCTTTTACTGGCCTGCCTCCCAGGCCATCTGGCAATCCTTCCTGCTGGAAGACGCGTTCGGCCTGTCGAGCGAGTTCGTCGGCTTCGAGAATTATCGTCTGCTGTTCCAGCAGCCCGAATATTACCGGGCCATGATGACCACGCTCGTGTTCTCGTCGTCCGTCGCGGTCCTGTCCCTTTCCTGCGCGCTGCTTCTGGCGACCCAGGCCGACAAGCAGCTGCGCGGCGGCGAGGCTTACAAGACGCTGCTCATCTGGCCCTATGCGGTCGCCCCGGCCATTGCCGGCGTGTTGTGGATCTTCATGTTCCATCCGACCCTCGGCACCCTGGCGCGTCCGATCAAGGCCATGGGCATCGACTGGAACCCGATGCTCAATGCCAAGCATGCCATGATTCTGCTCGTGCTTTCCGCCACCTGGAAGCAGATCAGCTATAACTTCCTGTTTTTCCTGGCGGGTCTGCAGGCAATCCCCAAGAGCGTGATCGAGGCTGCCGCCATCGACGGATCGGGGCCGATCCGCCGCTTCTGGACGATCATCTTCCCGCTGTTGTCGCCGACGACCTTCTTCCTGATCGTCGTGACGATCGTCTACGTGTTCTTCGAAACATTCGGCATCATCGATGCCGTCACGGGCGGTGGTCCTGCCGGTCAGACGACGACTCTCGTTTACAAGGTTTATGCGGACGGCCGCCTCGGCGGCGATCTCGGCGGCTCGGCCGCGCAATCGGTGATCCTCATGATCATCGTGATTGCGCTCACCGCTGTCCAGTTCCGTTACGTCGAGCGCAAGGTGCAGTACTGATGGTCGAGAACAGACGCTACAGAAACATCCTCGCCTATTTCACCCTGACAGTCGGCATCATCATCGTCGCCTTCCCCGTCTATCTGGCGATCCTGGCTTCGACCTTCGATGCCGCGACCATCATCAACGGCAACATGCCGCTCCTGCCGGGCGATCAGGCGGGCGAGAACTACTCACGCGCGCTGTTCTCGGGTGGACGCATGGCACGCGAGCCGGTGAGCATGATGATGATGAACTCGTTCATCATGGCCATGGGCATCGCAGTGGGGAAAATCCTCATCTCGATTCTCTCCGCCTTCGCGGTGGTCTATTTCAGCTTCCCCTTCCGCAAGACCGCCTTCTGGGTGATCTTCATCACCCTGATGCTGCCGGTCGAAGTCCGTATCTATCCGACTTACAAGATCGTCGCTGATCTCGGCCTGCTCGATACCTATACCGGCCTCATCCTGCCGCTCATCGCGTCCGCGACCGGTACGCTTCTGTTCCGGCAATTCTTCATGACGATCCCGGACGAGCTTCTGGAGGCCTCCAAGATCGATGGCGCGGGCGCGTTCCGCTTCTTCAAGGATACGCTCCTCCCGCTCTCGATGACGACGATCGCGGCGCTCTTCGTGATCCAGTTCATCTATGGCTGGAACCAGTATCTCTGGCCGCTGCTGATTACGACGAAGAGTTCAATGCAGACCATCGTCATCGGCATCAAGAAGATGATCACGACGCAGGATGCTCTGACCGAGTGGCAGATCGCGATGACGACCGCCGTGCTCGCGATGGTGCCGCCGGTTCTGGTGGTGATCTTCATGCAGCGGCTCTTCGTCAAAGGGCTCGTCGAAACGGAAAAGTGACGCGTGGTTTCCGCGCGTCGTCTCCCTGCTGGGCTGGGGGATAGAATATGATTGTGACAGCAATTTCTCCTCGTGCCTTTGTGTTGCGCGAGCTGATTTGAAGGAATGAAACGATGGCAGGCGTAAAGCTCGATACGGTACGAAAGGTCTATGCGGGCAATGTCGAAGCCGTGAAGGGCGTGTCCCTCGGCATCGAGGATGGATCCTTCTGCGTGCTGGTCGGTCCCTCGGGCTGCGGCAAGTCCACCCTTCTGCGCATGATCGCGGGGCTTGAGACGATTTCCGGCGGCGAAGTGAAGATCGGCGATCGCGTCGTGAACGAGATCGAACCCGCCGACCGCGATATCGCGATGGTGTTCCAGAACTATGCGCTCTATCCGCATATGAGTGTCTACGACAACATGGCCTATGGCCTGAAAAACCGCGGCACGCCGAAGCCCGAGATCGAGAAGCGCGTGAAGGAAGCCGCCCGCATCCTCGCCATCGAGCCCTTCCTCGCCCGCAAGCCGCGCCAGCTCTCCGGTGGCCAGCGCCAGCGCGTCGCCATGGGCCGCGCCATCGTGCGCAAGCCGCGGGTCTTCCTCTTCGACGAGCCGCTCTCCAACCTCGACGCCAAGCTGCGCGTGCAGATGCGCGTGGAGATCAAGCGCCTTCAGCGCGCGCTCGGCGTGACCTCGATTTACGTGACGCACGATCAGGTCGAGGCGATGACGCTCTCCGACAAGCTCGTGGTGATGAGCGGCGGCCAGATCGAACAGGTCGGCACGCCTTCCGAAGTCTATCGCCGTCCCGAGACCCGGTTCGTCGCGACCTTCATCGGTTCCCCGCCCATGAACATCCTTCCCGGCAAGGTGGAAGGGCCCGGCCGGGTCTCCGTCGGCGGGCAGATCATCAACGTCACCGACATGCGTGACGGCCTAGCCCCCGGCACGGCTATCGAGGTGGGCTTGCGTCCCGAAGACGTGCAGGCCGGCGCGACCGGTTCGAGCACGCTGACCATGGATATCGACTTCGTCGAGGAACTGGGCGCGACGCAGCTCTTCCATGGCAAGGTGGCGGGCGCCGATTTCGTGGTGCAGGCCTCGACCGGCCAGATTTCCGCCGATGCGGGCAAGCTGACCCTCTCCATCGACCCGGCCAACGTGCACCTCTTCGACCCCCAGACCACGAAGCGCCTGGGCCGGGTCTAAGGGCTGTAACACCATTTCCCTCCCCGCTAGGGGAGGGGATAGAATAGCGACAGGGGCGCTCTGTCCCGGCACAACGGCGGTTGCGCCTCACCCTCAGCCTCGCTATCCCTCGTTGAAACGCGAGGGCCAGACATGACGGTCAAGATCGACGGAGCGAAGCTCAGGATCAGGGATGTGGTGCGTGTGGCGCGCGCCAATGGGAAAGGCCGCTTCGAAAAGGCTACCCTGCATCCCCAGGCGCGGGAGCGCATTGCCGCGACGCGGGATTATATCGACCGCAACTGGATGCATGACGACGCGCCGCTCATGTACGCCTTCAATACGGGCGTCGGGCTGTTCAAGGACCAGCGCGTTCTCATCGCCGACATGGCGGCCTACCAGCAGAAGACGGTCTATGCCCATGCGACGGGCGTTGGGGAGTCTTTTCCGGAGGACGTGACGCGGGCGATGATGTTGCTGCGCGCCAATGCGTTCGCCTCCAACTATTCCGGCCCGCAGGTCGAGCTCGTCGAGCGCTTGATCGACTTCCTGAATGCAGGACTCCACCCCATCGTGCCGCAGAAAGGCTCGGTTGGCGCTTCGGGCGATCTCGCGCCGCTGGCCCACATGGCCGGTGCGGTCTGCGGCTTCGCCGAGGCCGAAATGATCTACAAAGGCCGGCGCATGCCGGCGCGGGAGGCCATCGCGAAGGCAGGCTTCAATCCCGATTTCGAGCTCGGCGCCAAGGATGCTTCCGCCCTCATCAATGGCTCGACCACGTCATTGGCGCTCGGCGTCCTCGCCACGAACGATGCGCGCCGTCTCCTGAAGCAGGCCGACATCGCCATGAGCCTGTCCCTGGAAGCGATGCGCGGTGAGCTGGCGGCCTTCGATCCGCGCGTGCACAAGGCGCGTCCGCATCCCGGCCAGGCCCGCGTCGCGCGCAACCTGCTAAGGATTCTGGACGGCACGAAACGCTGCTCGCAGGCCGCGCGCGACATCGTCTTTCCCGACGAGGCGCGCCAGCCCGGCGCGCCTGCGAGCCCACGCGTGCAGGATGTCTATTCGCTGCGGTGCACGCCGCAGGTCCACGGCCCCGCTGTCGAGGCGGTGGAATATGTGGAGCGTATCATCGGAACGGAGATGAACTCCGCCACCGACAATCCGCTGATCTTCGACGACGGCAAGGGTGGCTACGTTTCGATCTCCGGCGGCCATTTCCACGGGCAATACGTGGCCCAGGCCATGGATCTGCTGGCCATCGCCATGGCCGATCTCGGCTCGATCTCGGAGAGGCGGCTGGCGCGGCTGATCGATCCCACCATGTCCTACGGCCTGCCGCGCAATCTGCTGGCGGGCAAGCGTGGCCTCAATACGGGCTTTGCCACGGTGCAGTGCTCCATGTCGGCGCTGGTGATGGAAAATCGCGGCCTTGCAATGCCCGGTTCCGTCGACTCCATTCCTGGCAAGTCCAATGCCGAAGATCACGTGTCCAACTCGACATGGTGCGGACGCAAGGCGCGCACGATCGTCGAGAATGTGGAGCAGATCGTGGCGGGCGAGCTGCTGATGGCGGCCCAGGCTCTCACGCTCGTGGAGCCGCTGGCCAGGGATTATCCGCTCGGCAAGGGCTCGCAGGCCGCCATGGAGGCGATCCGCGCCGTGATCCCGCCGGCGCTCGAGGGCGACCGCTGGTACGCGACCGAGATGCGCCAGGCCCTCGATCTGGTGCGCTCGGGTGCCGTGGTCGAGGCCGTGGAAAGTGCTATCGGGACGCTGGAATAGGGGCAAAGAAAAAGGGCCCGGTGCGACCGAGCCCTTTTCGGAGTGAACTCAACGGCAGCGGCGAACGTTGCGATAGACGACGCTTCCATTCGGGCGGCGGATGCGCTCCTGTACCATGCGGCATCCATGTGGGCGTCCAACGCCGACGCCGCATTCGCGCACAGTGCGGAAGATGACGCGGCCGTTCGGACGCACGGTCCGTACACGGCGGGTCACGCAAGCGGCATCCTCCACGAGAGAGGGAGCTTGTACCTGTGCCGCATTGAAACGGGCCTGTGCTTCAGGAGCAGCAAAAAACCCGGCACCAAGGGCGATGGCGAAAGCCGGGAGGATGATGGCTCGCATGATCCGATCCTTCGATATGATAAAAAGTCAAACGACAACGACATGGTCCTGCCATGGTTCCAGAAAAGTGAGATTGAACGATGCAGTCGCGTGTCATCATCAGACCGGTTTCCATGGCGGATGGCGCCGAGCTTATTGCTGCCAATCTCGCCAGCATCGCAGTGCATGAGCCCTGGGTTTATCCCTGTCGCGACGCTGTGGGCTTCGAAGCCTATCTGACGCGCAGCGATGGCGAGAGATCGGTCGGCTTCATCGCGCGTGAGCGGGAAAGCGGGCGGATCTCCGGCATCGTCAACATCAACGAGATCGTGCGCGGCCTCTTCCAGAGCGCCTATCTCGGTTATTATGGCATGGCAGGGTTTCAGGGACGCGGCCTGATGCGGGAGGCGGTCGGCCTCGTCGTGACGCATGCCTTCGATGTATTGGGCCTGCATCGCCTCGAGGCGAATATCCAACCTGACAACAAGCCCTCCCGCGCACTCGTGGAGCGGCTCGGCTTTCGAAAGGAAGGCTATTCGCCGCGCTATCTGAAGATCGGCGGCGAATGGCGCGATCACGAGCGTTGGGCTATACTTTCCGAAAACTGGAAGAGCTAGAAACTTCAGGATTGCGAACTTGCGACGAGCTTTTTCTGAAGGAAGAAGCGGCTGGAGCCGATAGGATAATCCTTGAGTTCGCCGAAGACTTCATAGCCCAGTCGCTCATAAAGGATACGCGCTTTCGGATTGAGCGTGTCGAGCCAGGCCGAATGGCAGCCCCTGCGTTTCGCCTCGTCCTCCGCCATGGCGATGAGACGGGTGGCAAGGCCTGCGCCACGGAAGCGTTCGGGAACGAAGAGCAGTTCGATGGCAAGCCAGCCGCCGTTCATGCGTCCGATAAGCCCACCCACGGAGGCCCCGGTCTCAGGATCGCGAATGGCGATGGCAAGATCTCTGCCCTTAGGATGATTGGCAAACAGCACCGTGCGGTTGAACGTGCGGACGCCCTCCCGAACGGTGTGGTGAAGCGCGTCGTCTTCTTCGTCGACGATTTCGAGAATGGGAGCGGATGTCATGAACAGCGGGTCAGCATGATGTGAGCTTCTTCACGGCTTCGATCAAAACGTGCGCCGCCACATCGGCATCCTCGACGGTGATCGATTCCGCCGGGTTGTGGCTGATGCCGCCCTTGCAACGCACGAAGAGCATCGCGACAGGACACAGAGCGGCCATCGCCACCGCGTCGTGGCCCGCGCCCGATGCGAGATGGAGCGGCGGGATGCCGGCGCCGGTCACGGCTTCTTCGAGCCGCGCCATCAGGTTCCTGTTCATCGGCGTCGCGGGCGAATCCATGAAAGGCTCGATGGTGAGACTCACGCCGCGTTTCCGCGCGATGTTCTCGCACTCGGCGAGGATGTCATTCACCATCGCATGCCGCACCGCATCGTCCGGTGAGCGGGCATCGAGGGTGAAATCGACGCGCGCCGGAATGACGTTGATCGCACCCGGCTGGACCTGCGCCACACCCACTGTCGCGACCGTATCGGTGCGGATGGAGCCGGTATGCTCCACGGCGACGACCATCTCTGCTGCGGCGGCGAGCGCATCGCGGCGCATCGCCATCGGCACGGTGCCCGCATGGCCCGCTTCCCCGATCACCGTGGCGCGGGCGCGGGTGACGCCGTTGATGGCCGAGACGATGCCGACCGGAAGACCCTTGGCTTCGAGCTGCGGCCCTTGCTCGATATGCACCTCGAGATAGCTGCGATAGCGCTTCGGATCACGGACGAGAGCCGGGATGCCAGCGGGATCTCCGCCGAAGCGCGCCAGCGCGTCTCTCAATCGGATGCCGGCCTGATCGACACTATCGAGCCAGGTCGGGTTGTAATGGCCCGAGAGCGCATAGGAGGTAGAGAGATTGGTCGGGAACCGGGCATTCTCCTCGTCGCCGAAAGCCGCGATCTCGATGGGGCAGGAGGGCACGATTCCTTGTGACCGCAACGCTTCCGCCACGACGATGCCGAGCACGACGCCGAGCGTGCCGTCATAGCGCCCCGCATCGATCACCGTGTCGATATGGGAGCCGATGAGCAGGGCCGGCGCATCCGGGTTCGAGCCCTCGATACGGCCGATCACGGAGCCCAGAGCATCGATATGGCTGTCGAGGCCGGCCTGCCGCATGAGGCCGAGGGTCGCTTCCGCCGCGGCGCGATGCGCGTCCGACAGATAGAGCCGCGTCAGGCGCCCGGGCTCGTCGCTATACCGGGCGAGTTCCTCGATCATCGCCATCACGCGGCGGCCGAGGGTGAGATCGGATTTGTTCGTCATGATGCCCGAACAGTTTCAGGAACGGGCGCGCTTCGCAAGGGGAAGCAGCGCCGTTCCTCAAGAGCATCTTCAGGAGCACTTCAGGCCGCGACGCCGAGCTTCTTCTGCAGGCTCGTGGACGAGGTCGTATATTGGAAGAGAAGCTTCTTCTCGGGATACACGTAGCGATGCACCTTCTGCGCCGCGAGCGCGCCTTCGTGGAAGCCGGAGAGAATGAGCTTCAGCTTGCCTGGATAGGTGTTGATGTCGCCGATGGCGAAGATGCCGGGAACGCTGGTCTCGAACTTTTCCGTATCGACGGGAATGAGGTTCTCGTGGAGGTTCAGTCCCCAATCGGCGATGGGGCCGAGCTTCATGGTCAACCCGAAAAAGGGCAGGATCACGTCGCAATCGACCTCGAAGATCGAGCCGTCATCCTTCTTGATCACCGCACCTTCAAGCACGGGGGCTTCGCCCTTGAGGGAGGTCACCTGGCCTAAGTGCAGATCCATGTCGCCCGCGGCGACGAGGGAGCGCATCTTCTCCACCGTATGGGGTGCGGCGCGGAAGGCGTCCCGGCGGTGCAGAAGAGTGAGGCGCTTGGCCAGCGGCTGCAGGTTCACCGTCCAGTCGAGGGCCGAATCGCCGCCGCCGACGATAAGGATCTTCTTGTCCTTGAACATCTGCATGTGGCGCACGGCATAGAACACGCCCGTGCCCTCATAGGCCTCGATATGGTCGATCGGCGGCTTCTTGGGCTGGAACGAACCGCCGCCCGCCGCGATCACGATCGCCTTGCAGGTGAAGGTGGTTTCGTTCTCGGAGGTCTTCACCCGGAACCGGGGAGCCTCCGGGGTGCCGATGGATTCGACGCTCTCCACCATCTCGTTGAGATGGAAGGTGGGATGGAACGGTTCGATCTGGGCCATCAGGTTGTCCACGAGTCCCTGGCCCGTGACCATCGGGAAGCCCGGAATGTCATAGATCGGCTTTTCCGGGTAGAGCTCGGCGCATTGGCCGCCCACTTTCGGCAGAATGTCGATCAGATGGCATTTGATATCGAGGAGGCCCAGTTCGAACACGGCGAAAAGGCCGACCGGCCCCGCACCGATGATGACGACGTCCGTTTCGATATTGTCGGTCATGAACAGGCTCCTTCGAGAGACCTTCGAAAAGCACGGTCTCCCGTCTTTGGCAATGCGGCGGGTCTGGCGGTTAACCGCCCGTGGGGGCGAGGGTGAGTTCCAGGCCGTCGAGTTCGGGGGTCCAGAGAATCTGGCAGGACAGGCGCGAATTGGCCTGGGTGATCACCGTATCGAGCTGATTCTCCTCCTCGTCGGTGGGAGGATAGAGCTTCGGAATCCATTCCTCCGCCACGAAGACATGGCAGGTGGCACATTCGCAGGCGCCGCCGCACAGGCCCTCGATGGGCAGGCCCCAATCCCGGATGATCTCCATGACCCGCCAGCCCTCGATCGCCTCGAGGGTATGGCGCTGGCCGGCACGATCAGTCACATGGATGACGCCCATGAAGCGGGAATTCCTCAAATGTTTTAGACAAGCTGAAGCAGGCGCGGACCGCGCCGGATGGGCTGCATATCGGTCCTTTGGGCCGATCCGTCAATGTTTCGTAAGGCACCCCCTTCTTCGCAAAGGGGGAGGGAACGGCGGCCTCGCTCTCAAACCCCCAAGGTCTCCGCCCTCAAGGCCTCATTGCCTAAAAATTCCGCCATCGATCCCTGAAACCGCATCTCGCCGCGTTCGATGACGCAGGCGCGGTCGGCGATGGCGCCCGCGAAGGCCCAGTTCTGCTCGGAGAGGAGAACCGCCACGCCCTCGGCCTTCATGGCGAGCACCGCCTCCGCCATGGTCTGGACGATCACCGGGGCGATGCCCTCCGAGGGCTCATCGAGCAGGATCGCATCCGGATTGCCCATGAGGGTGCGGGCGATGGTGAGCATCTGCTGCTCGCCGCCGGACATCTGGTTGCCGCGCCGCCCCCGCATCTCGGCAAGGTTGGGAAACAGTCGGAACAAGCGCTCCGGGGTCCAGGGCGAGCGTCCGGTCTGCCCGGCCTGCCGGCCGACCTCGAGGTTTTCCTCGACGGTGAGATCGGTGAAGATCCGTCTGTCCTCCGGCACGTAACCGAGGCCAAGGCGGGCGATGCGGTAGGTGGAGAGGCCTGCGATGGATTGCCCCTTGAAGGCGAGGCGCTCGGCGCTCGCCGGAATCAGGCCCATGATCGCCTTCAGGGTCGTCGTCTTGCCCGCCCCGTTGCGGCCGATCAGGGCCACCACCTCGCCGGGCCGGACGTCAAGCGAAAGCCCGAACAGAACCTGGGCGCGGCCATAGGCGGCGGACAGTCCCGCCACATCGAGAAGAGGTGCGCTCATGCGGGCCTCGCCAGAGGGGCCTGAAGAACGTGCATGTCTCCGAGATAGGCCTCGCGGACGCGGCGGTCGCGGCGGATTTCGTCGGGAGTGCCGACGGCGATGATCTCGCCGCGCAGGAGCACCAGGACGCGGGCGGCATGGCCGAAGACCACATCCATGTCATGCTCGGTGAACAGCACGCCGATATTGCGCGCCTGGGCGATGGAATCCGTCAGCGCCATGAGCGCGGCCCGCTCGCGGGGAGCCATGCCGGCGGTCGGTTCGTCCATGAGGAGAAGCTTGGGGTTGCCTGCAAGGGCGATGGCCAGTTCCACCCGCTTAACATCGCCATAGGCCAGTTCCGCGCAAAGGCGGTCGGCGGCCTCCGCCATATCGACCTGTGCGAGAAGGGCGAGCGCCCGATCGCGGTGGCGCTGTCTGGCCGGAGACCAGAGGGACTCGCTCTCGCCATGATGGCTGATGAGGGCCATCTGCACGTTTTCGACGACGGTCATGGAGAGGAAGGCCTGCGCCACCTGGAAGGTGCGGCCGATGCCGCGGCGGAATCGCTCCTGCGGGGAGGCGTGGGTGATCGCCTCGCCATCGAGAAGCACGTTCCCGCTATCAGTGCGAAGCTGGCCGCCGATCATGTTGAATACGGTCGATTTGCCGGCCCCGTTCGGGCCGATGAGCGCGACCATTTCGCCCCGTTCAATGGTGAAGAAGACATCGCGCGCCGCGACCACACCGCCGAAGAATTTGGTCAGACCCTGTACGGCAAGCAGGCTCATGCGCGCTCCTCCCGCCATTGGCGGAGCGTGCCGACGAGACCGCGCGGAAAGATCAGAACCATGGCGATGATGCTCATGCCGAGACAAAGACGCCACAATGGTGTCAGCGGCATGATCTGATCGCGCAAGGCATGCAGCACGGCTGCGCCCACGAGCGGGCCGGCGATGGTTTCGATGCCGCCGAGAAGCAGCATGGTCAGCGCGTCGACGGAAGTCGGGATCCCCAGCAGACTCGGATCGACCGAGCCGCGGGAAAAGGCATAGAGCCCGCCGGCCAGTCCCGCGCCGGCACCCGCGAGAATGAAGGCGAGCCAGCGATGACGGCGGATGTGGAGTCCGATCGCTTCGGCGCGGGCCTCCGAGTCGCGCGCCGCACGCAAGGCATAGCCGAAGGGCGCATCGATCACGCGCTTGATGAGGAACAAAGCCGCTGCCGTCAGCGCGAGCGTCAGCAGGTAATAGGCGCTGCGCCCCCCGGCCCAGGATGGAGGCCAGACGCCGACGATGCCGTTATCGCCGCCGGTTGCGTCGACCCATTGGAACGCGACCGCAAAGAGAATCTGCGCGGCGGCGAGCGTCATCATGGCGAGATAGATGCCGGACAGGCGTACCACGAAGGCGCCGATCAGCGCCGCTCCCGCGCCCGCGAGAAGCAGGCCGAGGGGCAGGGCCGCCTCCATGGAAGCGCCGAGCCATTTGACGCCGAGCGCCGCTCCGTAGGCGCCAAGTCCGAAGAAAGCGGCATGACCGAAACTGACGAGACCGCCGATGCCGATGAGAAGCTGCAGGCTGAAGGCGAACAGCGCGAAGATCAGGATCTCGGTCGCGACCTTGAGGAGATAGGAATCTCCCACCAGCGGCAGGCCGGCGAGCAGGGCAAGCACGACCAGCGCGATCACGGTGCCGCCGCGTATCGGCTTGCGGCTTGCGATGCCGACCGCATGCGTGCCGCCGACGATCTCAGGGCGGCCGAAGAACCCGTAAGGACGAATCGCCAGCACGACGGCCATGAGCAGAAACACCACAACGAGCGTGCTCTTGGGGAAGATCAGAATGCCGAAGGCCTGCAATTGCCCGATGATCAGCGCGGCGAGAAAAGCGCCCGGCACGCTGCCCATGCCGCCGACCACAGTCACCACGAAGCATTCGGCGATGATCGACAGATCCATGCCGGTGTTCGCCGCCACGCGCGGAATCTGCAATGCGCCGCCGAGGCCCGCCAGGAACGCGCCAAGAAACAGCGTGCCGGTGAAGAGCAGCGCCTGATTGACGCCGAGCGCCGCGACCATCTCCCGATCCTGCGTCGCGGCGCGGATCAGCACGCCGAAGCGCGTCTTGCTTAAAATGAGCCAGACGAGGCCGAGCACGATGGGGCCAGCGGCGATGAGCGCAAGCTCGTAAGAAGGAAAGCGCCGTCCGAGAATCTCGACGGGCAGGCGCAGGCCCGGTGCGCGCGGTCCGAGAATGTCTTGAGGTCCGAAGACCTGCACCACGAGATCCTGCATCACGAGCACGATGCCGAAGGTGGCGAGGAGCTGAAACAGCTCGGGGGCGCCGTAGATGCGCCGGAGCAACAGAACTTCGATCAACACGCCGATCAGGCCGACAACGAGCGCCGCGATCAGGATGCCGGCCCAGAAGGATACCGGGCCGTAGGAGAATTCGAGCAGGCGCGGCACCAGCGTCGCCGCCGTGTAGGCTCCGACCATGTAGAGCGAGCCATGCGCGAAATTGACGATCCGCGTCACGCCGAAAACCAGCGTCAGGCCGCAGGCGGTGATGAAGAGGGAGGAGGCGCTGGCAAACCCGTTCAGCGCCTGAATGACGAGAAAGGAGGGGTCCATCTTACGTTACTCTCCCCTCGAGGGGAGGGTGAAGTCGCCTGGAGCCATCGAACCGTCAGTCCTTCCGAACCGCCTTCACTTCGGTTTCGGAAGGCATGAAGGCTGCGCCGTCATTGTACTTCCAATCCGTCATGCCGCCATTCGCGCCTTTCAGAACGAGCTTTCCGACCCATGCGCCCATGGTCGATTGATTGTCGATGCCGCGCATGGTGACCGGGCCGATGACCGTATCGAACTTGGCGTCTTTGAGCGCCTTGATCAGCGCATCCGTTTCAACCGACCCGGCGCGTTCGATGGTGTCGCGGATCATATGGACGACCATGTAACCGAGAAGCGAGCCGAGGCGCGGCGTGTCGTTGTACTTGGCGCGATAGGCGTCGACGAAGGCCTGGTGCTTCGGATCCTTGATCTCGTCCCAAGGGTACCCGGTCACGGTCCAGCCTTCCGGGATCTCGTCCTTGAGGGGCAGAAGCCATTCGGGCTCGCCGGTCAGAAGCGAGAGCACCTTCTTGCCTTCGAAAAGGCCGCGGGTATTGCCCTCGCGGACGAACTGGGTGAGGTCCGGGCCGAAGGTGACGTTGAAGATACCGTCGGGCTTAGCCTGTTCGATGGCGGAGACGGTCGCGCCCGCTTCGATCTTGCCCAGAGCGGGATATTGCTCGGCGACGATCTCGGCGCCCGGAACGCGTTCCTTGATCAGGCGCTTGAAAACCTCGGCGGCGGACTGGCCGTACTCGTAGTTCGGCGCCACGATGGCCCAGCGCTTGGCGCCGGAAGCCTTCGCCTGATCCACCAGCATGCCGACCTGCATGAAATTGTTGGGCCGGATGCGGAAGGTGTAGCGGTTGCCCTGCGCCATTGTGATGGCGTCGGTGAGAGGCTCGGCTGCGATATAGACGATCTTCTTCTGGTTGGCGTAATCCGCCATGGCGACGCCGACATTCGACAGGAACGAGCCGAACAGGAACGACACGCCTTCGCGCGTCACCAGCTCCTCCGCCACGCGGGTCGCATCGCCCGTGGTCGCGCCGTCGTCGCGGGAGACGATTTCGATCTTGCGGCCGAGCACGCCGCCCTTGGCATTGATCTCGTCGAGGGCAAGCTGCCAGCCCTGACGGTAGGGCACGGTGAAGGCGGCCCATTTGCTGTAGGAATTCAGCTCTCCGATCTTGATCGGGGCCGGCTGTGCCTGGGCGGCGGGGCCCGCAAGCGCCAGCGCCAGTCCGAAAGCCAGCCAACGGGTCATCGACGTCTTTGCCATCTGTCGTTCTCTGCGATGAAGGACCTGCGCGGGTGTAGGGCCATTCATGGCGGGAAGGAAGCCTCAATTGGATGCACCGAGGGGGATTCTTGTCTTGCCTGTGGGCCAAGGCCGGTGCGAAGCTCGCGGTTCCTTATTCCTTCAGCGACCAGGACATCATGCTTCTCGACAAGGATCCCGCCCGCGCCTTCATGCCCTATCCGGCCGCCGATGTCCCGAACGCGAAAGAGGGGCCCCTTTCCGGCCTGACCTTCGCGACGAAGGACCTGTTCGACGTGGCAGGTTATCCGACAAGCGCCGGCTCGCCGCAGATGCTGGCCATGTCGGGCATCAAGACCCGGACGGCACCGACGGTTCAGAAGCTTCTCGATGCGGGCGCGAGACTCGTCGGCAAGACGATCACCGACGAGCTCGCCTTTTCCATGAGCGGCAAGAACGCCCATTTCGGCACACCGGTGAACGGCGGCGCACCGAATCGGATTCCCGGCGGCTCTTCCTCCGGCTCGGCTTCGGCCGTCTCGAACGGCCTGTGCGATTTCGCGCTCGGCACGGATACGGGCGGATCGGTGCGGGCACCTGCCAGCCATTGCGGCCTTTTCGGCATCCGTCCGACTCATGGCCGGGTCAGCCTGGAGGGCTGTCACGATCTCGCGCCTTCCTTCGACACCTGCGGTTACTTCACCCGCGACGGCGCAACCTTCCTGCGCGTCGGCGAGGTGCTGCTCGGCGTCGATGGCAATCCATTGCCGGAAAAGCCGCGCCTGCTGCTCGCAAAAGATGCTTTCTCCCTGCTCGACAAGCCGGTTCGGGACGCCCTCGCGCCGGCCATCCGAAAGATCGAGGCCGTGCTGGGCCCTGCCCGGGACACGGAAGTCGCGAGCGAGGGCTTCACGCCCCTTTATTGGACGATGCGGTACATCCAGAGCCGGGAGGCCTGGCTGGTCGACGGATCGATGATCGAGCGCCTGAGGCCGCCGCTGGGACCGGGCGTCAGCGACCGTTTCGAGTTCGCGCGGGGGGTCACTGACAAACAGGTGGCGGAGGCGAAGGGCATCCGCAGCACCTTCCGTGAGCGCTTCAGCGCGATTCTCGGCTCCGACGGCGTGCTGATCCTGCCGAGCATGCCGGATATCGCGCCGCTTCTGACCGAGAGCGACGAAGCACTGAACGATTACCGCAACAAGGCCTTGAACCTGCAATGCCTGTCCGTGCTGTCGGGCCTGCCGCAGGTCTCGATACCCCTCGCCTCGCGGGAGGGCGCGCCGCTTGGCCTGTCCATTCTCGGACCAGCGGGATCGGACCTGAGCCTCGCCGCCTTGGCCGCGCGGATCGCCAAGGGGTAATCGAAGGGATAACCGGAGGGGTTGAACCGGCGCGGATCCGGCCGAGTTACTGGCAGGACGGGATGCCCCGATTTCCAGGGATGAGGGGAGGATATGAGCCATCCGATCGTTTATCCGAAAACCCCTCACGTGGTGGTGGCGAGCTGCTGCACCTTGGGCGAGGGCGTGCTGTGGGACCATCGCATCGACACGCTGCTCTTCGTCGATATCAAGAACCCGAGCGTCTGGCGCTATCACCCCGCCACCGGCAAGCATTGGCGCATGGAGGCCCCGGAACCGGTCGGGTTCGTCGTTTTGACGTCCGATCCGGACATCGTCATCGCAGGTTTCAAGTCGGGCCTTGCCCGCTTCGATCTGAGAACCGGCGAGGCCGATACGATCGTCGCGCCCGAGCCCGACAGCCCGGGCAATCGGATCAATGACGGGCATGTGGGGCCCGATGGCGCGCTCTATTTCGGCACCATGCATGACGAGGAGAAGACTCCCACGGGAGCCTTCTGGCGGTGGGACGGCCAGGAACTGACCCGGTTCCACGATGGCATCGTCGTCACCAACGGTCCCGTCTCGAGCCCTGACGGGCGCATTCTCTACGCGACCGATACGACAAGCGGGATCATCTATGCCTTCGATTGCGACCAGGGACGGGTCGGCAAGCCGCGCATCTTCGTCCGATTCGAGCAGGGATGGGGGCATCCGGACGGCATGTCCGTCGATTACCGGGGGCATGTATGGGTATGCCATTGGGGCGGATCCCGCATCACCCGCTTCACGCCGGACGGCGAGGCGGAAATGGTCGTGCCCGTGCCGACGGCGGAAGTGACGAACTGCACCTTCGGCGGGCCCGATCTAAGGACGCTCTATATCACCACGGCCAGCATCGGGCACGATCCGCATATCGACCCCATGGCGGGGCATGTCTATGCGGTCGAAACCGGCACCCACGGCTTGAGGGCCAATATCTTCAAAGGATAAGCGATGATTGGGCGCTTCGGCTCCGTCGGCGGAGAAGACGTGTCGGAAGTGGTGCTGCAGGGTCCCGATGGGGTCGATATGCGCGTCCTGACCTGGGGCGCCGTCATCCGGGATCTGATCGTCCCCACGCGCCGTGGACCTCAGCATGTGGTGCTCGGCCTCAATTCCATCGAGGATTATCTCGCCCATTCCCCTTATTTCGGCGCCATCGTCGGCCGCTATGCCAACCGGATCTGGCACGCGCATTTCACGCTGGACCATCATACCTACAAGCTTGACGCCAACGAGGGGCGAAACCAGCTTCACGGCGGATCGAAGGGATTTGGAACCCGCCTCTGGTCCATCGTCGACAGGCAGCCTTCCAGCGTCACCCTCGCCCTGGTCTCGGAGGATGGCGACATGGGCTATCCTGGCCGCCTGATCGCCTCCTGCACCTATTCGCTTCTGGAAAACGCCACGGTGAGGATTTCCCTCGAAGCGACAAGCGACCGGCCAACGCCGGTCAATCTCACCACGCACAGCTACTATAATCTCGACGGCAGCCCGGACATTTCGTCTCATCATCTGATGATCGCCGCCGACTACATCACCCCGACCCATTCCGATCTCATCCCGACGGGCGAGATCAAGAGCGTGGCGGGATCGGCCTACGACTTCATCATTCAGCGACCGATTGGCGCAGCGCAATTGCTGCAGGGACGCACCTCCTACGACGTCAATTACGTGCTCCGGGGACATAGCGGCACGCTTCGCCATGCGGCGACACTGCAATCTCTCAACAATGGCTTAGGGATGGAACTCTGGACCACGGAGCCTGGCGTGCAATTTTATGACGGCCACATGCTCGACATTCCCGTTCCGGGCCTCGATAGTTCCCACTACGGCCCCCATGCGGGGCTTTGTCTCGAGCCGCAGCGATTTCCGGACGGCCCCAATAAGGCCCATTTTCCCCCTTGTATACTGCAGCCGGGAGCGGTTTCCCGCCAGGTCAGCGAACTTCGTTTCGTCCCGGCTTAGGGAACCTCGCCACCTGAGAGGCCGTTGTTTCCAGAAGGTGCCTTCGCAACGAAACGCCGATGGGGGAAGATCGATATGCCGGTATTCGACGCGAACGCCTTGAAGACGGACCCGAAAGGGGCGGCCTTCCTGTTGAGCGTTCTGCGCCAGACTTCTCCGACTCGTTCCCCTTGCGCAAAATCCGTCGAGCCGAATCAGAAGCCGGCCCGCGTTGAGAAGCTGCGCGAGTGGCGGCTTCTCAACGTCACGGCCCTCTGAGAAGCTTAAGCTTCTTCCGTCACGGGTGCGACGAGCCCTCTCTTGGCAAGAAGCGCGTCGGGCGTCGGCAGGCGGCCCCGGAAGGCGGTATAGGCCTCGGCCGAATCGCGCAGGTTGCCGGCGGAATAGATGAAGCGTTTCAGCTTGTCCGCCATGTCCCGGTTGAACGCGTCACCGGTTTCCTCGAAGGCGTTGAACGCATCCGCATCCAGAACCTCCGACCAGAGATAGCTGTAATAGCCCGCGGAATAGCCGTCACCCGAAAAGATATGGGCGAAGTGCGGCGTGCGATGCCGCATGATGATCTCGCGCGGCATGCCGATCTTCTCGAGCGATGCTTTCTCGAACGCCGCCACATCCATGTCGCTCGCATCCGCGAGGCGGTGAAAATCGATATCGACGAAAGCGGAGGCGAGGTATTCGACCGTCGCGAAACCCTGGTTGAAATTGCGCGCAGCCATCAGACGCTCGAGCGTCGTTTCCGGAATCGGCTCGCCGGTCCGGTAATGGGTGGCGTAGCGGCGCAGGACATCCGGCTGCGAGAGCCAGTGTTCATAAAGCTGCGACGGCAATTCGACGAAGTCGGTCGACACGCTCGTTCCCGCCAGCAGCGGATAGGTCACGTTCGAGAGCAGCCCGTGCAGGGCATGGCCGAATTCGTGGAAGAGCGTGCGCGCATCGTCGAAGCTCAACAGGGAAGGCTCCCCTTGGCCACCCTTGGCGAAATTCATCACGTTGACGATGATGGGCCGGATGTCGCCGGAAAGCTTCTCCTGCGAGCGGAACGCGCTCATCCAGGCGCCGCTGCGCTTCGAGCTGCGCGCGAAATAATCGCCGATGAAGAGGCCGATGAAATCGCCTGCGGTATCGGTGACTTTCCAGGCGCGGATATCCGGATGATAGCGCGGAAAGTCCTTCAGTTCCTCGAAGCTCAACCCGAAGAGGCGATGGGCCGTCTCGAACGCCGCGTCCACGATCCGGTCGAGCTGGAAATAGGGCTTGATCGCCGCTTCATCGAGATTGTGTCGGGCCATGCGGACCTGCTCGGCATAATAGCGCCAGTCCCACGGCTCGATGGCGATGTTGTCGCCCTGCGACTGCGCGTGGGCCTGCAGGTCGTCACGCTCCTGCATGGCGCGGCGGCGGGCAGGCGTCCAGACCTCGTTCAGGAGGTTCAGCACCGCCTCCGGCGTCTTGGCCATGGTGTCGGCCAGCTTGAAGTCGGCGAAGGTGTCGTAGCCGAGAAGCTTCGCCCGCTCCGCGCGCAAGGCCACCATCTCCGCGATGATCGCCTTGTTGTCCGTCGCGCCGCCACCCTCGCCCCGCTGGGCCCAGGCCTTGAAGGCCTGCTCGCGCAGATCGCGGCGGCTGGAGAATTGCAGGAACGGCTCGATGCTGGAGCGCGAGAGCGTAATGACATGCTTGCCCTTCAGGCCGCTATCCTCGGCGGCCTGGGCTGCGGCCTCGCGCAGGAAAGAGGGCAGGCCCGCCAGATCCTCATCGCCGTCGAGAACCAGCCTGTAGGATCTCTCGTCCGCCAGGACATTCTGCGAAAACTGCGTGCCGAGGACGGCAAGCCGCTCGGTGATCTCGGCCAGTCGCTTCTTTTCATCCGCACCCAGCAGTGCGCCTGCACGGACGAAGATGGTGTGATACCGATCCAGCACGCGAGCCTGCTCGGGCGCAAGGCCGAGGGTATCCCTGTTGCTGTGGAGGGCATCCACTCGGCGGAACAGGGCATCGTTCATAAAGATGCTGTTGCGATGCTTGGCGAGCAGGGGCGCCATCTCGCGCTCGACCGCCTGAATCGCGTCGTTCGTATGCGATCCGGCCAGGTTGAAGAACACTCCGCCCACACGCTTGAGGGTAGCGCCGCTGCGCTCCAAGGCTTCGATGGTATTGCCGAAGGTCGGGGCGTTTGCGCTGTCCGCGATGGTGGCGACCTCGGCCTTCTGCTCCGCGAGGGCCGCGTCGAAGGCAGGCTTGTAATGCTCCGGCGCGATGCTCTCGAAGGGCGGCAGGCCGTAAGGAGCCGTCCAGGAACCGAGAAGGGGATTGGGCGTGGGGTTCGCGTCGGATGTCGCCATAATTCTCTTCGACTCTCTCTTCGCTTTCATCGGTACGAAACCTACTCTTACCGGTCCCAGTCACCGGCCGAAAGAGGCGTGGGCGCCGTGACGTTGGGTTCGCTCGCCAGATATTGGTCGAGAAAGGCAAGCACCCGCCGCATGGCGTCCTGCCGTGCCTTGCCCCTGAAACCGTGCCCTTCGCCCGGGTAGATCTTGAGCTCATGCGGGACCTCCTGCTGCCGCAGGAGGGCCTCGATCGTGTAGGCGTTGGCCACGGGCACGATGGGGTCCAAGGCCCCGTGCAGGACCAGGGTCGGCGGCAGGCGTGAGTCGCGTCCGATGGCGCCCTGCGGCAGGGGCCCGAAATAGTTGACCAGGGCCCTGATGCGCCGGTCCATGCTTGAAATGGCAAGCCCGAGCGCCGCACCGAGCGAGATGCCGATGATTCCGAGACGGGCCGGGTCGATATCGGCACGATTCGATACCCAGGCCAGGGCGTCCGCCACGGTGTCGGTCCAGGGCTGGAAATTCTGGAACAGGGTGGCAAGCGAGGCGCGTCGTTCCCCGGTGCGGTCAAGATAATGGACGAGGTGAACCTGATATCCCGCTGCCGCGACGCCGCGCGCGCCTTCCTTGTATTGGGCGTTGAGGCGTACCCCGTCGGCTCCATGCAGCATGATCACGGCCGGGCGCGGAGATGATTGGCTGGCCTCAAAAATGTCGA
Source organism: Microvirga sp. 2TAF3 (assembly GCF_052114965.1). Taxonomy (NCBI): domain Bacteria; kingdom Pseudomonadati; phylum Pseudomonadota; class Alphaproteobacteria; order Hyphomicrobiales; family Methylobacteriaceae; genus Microvirga; species Microvirga sp. 2TAF3. The sequence goes on along the minus strand of NZ_JBFRFT010000001.1, from coordinate 128,784 downwards.
CGGTGATCGCTTTTCCGCCACTCGAAAAGGTCTGACGCGTCTCTGTCACCGTCATAGGGCTGGACTCTCCATTTTGGGCTCGGACAGGGGAGGAGGCGGCAAGGGCCGCTCCGATCAGAAGGGTTCTCCGGGTCATCGCGGTCGGGGATGATGGCGCGAAGGGGGGCGGCATGGGAAGCGATGCGTGGCTGTTCGTAACGATGCTCCGAACGCCATGAAGTGGGACGAGGGTCCGTCGATCATAGATGGCAAATGGTCCCAGCGGTTTTTGAGGGGCCTTGCCCCTTTCTGAAACGGCCAAGGATCGTTCGAGGCTTCCGAGCGTTGATGGGGGCGAGCCGGGAGATCTCCTTGCGGCTCCGGAGAGATGCGCCCTTATGTCTGTCGCCCCGTCGCCCATGCCTTTGCAGACACCTTCGCAGACCGAGATACCGCCCCCTGGCGTGCCCGGCATCTCTGGTCTGATGACCCTGATCGTCGGCCTCGTCGTGCTTGGGGCTCTCTATGTCGGCGAGGAGATTTTCCTGCCGATCGTGCTCGCCATCCTGCTCGCCTTCGTGCTCGCCCCCTTCGTCGACATCATGCGGCGATGGCATCTCGGCCGTGTCCCATCCGTGATCATCGCCGTCCTCGTGACCCTCGGGATCATCCTGTCGCTGGGTAGCATCATCGGCTTTCAGCTCGCCGGTCTGGCCTCCGATCTCCCGCGTTATCAGACCGTTATCAAGGAGAAGGTCGGTTCCCTGAAGGAGGGGTCGATCGGACGATTGCCGGCGCTTTTGAAGAATATGGGACGGGAATTCGACCGCGCCGTTCAAGAAAAGCCGCAGGATCAGAACTCATCCGCGCCACCCGTCGCGCAGTCGCAGGAGTCTGCGAATCCAGCGCCCCTGCCTGTGGAAGTGCATCAGCCGGAGCCGACGCCCCTCGAACTCGCACGAAATATCCTGCTGCCGATGCTCCAGCCGCTCGCGACCATGGGCATCGTCTTCGTCGTTCTCATCTTCATCCTGCTGCAGCGGGAGGATCTGCGCGACCGGATGATTCGCCTGTTCGGCTCGAACGATCTGCACCGCACGACCATCGCCATGGACGATGCGGCGAGGCGCCTTTCCCGCTACTTCCTGATCCAGCTCGGCCTCAATGCCGTCTTCGGGGTCGTGGTTGCGATTGGCCTATGGGCCATCGGCGTGCCGAGCCCTCTGCTCTGGGGCGTTTTTGCGACCCTGATGCGGTTCGTGCCCTATATCGGCTCGTTCATTGCGGCAGCATTCCCCATCATGCTCGCCGCCGCCGTCGATCCCGGCTGGACGATGGCCTTGATGACCGCGGCCCTGTTCCTGCTCGGCGAGCCCCTCATGGGAAATGTCGTGGAACCTCTCGTCTATGGACAGAGCACCGGCCTCTCACCCTTCGCGGTCGTTCTCTCGGCCATTTTCTGGACCTGGATCTGGGGGCCGGTCGGCCTGATCATCGCAACGCCCTTGACCCTCTGCCTCGTAGTCCTCGGACGCCACGTGGAGAGACTTGAATTTCTGGATGTGCTGCTCGGGGACAGGCCTGCCCTGACCCCGGCGGAAAACCTTTATCAGCGCATGCTGGCCGGCGATCCGGACGAGGCGCTCGAATCCGCCGAGGTCCTTCTCCGGGAGCGTTCTCTGACCTCCTATTACGACGAGGTCGCCCTGAAAGGCCTCCAGCTTGCCGCCAACGATGCCGGCCGCGGCGTGTTGACCAGTCATCAGCTCGAACAGGTCAAGGATGTCGTCAATTCCCTTGTGCAGGATCTGAGCGGACATGACGATCAGGAGCCGGAACACAAGGAAACGCACGATGAACCGGTGGCTTCTCCGGCGAGTGAGAAGCCTGCGATCAAGACGCCTGCCGTCCCGGAAACGCCGCCGCCGGAAGATCGGATTCCCGAGGAGTGGAGGGAGGAGGGCGCGATTCTGTGCATCGCGGGCCGTGGGCCGCTCGATGAGGCCGCCGCGTCCATGCTGGCCCAGCTGCTGAACAAGCACGGCCTGGGCGTCCGCACGGTGCCTTATGAAGCGGTTTCGCGGTCAGGCATCGCCAATCTCGATGCGAAGAATGCGCGTATGGTGTGCCTCTCCTATCTTGAGATTGCCGGCACGCCTGCCCACCTGCGCTATCTCTTGCGGCGTCTTCGCAAGCGTCTTCCCGATGTACCGATCCTCGTCGGCTTGTGGCCTCCCGACGACCCTGTCTTAAATAACCAGAGTCGGCAGGCCTCTCTCGGTTCGGATTATTACGTGTCGTCCCTGCGCGAGGCCGTCATCTGCTGCATGAGAGTTGCAACGGGCGAGGCGAAGGAGCGCGAAACGAAAACTCCTTCTCCGTCGTCACAGCCCGACCAGACGACGGCCGGCGCGAAACGCCTGCCGCTTCCTGCCTGACCAGAGCATTTTCAGTAAAGTGGATTCCGGTTTTGCGCGATACAAACGCGTCAAACTAAGACCTAGAGCATCCTCCATGAGTTCCAGCTCATGGAAGATGCTCGAGATGGAATCTCAGACCGGGGGATTTTCGAGAAAGTCCTCGGCGTAGTGGCATGCCACGAGACGGCCGTCGAGCGACCGCAGCGCCGGACGTTCGACCTTGCAGCGCTCCGTCACATAGGGGCAGCGCGTCGAGAATACGCAGCCTTTCGGCGGATTGAGCGGCGAGGGCAGTTCGCCCTTGAGAACGATCCGCTTGCGCTTCGTGCCGGTGATGCCGGGTGTCGAGGAGAGAAGTGCCTGCGTATAGGGATGCAAGGGGCGCTCATAGATGCGTTCCTTCGGCCCATGCTCGACCGCATGGCCGAGATACATCACCAGCACGTCGTGCGCGATGTGCCGGACAACGCCGAGATCGTGCGAGATGAAGAGATAGGCAAGGCCCATCTCCGCCTGCAGATCGGCCAGAAGGTTCAACACCTGCGCCTGGATCGACACGTCGAGAGCGGAAACCGGCTCGTCCGCGACCACCAGCTTCGGCGAGAGCATGAGCGCCCGCGCGATGGCGATGCGCTGGCGCTGGCCGCCGGAGAACATGTGCGGATAGCGGTTGTAGTGCTCGGGCCGCAAACCGACCTTCGCCATCATCGCGCGCGCCCGTTCGGTGCGCTCGGCCGATGACAGGTCGGTGTTGATGGCCAGCGGCTCCTCGAGGATCGTTCCCACTTTCTTGCGCGGGTTGAGCGAGCCGTAGGGATTCTGGAACACGAACTGCACCATGCGGCGCAGGTCCTTGGCTTTGCCGGCCGGCGGGTTGACCGCATCGATGCCGTCGAGGGTCAGGCTCCCCTCGGTTGGCTTTTCGATGAGGGTGACCATGCGGGCAAGGGTGGACTTGCCGCAGCCGGATTCGCCGACGACCGCCAGGGTCTTGCCGGCTTCGATGGAGAAGGAGATGCCGCCGACAGCCTGCAGTTGGCCCGGCTCCTTGAACAGGCCTCGCTTCACCTCATAGGTGCGCTTCAGGCCCTTGGCTTCGACAACGGGAGCGCTCACGACGCGGCCTCCGTTCCAAGAGGATGATCGGCTTTCATGGCGGCGTCCCGGTTCGGATCACCGAGCGGATAGTGGCAGCGGACATGGCCGCCGGCCCAAGGCCGCAGATCCGGACGCACATGGCGGGAATGCTCGGTCGCATAGTTGCAGCGCGGGCTGAACAGGCAGCCGCGCGGGCGGTCGTAGAGGCCTGGCACCACGCCCGGAATGGTCGCGAGGCGCGTATTTTCGCTACGCTCCGGCAGAGCGGCCAGCAGCGCCGCCGTGTAGGGGTGCTGCGGCGAGGCAAACAGGTCGGCGGCGGAGCGCTCTTCCATGATCTGACCCGCATACATCACCATTACGCGCTGCGCCGTCTCAGAGACGACGCCCATGTTGTGGGTGATCATGACGAGCGCCATGTTGCGCTCTTTCTGCAGGTTCATCAGCAGGTCGAGGATCTGTGCCTGAATCGTCACGTCGAGCGCGGTGGTCGGCTCGTCGGCGATCAGGAGCTTCGGATTGCAGGCAATCGCCATTGCGATCATCACGCGCTGGTTCATGCCACCCGAAAGCTGGTGAGGATAGGCGGAGAGCCGGCTCTCCGCCGAAGGGATGCCGACCTGTTCCAGCAGCTCGATCGCCCGGCGGCGCGCCGCCTTGCGGTCCATGCCTTCATGCAGGCGCAGCGTCTCGGTGAGCTGGAAGCCGATGGTGAAGCACGGATTGAGGCTCGTCGTCGGGTCCTGGAAGATCATCGCGACGTCCTTGCCCGTGAGCTTGCGCCGCTCGCGGTCCGACATCGTCAGAAGATCGCGCCCGTTGAAGGAGAGCTTCTGTGCCCTGACCCGACCGGGGAAGGGGATGAGGCCCATGAGGGCGAGCATCGTCACGCTCTTGCCGGAGCCGGATTCTCCGACGACGCCGAGAACCTCGCCCTCTTCGAGCGTGAGGCTGACGCCGTCGACGGCCCGCATGATGCCGCCTTGGGTCGGAAATTCGACCGACAGGTTTTCAATTTCGAGAAGGGCCATGGTCAGCGCTTCAGTTTTGGATCGAGGGCGTCGCGAAGACCGTCCCCGAGCAGATTAAAGGCAAGCACCGTGATGAGGATCGCAAGACCGGGAAAGGTCACGACCCACCAGGCACGGAGCACGAATTCGCGGGCATCCGCCAGCATCGTTCCCCATTCGGGCGAAGGCGGTTGTGCGCCAAGTCCGAGGAAGCCGAGGGCCGCCGCGTCGAGGATCGCCGTCGAGATGCCGAGCGAGGCCTGCACGATCAGAGGCGCGGTGCAGTTCGGCAGCACTTCCTTGAACATCAGACGCAAGGTCCCGGCGCCGCTCACGCGAGCCGCCGTGACGTAGTCCTTCGACGTTTCGGTGATCACAGCCGCGCGGGCAAGGCGCACGTAATGGGGCAGGATGACCAAAGCCACGGCAAGCATCGAGTTGGCGAGGCCGGGGCCGAGCACCGCCACGATGACGATGGCAAGGAGCAGGCTCGGCATCGTCAGGATGATATCCATCAGACGCATAATGAAGATCTCGGTCATGCCGCGCGCGAAGCCCGCGACAAGGCCGAGAACGGTACCCACAACAATCGAGATCGTGATCACGATCACGCCGATCATCAGCGACAGGCGCGAGCCGTAGATCAGACGCGAAAGCATGTCGCGGCCGATAGCGTCCGTGCCGAGCGGATAGGAGAGCAATCCGCCCTCCTGCCAGAACGGCGGCTTGAGGGCGATCGTGGTGTCGGTGAGATAGGGCGAGTGCGGCGCGATCACATCGGCCAGCAATGCGACAAGGGCGACGCCGACGATGACGAAGAGGCCGGCGACAGCGCCGCGATTGGCGCTGAAATAGCCCCAGAACTCGCGAAGCGGGTGAGGCGGCGTTGCCGTCGGCACGGCAACGGTGGGAGCTTCCATGGTTTCTGCAGTCATCGGTTATACCTGATGCGCGGATTGATGAGGCCATAGGTGAGATCGACAAGCAGGTTCACGCTCATCACGATCACGCCGACGAGAAGCAGGCCACCCTGCAGGACGGGATAGTCGCGGCGGAAGATCGCTTCGATCAGCCACTTGCCGATACCGGGCCAGGAGAAGATCGTCTCGGTCAGGATCGCGCCAGTAAAGAGAACGCCGACCTGCAGGCCGATGACGGTGACGACGGGGATCAAGGCGTTGCGCAAGGCATGCAGGGAAATCACGCGGAAACGTGACAGGCCCTTCGCCTTGGCGGTGCGGATATAATCCTCGCCCAAGACTTCGAGCATCGCCGAGCGGGTCATGCGCGCGATGACGGCAAGCGGCACAGTGCCGAGCACGATGGTTGGCAGAATGAGATGCCCGAGCGCCGACAGGAACGCGCCTTCATCGTCGGAGAACAGGGAATCGATCAACAGAAAGCCTGTGACCGGCTCGATGTAATAGAGCACGTCGATGCGGCCCGAGACCGGCGTCCAGCCGAGCTGAACGGAAAACAGCAGGATGAGGATGAGGCCCCACCAGAAGATCGGCATGGAATAGCCGGTCAGCGAGATGCCCATGACCCCATGATCGAAGATCGAATTTCGTCTGACCGCCGCCAGGATGCCGGCCGGAATGCCGAGCAGAAGCGCAAAGAGGATTGCGCAGACCGCCAGTTCGACCGTCGCGGGGAAGAGCGTCTGGAACTCGTCGAGCACGGATTCCCGCGTGACGATGGACTTGCCGAGGTCGCCGTGCAGAACGCGCTCGATATAGTAGCCGTATTGCACGATCAGCGGCCGGTCGAGCCCGAAGTCTTTCTTGAGCTGCTCGTGGCGCGCGGCATCGATGCCGCGTTCGCCCGCCATGGTCTCGATCGGGTCGCCGGGCACGAGGCGGATGAGGAAGAAAGCCAGCAGCGTGATCCCGATGAAGGTCGGGATGATGAGGCTGACGCGTGTGAGGATGAATCGGAGCATGTCTCAAATGGAAAAAAGGCGGAGCGGCGTGAAGCCGCTCCGCCGGAGGCCAATGTGAAAGCCTTACTTGCCTTTGATATCCACGCCGTAGAAGGTGTGGCGACCGAAGGGCGAGAGCTTGAAGTCGACCACTTCCTTGCGGACCGGCTTCAACTGCACGGCATGGGCGACGGTGAACCAGGGAGCCTGCTCCTTGAAGATCACCTGAGCCTGCTTGTAGAGCTCCGTGCGCTGGCCGATATCGGTCGTGACCTTCGCCTTCGTGACGAGATCGTCGAACGGCTTGTAGCAGAACTTCGCGACGTTCGAGCCGTTGCTCTGCGCCGAGGCGCAGCCGAGCAGGGTGTGCAGGAAGTTGTCCGGGTCGCCGTTGTCGCCGGTCCAACCCAACTGACCCATTCCATGCTCGCCCGCCTGCATACGCTTGCGGTACTCACCCCATTCATAGGACTTGATTTCGGCCTTCACGCCGATCTTGGCGAGGTCGGCCTGCATGAGCTCGGCGACGCGCTTGCCGTTCGGGTTGTACGGACGCTGTACGGGCATGGCCCACAGGTCGGTCTCGAAGCCGTTCGGATAGCCCGCTTCGGCCAGAAGCTTCTTGGCGGCTTCCGGATCGAACGGTTCGTCCTTGACGGCGTCGTTGTAGGACCACATGGACGGCGGGATCGGGTTCTTCGCCGGCACGCCGCTCGACAGGTACACCGCGTCGACGATGGCCTTCTTGTTCATGGCCATGTTGAGCGCCTTGCGGACGCGCACGTCGTCGAAGGGCTTCTTCGTGGTGTTGTAGGCGAGATAGCCGATGTTCAGGCCGGCCTGATCGAGGATCGTGACGTTCGGATCCTTCTTCATGGCGTCGAGATCTGCCGGGTTCGGGTACGGCATCACGTGGCATTCGCCCTTCTGAAGCTTCGCCCAGCGGACGGAGGCGTCCGGCGTGATCGCGAACACGAGGTCGTCGATCTTGGCCTTGCCGTTCCAGTAGTCGGGGAACGCCTTATAGCGGATGATCGCGTCCTTCTGGTACTGGACCAGGGAGAACGGGCCCGTGCCGATCGGCTCTTGGTCGATCTTTTCCGGGGTGCCTGCCTTCAGCATCGCGTCGGCGTATTCCTTCGACTGGACGCTGGCAAACATCATGGCCAGGTCGGCGAGGAACGGCGCTTCCGGCTGGTTCAGGGTGATCTTGACGGTGGAATCGTCAACCTTCTCCACCGACTTGATCAGCTTGGGCATGCCCATGTCGTCGAAATAGGAGTGGTTCGGGCTCGTGACCTTGAAGTAGGGGTTGTCCTGCTTCCACTGACGCTCGAGCATGAACACGACGTCGTCGGCGTTCATGTTGCGGGTCGGCTTGAAGTTCTTGTTGGAGTGCCACTTCACACCCTTGCGGAGGTGGAAGGTATAGACCGTGCCGTCGGGCGAGACGTCCCACTTTTCCGCGAGGCCGGGAACGACTTTCGTGCCGCCGCGCTCGAACTCGACAATGCGGTTATAGATCTGCTCGCTGGCGTCGAATGACGTACCGGTGGTGTTGACGCCAGGGTAGAAGTTCTCCGGGCTGCCTTCGGAGCAATAGACGAGCGTTTTGGCCGACAGCGGCGCCGCTGCCAGGAATGCCGGAACGCAGACAGCTGCAAGAAGAGCTGATTTCTTCATTATGAAAGTCCTCTGAGACGGCTCTGGATTATGGCCGTTCCGCGACAGAGTTAATGTGCGAACATCGTTCAATGTCAATCGGTCCGTCTTCGGATCCGGAGAATTCGGAAAAAATATAGCATTTCATGCTTACCGGCACCGGGGCAGGCTGCTTGATGCTGTCAAATCTGCGCGACTTGAACGCGAAACTCCCGACCCTGCTCGCCGATGAAGTTCTGCGCATTCTCAGTAAAGGCAGGCGCTGATTCTGCGAAATAAAATGGCTTTTTCAAAGACATAGAGCAATTTCACGAATTTCCATTCATATTTCCATTCATAAGGAATGCTTCAGCCTTGCAGGGATTTTTCGGGACGAATGGGAAGCCGGAGCGCCGCTGGCCGCTGCCATTCGCCTTACTTTCCTGAGGCGAAACCCGATGAACCTTACCGCGGGCTGGGATTGCCGATTCTGGTCCGGGCGGTTTCACGCGCCACCTCGGTCACCTTGGCCGCCAGTTCGCTGCGGCCGAAAGGCTTCTGCAACATAGGATAACCTTCCGGCATCCTTTCCGGATCGGCATACCCGGTCACGAGCAGGACGCCGAGATCGGGCCGGTGCCGCCTGGCCTGAATAGCGAGGTCCAGGCCGGTTATCCCCGGCATGGCGAAATCGGCGATCAGAAGATCGATCTGATCGTCGGCCTTGAGGATATCGATACCGGCCGCCCCGTCGGAGGCTTCGACGACCCGGTGGCCCATCTCGCTCAGATAGGCGGCGGTCACGGCCCTGACTTCCGCGTCGTCATCCACAAGCAGAACGCGTACCTTGGGAGCGGACGGCATCGCCGCCGCCTCCTTGGGAGGCGCATCGTGCCGGCCCGCGGCGGTGCGGGACAGATAGAGCTCGACGACCGTGCCCACGCCGACCGTGCTGTCGATGGTGACGGTGCCGCCCGATTGCTGCGCGAGGCCGTAGACCATGGGCAGGCCGAGGCCGGTGCCCTTGCCCACTTCCTTGGTGGTGAAGAAGGGCTCGAGCACCCGGTTCAGGACGTCCGGCGGAATCCCCGCGCCCGTATCGGCCACGGAGATCACCACGTAGTCGCCCCCGGTCATATCTGCGATTTCTCCTTCCGACACGGTCTGGTTTCGCGTTGAAAGGGTCAGCACCCCGTTTTCCGGCATCGCGTCGCGGGCATTGATGCAGAGGTTCAGCACCGCCAGTTCGAGCTGGTCCGGGTCGACCATGGCCATCCAGAGGCCCTCGGAGAGGCTCTTCTCGATCCTGATGACGCCGCCGAGGGTGCGCATGAGCAGATCATTCATGTCCGCGATGACATGGTTGACGTCGACGGCCTGCAATCGAAGATCCCGCTGCCGGCTGAAGCTGAGGAGCCTCTGAGTCAGGGAAGCGCCCCGCTCGGCGGCATAAGTGGCGTTCTGCAGAAGCCTGTTCAGGCGCGGATCGTCCGGGGCGCGGCGCGAGGCGAGGTCGAGGCTGCCGAGAACCGCCATCAGAAGATTGTTGAAGTCGTGCGCCACGCCTCCCGCAAGGGTACCGAGCGCCTGCATCTTGTCGGCCTGCCGTAGGCGCATCTCCATCACCTTGCGCTCGGTGATATCGCGCTCGATGGTGGCGAGGTTCGTGACGGTACCGGCTTCATCGAGGATCGGAATATGGCTGATGAAGAACCATTGCGTCACGCCGTCCGGACCGTGCCGCTCCTCGATGCGTTCACCAAGGCTTCGCGCCGTGATGGCCTGATATTCCATCTGTTCGATCACGGCGGCCTGCTCGGGGCCGACGAGCTCGCTTTCCCTGCGGCCCAAACACGCCCCGATGCTGAGACCGAGGCTTTTCGCCTTGCTGGTGTTCAACCGCACGAACCGGCCTTCTGGATCCTTGAACGAGATCCGGTCGCCCATGTTTTCCATGAGGCCGCGGAGCAACGCGCGTTCGGTGTCGAGCTCGCGGGCGAGCCTAAAACGCTCATAAGCCGAGGCGACCATGCTGGTGAGAGCCGCCGGATCCCAGGGCTTGGGCACATAGGCCATGATCCGGCCTCTGTTCACCGCCCCGATCACGGCCTTCAGATCCGCATAGCCGGTAAGGAGGATCGCCTCCGCATGGCTGCGGGTCCTGGCTTTGGCAAGGAACTCGTCGCCCTGCATCTCCGGCATGCGCTGGTCGGAGATAATGATCGCGATATCAGGTTCGCGGTCGAGGATGACGAGCGCCTGGAGGGGCGATGACGTGGTGATCACCCGATAATCATTCTCGAACAGGTCCTCGATGGCGACCAGAATATCCGGCTCGTCGTCGACGACCAGGATCGTGCCAGGCTTGGGATTGGTGTCGTTCGACGCGATCATTCAACTTTCCGCCTTGGGATCGTAACGGCGAAGCTGGCGCCGCCTAACGGGCCTGTATCCACCGTGATCGTTCCCTCGTGGGCCTGGACGACGCTATAAGCGATGGCAAGACCGAGTCCAGTTCCTGCGCCGACCGGCTTGGTCGTAAAAAAAGGCTCGAAGATGCGCTCCCGCAGGTCCTGCGGGATGCCCGGTCCCGTATCGCTGATCTGGATGGTATAGGTTGTCTCGTCGCTTGAGGTTTCAATATCGATCGCGCCGGTTCCCGGAATTGCATCGGCCGCGTTGCCGATGATGTTCATGACAACCTGGTTCAGCAGGGCCGGAGAGCAATAAAGGTCGGGAACGCCACCATAGTGGCGGCGGACATCGATGCGCGTGCCCAGTTTGTACCCCAGAAGAGCCAGCACCGTCTCGATCGATTCGCGTACATTGACGGTCTGAAATCCGCCCTCGTCCAGGCGGGAGAAGCGCCGCAGGTTCAGGACGAGTTCCTGAATCCGCCCAAGCCCAAGTTTCATGGCGCCTATGCGTTCGAGGGATTTTGCAACGGGACGTTCGAGCCCTAATCCGGCGGGAATCTTCCCCGAAATGTCCGTCAGCAGGCGTTCGACCGTGCCCTGATGCGCCAGGATGAAGGCGAGAGGGTTGTTGATTTCATGGGCGATGCCCGCGACCAGCTCGCCGAGGGAGGCCATTTTGGCCGCCTGGACGAGTTTGGCCTGGGTGTCCTTGAGGCGATGATTGGCCTGTTCGAGTTCGGAATTGGCCTTGGCCAAGGCTTCGGCGAGAGACGCGCGGGCCTCCGCCGCGGCGGCCTCTGCCCGTACCCGCTCAAGCGCGAGTTCGCGCTCGCGCAGTTCGGCCTCGATGCGCCAGTTCTCGTCCTGCAGAAGCTTGCGGCGGACGAGGGCGCGGATGCGGACCCGCATGACATCAGGCTCTGCAGTGCCCGGCACGACGTCGTCCGCCCCGGCTGCGAAGGTGCGCGCCAGCACGTCCCCGCCATCCTCGTTGCCCAGGCCGACGATGTAGAAGCTCGGAAGCTCCGTCCCAGGCGTGGGCGCGAGGCTGCGATAGGCGTTCAATTGGCGGCACAGCTCGATGCCGTCGAAGCTCGGACTCAAGACGTTGACGAGGATGCAATCCCACGAGGTCCCTGGCGCGCCGACAAGCCTGAGAGCTTCGGCCGGCTCCGCTTCCGGGGTCACCTCATAGCCCTCACGGGACAGGAGGTCCTGGAGATAGGTCCGGCGGGTCAGGCTGTCGTCGACGACGATGATGCGGGCCCGGCGGAAGGCACTGAAGCTCGGCGCCTCGCGGCCCTCCTTCACTTCGGGGGCGGCCTGCCGGCGAAGCAGGGCCTTGATCCGGAGGATGATCAGATCCTGTTCGGCGGATTTGGAGATATAGGCGTCCGCGCCGCTCTCCAGCCCCTGCCGTTCGACGGCGCGCTCCCGCGCTTCCGTCAGCATGATCACCGGAATGGCGCGGGTGCGCACATTCAGGCGCATCTGGCGCGAAAGCTCGTCGCCGTTCATGCCCGGCAGATGGTAATCGGCGATGACGAGATCCGGCAGCCCTGCATTCAGGCTGTCGAGGGCCGCCTCCGCCGTCGCCTGCCAATCGACGTCGAAACCGTTGGTTTCCAGCACATACCTAAGCTGGAGCGCCTGGGTTTCGGAATCCTCGACCAGGAGGATGCGGGTCGCCTGGCTCGCGGGGGCGATGCTCATTCACCATCTCCCTTCGCCAGACGCAGGAGGCGCGGCGCAATGAGATCGAGAGGCAGACTGACGCGGGCTCCCCCCATGCGGATGGCGGCGGCCGGCATGCCATAGACGACGGCGGTGCTTTCATCCTCGGCGATGGTGTAGCCGCCTGCCTGGCGCAATTCGGCGAGACCTATGGCCCCATCCTCCCCCATCCCGGTCAGGATGACGCCGAGTCCTTTCGGTCCTGCGGCCTTGGCCATGGATTCGAACATCAGGGTTGCGGAAGGCCGCTGGCTGCTTAAGGGAGGCGCGGCGCTGAGGCGCAACGCTCCCGTCGGAGACAGAAGCAGGTGACGGTCGCCCGGCGCCACGTAGACCTTGCCAGCGACCGGGATTTCCTGGTCCTGCGCCAGCCGGACCTCGAGCGGCATCAAACCATCCAGCCATGATGCGAAACCCTCCATGAAGGGTGCCCCCATATGCTGCACGAGAAGGATAGGGATGGGAAAGTCTGCGGGAAAGGCGCCCAGGATTTTGGCGAGCGCGGGAGGCCCGCCGGTGGATGCCGCAATGCCTAAGATCGTCGGCCGCGCGGTACCGGTCGCCTCCTCCCGCCGCAGCGATGTTTCGGGGGCCTGGGTCCGCCATGCGAAGGAGCGCTGCCGGACCACGGGCACCTGGCTCATGATGTAGAGCTGCGTGCAGATCGTCTCCGCGATGCCGTCATAACCCGCGCTCGTGACGCCGACAGGTTTTTCCACGACGGAGAGCGCACCGGCTCGCAATGCGTTCATGGAAATCCGGAGCGCCGAGTCCTCGATGCTGCCCGCGATCACCACGATGGGGGTCGGGTGCTCCGACATGATCCGGCGCGTCGCCTCAAGCCCGTCCATGCCGGGGAGGCGAATGTCCATGGAGATCACATCGGGCTGGACGCGGCCGATTTCCTGCAGCGCCTCCTCCGCCGAACCGACGGCGGCGGCCAGGATCAGGCGCGGATCACGGGCGATGATGTGGGCGAGGAGCTGGCGGACCACCAGGGAATCCTCCACGACCATCACGCGGACGCGCGATTGCGGCGAGGACCTCATAACAATTGTCCGATCGTTGCCAGAAGCTCGCGCTGGTCGAACTTCTGCTTGGTGATATAGGCGCTCGCGCCGAGATCGAGGCCCCGGCGCACGTCGGCGGGGTCCGCGCGGGACGTCATCAGGATCACGGGCGTTGCCGCGAGCCGAGGATCGGTCTTGATCGCCTGCAGGAGACCGAAACCGTCCATGCGCGGCATCTCCACATCGGCGATGACGAGATCGACCATCGCCTCGCCCGAGCGCAGCACGTTGAGCGCGTCGATGCCGTCGACGCTGAGCAGGACACGGTAGCCCTGCGCTTCGAGAATACTCTTCTCGAGGGTGCGGGTGGTGATGGAATCGTCCACGACGAGAACGGTCGCACCCTGCTGCTCCGCAGCCAGCCCCCACTCTGCAAGGCCCAAGCCTCCGGCTGCAAGGCGGCTCTCGTTCCTGACCCAATGTTCGACCAAGAGTTCGGGGCTCAGCACAAGCGCGGGCATCTCGTCCTCGAGAAGAACCGTGCCGGAAACCATATCGCCCAAGCCGATGGCCTGAATCTCATTGACCAGCATCGTCCGGACATCGTGAAAGGCATTGACGGCCAGGGCACAATAGCGGGCGCCGTGCCGGACGAGCACGGCTTTCGCGTTTCCAAGCTCGATTGGAATTTGTGCATTGGGCGATCCCGTGAGAGCTGCAAGAGCGATGACAGGAACAATAACGTCTTGCCCCCCGACCTCGATCCGGGCCGCCGGGCGGCCTTCCACGCTTTCCAGCGACTCGGCCCGCAATCGCAGGAGACGCGCGACCCCATGGGCCGGCAGCCCGAACATGCGTCCTTCCGCCTCGACCAGGAGAAGCGATTGGCGCGCGGCAGTGAACGGCACCGACAGCAGCACTTCCGTACCCCAGGGGTAATGGGGCCGCAGCAATACCGAGCCGTGCAGCTTGCGGGCCGCTTCCGCGACGACGGAGAGCCCCATGCCGCGGCCGGACAGGCGGTCGACCTCATCGGCCGTGGAGAAGCCTGGCGAGAAGACCAGCGGGAGCAGCTGGTCCATCATCGGCGGCAGGTCGCCCTCCCTCCGTGGCGGCAGCAGACCGCGTTCGATCGCCACCTGCTCGATCCGCCTGAGATCGGGCCCGCGCCCGTCGTCGCGGACGCTGACGGCCAGACGTCCGCCGCGCGAGGCAAGCTCCAGGGTGATCTCGGCTCGCTCCGGCTTTCCCCTGGCGGCCCGCTCGGCGGCGTCTTCCGCCCCATGGCTGACCGCATTGCGCAGGAGGTGCATGATCGGGTCCTTGAGGGCCTGGAGCACCTGCCGGTCGACCTGGATGTCGAGGCCGATGGTGCGCGCATGGACGTCACGGCCTTCCTCACGCGCGATCTCGCGCACCATGTGCCCGAAACGTCCGAACACCGTCTCGGCGGAGACAAGCGATACCCGCTCGATATTCTCCCGGACTTGCCGGGCCGCCTGCTCGGTGGCCCAGGCGGACTGCTTGTGGCTTCGCGACAGGGCCGACAATTTACGGAAAAGGCTTTTCAGGTCCTGATCGAAATCCCTCAGGCGAGGCGCGAAGACGCTTGCCGATCTCGCATTTCTGCCCGTAGCGGATTTCGGTGCGCCGGATGCCAGCGAGACGATCTGCGTGTGAAGCGTATCCCAGCTGCGCCTCAAGCCGCGCACGTCCAATTCGATCTGTCGGAGCGTTTCCGCCATGGCCTCATCCGCCTGCAATTCCGAAAGGAGCTGATGCATGGAGCTCGATAGCTCCTCCATCTGCTCGGCGGCGACCCGGAGATACGTGCCCGCCCCCACGTCCGGCGCATTGTCCGCCTTGGGCGCAGGCGTCTCCTGAACTGCTTCCATCTGCGGTACGGGAAGGGTCGGCGAGGACTTCGCATCCGACAATTGCCCGAGGACCTGCAGAGCCGCCTTTGGGGATGCGGTGCCCGCCGGCTTCGATATTTCAGCGACCAGGTCCTCGATGGTGTCGAGGCTCACGCGCACCGCTGCGATGGTCGGCGTATCCAGAGATCGCTCACCTTCCAGAACCTGGGAGAACAGGGCTTCGAGCTGGTGGGCGACCTCTTCGACATCGGGGAGATCCACCGCACGTGCGGCCCCTTTGAGGGAATGTGCCCGACGAAAGACATCCGCCATGTCGATGGCGCTGCCGCGATCGGCATTGTCGAGGGCGTTCCGGATCGCATGGAGATGCTCCCGGTGCTCCACGTCGAATGCTGCGAGCAGCTGTTTGCGGATATCCGTCACGAGGCTGGGTCCCGGCCCTTGCTGATCAAACGCGGTAGCGCTCGACGAGAGCGAGAAGCTGCTGCGACAGATCGGCGAGGTTAGCCGCCGCCATGTCGAGCTGGCGGGTGCCGGCCGCCGTCTGCTGGCTCGCCTGGCGGATGTTCTGAAGCGCGCCCATCACCTGCTCGATTCCGAGTTGCTGCTGGTTGGTGGAGGCGACGATCTGCTGGAAGGTCTGGACGCTTTCCTGAACGCGGTCAGAGATCTCGGTGATGGTCTGCTGCGTCGTATCCGTCCGCTCCTTTCCGGCGGTGACGCGCTTGACCGCTTCCTCCGTCAGCATGACCGAGGAGTTGATACCGCGCTGGATATCGCCGAGGATCGAGCGCACCTGCGCCGTCGCGTCCTTGGCCTGATCCGCGAGCACCTTCATCTCGGACGCGACGACCGCGAAACTGCGGCCGTTCTCGCCTGCGGCTGCGGCCTCGATGGCGGCGTTGAGCGCGAGCAGATGGGTGCGCTCCGAAATGTCGTTGACGGTGGAGATGATCTCGCCGACCGCCTGCGTCTTCTCGCTCAAGGCGACGATGTTCTCGGCCACGGCCTCCGCCTGCTCGCGGATAGCATCCATGGCGAGCGCCGTTTCGTCCACCGCCTGCAAGCCGGACATGCTGGTCTGAGCGGTCGCCTGCGCGGATGCGATGACCTCCTGCGCGCGCTTGCCGATCTGCGCACCCGCATGGGTGATCTCGTCGACGGTCGCCGCGGTTTCCTGCACGGCCGCGAGCTGCTCTTCCACGCTCGCGGCCTGCTCCTGGGTCGAGGCGCGGATCTCGGCCGCCGCCGCGTTCAGGTTCTCGGTCGCTTCGCGGCTCTGTTTCGCCAATTGCCGCAGGCCGTCGACCATCTCGTTCAGGGTTGCGCCGAGACGTCCGATCTCGTCCTTGCCCGCTGTTGCCGTCTGGCCTGCCAGATCGCCGCGCCCGACCCGCTCGACGAACTGCATGAAGGCGCTCAGCGGATTGGCGATCGAGGATCGCAGGGCATAGGTGATGAGAATGCTGAGAATGGCGACGGCCGCGAGCGCGAGGATGATCGAGGTCCTGCTCTGCTCGTAGACCTCGGCGACGCGGCGCTGTCCGATGGCGACGGCTTCCCCCAGAATGCCGCGGGTCTCGTTCAAGGTCCTGGTCCAGTTGGCCCGGCTGGCATTCAAGCTGGTTTGCGCCGCCAGAACGGTGGGCAGATCGTTGTTCTGAAACGCCGCGAACTGGCGCTCGGTCGAAGTTCTGATCTGGCGAAGTTCCGCATTGGCAGCGCTGAGAAGCTCGGCGATGCGACGCCAGGCATCCGCCCGTTCGCTCGAAACGGACTGGGTCCTGAAGCCGTTCACCGTGGCAATGGCCTGGGACAGGGATGCTTCCGTGGCGGCGGCCCGCTGGCCCCATTCGGACATCAGGTTCTCATAGGAACTCTGCTGTTGACCGAGCGAGCGCAGGAGAAAGCGCGACAGAGCTTCCTCCCGCAGTGCCCGCATCTCGTTCTGCTGGGAACCGGAGGCTTCCACCTGGCGCATGACCGACAGATCGCGCTCGACGATCGTCTCGGTGGTCTGACGGACATCGTCGAGCTGATTGATCGTGTAAATGCCAAGGCCGACCATCAGCGCGACAATGAAGGCGAAGCCGAGAAGAATGCGATTCGCAATCGAGATCGTCACGTTAAGCTCCGGAAACAGGTAGGGAAGACAGGAAAGGGCTGAGAAGGCGGTCGATATCCAGGAGAGATAGGATTCTTTCCTGGCCGACAACGCCGGACCGGATTTCGGCGTAGCCGATGACGGATTCCTTGCGAAATCCGCCTGATTCCTCGGTGGTGATGGGCGTGGCGGCAGCGACCCCATGAGCCCGGGCGACGCGAAGCGCGATTCGCATGGGATCGCGCCGAAGAAGAACGAGGTGCTGGCTGCCGTTTTCTGCTGCGGGGCCGATTCCGAGGGCCAGGCCCAGATCGATCACACTGATGAGATGGCCGCCGCGTCCGAAAAGGCCGACCAGGGCCGGCGGACCGTCCGGGATCGGCAGGCAGGCCCGAAAGGGCAGGACTTCCGCAACCGCTTCGATGGGAAGTCCATAGGTCTCGCGGCCCGCCTCGCAGATCAGCACCTGGACCGCTGCCACGGTAGCCGTCTCGCGGTTGCCCGACCGGGAGGCAAGGCGCTCGGTTCTGTCGTCGAGGATCAGACGGGCTCTCTCCTCGGCGGAGATGGTGCCGGCCCGATTGATCTCTCTCAGCTTGCGGCGCAGCGACTTCGCCATATCAACCCCTCACGTCGAATCGGGTTATGGCCTGCAGATGCGCGCGGACAAGGTTGCTCAGCTCCCGGGCGGTCAGTCCATCGGCTTCGTCGAGCACGGTTTCGCCCGGCATCGTGGCCGCAATGCGCGCCGCATTGGCCATGGACCGTCGCCCTGGTCCGTATCGCCCGTCCGCCAGAAGCAGAAGTCCGAGATGGTAATGAGCCATGGCAAAGCTCTTATCGAGATATATGCCCCTGCGAAAGGCTTTCTCCGCCTCGACAGGGTGTTTCATCGCCTGCGCGATGAGGCCTTGGTAAAAATGCAGGACGGGATTCAGTGGCTGCGCGAGAAGCGCTTTCCGGCACAGGGCGTCGGCGGCTTCGAACTGGCCCGCATCGGCCATGGCGCGGACCTCGGCCAGGAGAGAGTCCGGCCGTTCGGGAATCGGGACAGGGTGAGGCTCCGCCCGAGGCGGCGGGGCGGGGAGCGGCCTTCGTTGCCGTATTTCCGGGTTTGCAGGAGGAGGTGGCGGAATGATGGGCCAGGAAGGTGGCTCATACGTGGCTTTGCTCTCGAGAGCGGGTGCCGCGGCGGCCTCATGGCCCGACCCGCGCAGATAGGCGACGGTTCCGGGAAGGCTGATGACCTGCAGCATCGCTGCGAAGGCAGGATTGGGCTCCGCATGGCCGAGCAGCATCCAGCCTTCGTCGAGGAGGCTGTCGCGCAGGGCGCCGACGATCCTGACCACGGTATCGGGATGGAAATAGATCAGGACGTTGCGACAGAGGATGAGGTCGAATTCCGTGAACTGAAGCGGCGAGGTTCCGTCGAGAAGGCTCAAAAGATTATGCCGCTCGAACCGGACCAGTGACCGGTATTCCGGCCGTAGCTGCCATTGGTCCTTTTCCGGTCCCGATACGAAATAGGAAGCCCTGTCCTCAGGCGAGAGGGAGCGCAGCGCCCATTTGCCGAAGCGTGCCTTGCGCGCGGTGTCCAGGAACGTCTCGTTGATGTCGGTGCCGACGATGCCGACGCGCCAATTTTCCAGATCGTCTCCGAGCAGCCCGCTGAGCAGGATGGCGATGGAATAGGGCTCGGCACCCGTGGCGCAGCCCGCACTCCAGATGCGCAGACGCTTCTCGGCGCGTTTGCGTGCGATGATGTCCGGCAGGATCCTTTCGCGCAAGGCGGTGAACTGCTCAGCATAACGGAAGAAGAAGGTTTCGCCGATAGTGATGTCTGCTTCGAGACGGCTCCACTCGGCAGGGCCGAGGGCTGGATCGTTCAGGCGTTCCAGATATTGCGTGCAGTCGCGAGCGCCTGTCGCGCGCAGGCGCTTGCGCACACGTTCCCAGAGCAGGTCGTCCTTGTCCTGATAATAGAAATGGCCCGTGCGTGCGATGACGAGGCTCTTTAACCGTGGAAAGCCTGCATCGAGTCCGAAATGAGGAACGGGCTTTTCGGCCATCAGGCCGTAACCGCCCACTCGCTCAGACGGTTCTGCGCCTGGCGTCCCAGTTCGGCGAGTGCCTGCTGCTCCTCGGCGAAGAGAATGCGTTCGAGGGACAGAAGATGAACGAGCCCGCCATCGAGATCGATTTCCGCCTCGACGCAGCCGTTCAACGTACCCTGCTCCGTTACCGGCGAGAGTTGTGATGGGCTCACCTCGGCAAGATCCTGAACCCGGTCGACGAGAAACGCCGTGGGATTCGTGCCGGTCAGGCCCTCGATCAGGATGAGGTGCCGGTAGAGGTCGGCTTCGGGTAAGGTCTCGCCCTGTTCGAGGCCGAAAAGTCTGTCGAGCCGAACGACGGGGATGGCCGCGCCGCCAAGATTGAAGAATCCCGCAACCGGCTGCGGCGTACCGGGCGGCCGCCACAGGCGCGGCAGCGGCAGAAGTTCCCGCACCGCATTCCGGCGCAGTGCGCATTCTATCCCGCATACATCGAACACTATGATCTGCAGGCTTGCCATCGCTCACGTCTTGTCGAGATTTCAGTTGGGATACCCGATCATGCTCGAGCCCCTGCCGAACTGTATATTGGGCGGAAGGCCGGGGCCTGCAACACCTGTTCTGTCGGCGGCAGGCGGGCGCTCAGTATTGCCGGATCGGCCGGGTCGCTTCCATGATGGCGTTCAGCCCGACATTCGCATCGTTGGAATAGCCGGTTCTGTGAACGGCGCGGAAGATCTTTTCCGCGTCTTCGTAGCGTCCGAGCTTGAAGTAGGACCAGCCGCGCAGGAGCATCAGGTCGTTCTGCTCGGGCACGATCCGCGCCCGTTCTCCCAGGGCGAGGATGACCTCCACCCAGCGGCCGTCCCGATAGGCGGCGACGGCGCGCTGCGCGAGGATGGTGGCGCCAAGTTCGGCTCTGCGCGTGGCTGTCTGCGGGGCTTCGGCCGCGGCGACGGCGGCCTCCGAGGTCAGGTCCTTGCGGAGATAGGCCAGCGACTTGCCGTAGGCTGCTTCCTCACGGGTCTTTGCGCTGCCTCGCCTGATGGCCTGATCGAAGGCAGCGACCGCTTCCATGGGACGGTTGAGTTCCATCAGGCACCAGCCGAGGCCTAAGGCCGCATCCGCAGAGAGCGTGCTCGGATCGCGCGTCACGGTGCAATTGCGCCGTCCGCCGCCCGACCGGGCGGGGCCGCGTTTGGATTGGAGACTGCTTTCCTGCCGTACGACCATGCGGTCATAGGCGGCGATGCGCGCTTCTTCGACCTGGCGTGAGCTTTCACTCGTCGAGGGTGCGGCCGGCACGGTCACGGCCGGCTGCGGGGCAGGTTGGGCCGCGATCGGCTGTGTAGCGACAGGCTGGCTTCCGGCCGGTACCGTGCGGTCCCGGGTGATTCCATCCGCGAGATCGGCGATGCGCTGCGAACGGGCTCTCCATTGGGCGGTGATGGCATTGAAGCGACTGCGATCATTCAGGCGCTGGCTCGAAAGGGCGACGCCATAAGCCGAGGGCTCGTCGTCTGCCTTCCAGTTCAAGGCCTCGTCGAACCATTCCCGTGCGGATCGGAACTGCCCGGTATTGTAGGAATACCAGCCGAGGGCCTGAGCGCCGTTGACGAAGCGTTCCTTGGCGATCGGGGGAATGACGCGCGCGATCACCTTCGATTCGAGCCGGGGCGGCGGATCCTGGCTCAAGAGGGCCGTCGCCACGTCGAGATAGACCTTCATGTTCTCCGGGGCCTTGTCGCGCCATTCATAAGCGAAGGCTTCGGCATCCGCGAAGCGGTTGAGGTCTCTCAAGGACAGGGCATATCCCTCGGCCGCCTTCGGGCCGCCGTTGCGGTCGAGCGCGGTCTTGAACCACTCCAGAGCCTTCTCGGTATTCTTGTGGTGATAGCTGTAATAGCCGAGCAGAAGCGCGTTGCCGGGCTCGCTCTCGTTCTCGGCCAGCCTTTCGACGAGCGCGAGATCCTCTGCGGAGGCTGTGAGCTTGCCGTCCGTCGAAGCGCGCTCGACCCGGCGGCGAGCCAACTCGTCGCGGACCGTACTGAAATCGTCCGATTGGTTGCCGCCCGTGCGCTCGAACTTGAGTAGGTCCGTCACCTGCGGCTCGGGCAGCAGGGCAAGCGCTTTCTGCAGGGTTCCGAGACGCTCCGCAGGGTTGGTGCAGGTGCTCAGGACATAAGTGTAGACGTCCTGTGTCCTGTTGGCCTGGTTGGACTTGGCGAAAGCCTCGGCGACGCGCCACAGGGAATCTACATTGGCGCAGGTCAGGAGAGACGGTGTTTCGGTCGCGATGGAAAGAACCGTGCGCCACTGACCGTTATCGGAAGCGTTCGCCAGCCGGCGCCGCGCGTCGGCGACGTCGAGGGCGGTGATGAGATCCGGCGGTGGCTTCCACTGCGGATCGGCGGCCTGTCGCGCGGCGATGGCGGCTCTCGCCTCGCTGATGCGGCTCTCCGTATAGAGATTCCAGAGCCGGTCGACTTCGGGATCGTTGACTTGCCCGCCGCCACCGACCAATTGGGAGAGGTTGGACGGGGGCGTCCAATCGGGATAAAGGGCGCGCAGCCGCGCGATTTCCGCATCCACGCGACGCGTGTCGCCTTGCGATGCGAAGTACCGCAGCGCGGATTCGTCCACTTGCGGACGCGGAGAAGTCGCAGGTGTGGCAGGGGCAGCATCAGGCGTCTGGCGAGGGGGAGCCACGCCAGATTGGGCCAGAGCCGCAAAGGCCAAGCCGCCAACCGCCATTGCCATGATGCCACGTGCTAGAGACATTGCGGATATTTTTCACCGATCAGTGACATGGACAGCAGATAAAGGGTTGCCGGGTAATAGAGATTCGGCTCGAACGTCTTCAGCGCATCCGGAACCTTCGTTCCATCGAGCGCACAGGCGAGCGTGGCGGACAGGGCAACATAGCCTTGATCCGTCAGGTGCTCCTCCACCTCACCGGTCAAGACATTGATAACGGCGACGCCTTCCTTGTCCGTGATCCAACGCTGTTTGAGCGTTTTCAGCCACTCCATGTCGGACATCCCTGCCCTCAATAAGTAAAGAGGTATTCTTAACGAGTTGTAACCGAACTCAGGGGGAAAGCCGTCCGCCGTGCGCGGCTGCTGTCGGTTGCGGATGGAGATCCAGTCGGCGGGAAGATGCGTTCTTCCGGCGGTTGCCAGCCGCAGCAGCGTCACGCCGTCACGCCAGACGCCGCTCCAGTCGAATTCCGGCGCGAGCGTCGCCAGCACGGGAAGGGCTTCGAAGACCCAGTAGGAGAGATTGACCACGGGACCATCCGGACGATCGGCCTGGCTGAATCCCTTCACGCCCGGGAGCAGGAGGACGAAGCCGGGATTCCGGCTGATCGTGGTCTTGCCGATGGCTCGGGCCAGCTTCTGTGCCGCCTGCGTGTAACGCTGATCCTGCCAGGCCGTGCCCGCCTTCGCGAGGGCGTAGGCGATGAGGATATCGCCGTCGGCGGCGTTGTTGCGGTCGGTCACATGGGGCGTGGCACTGGGGTCCCACTTCCAGACCGCGAGCCCGTCGTCGCGGATCAGGAATTCGGTGAGCGTGAAGTTCCAGATCTTCTCGAAGGTCAATCTGTCACCCGCGGCGAAGGCCAGCAGCAGGCCGTAGCCCTGGCCTTCGCTGTGACTGATATTGCCGTTCGCGTTGTCGATGATGCGGCCGCTATCTTCCACGAAGCGGGAGCGGTAGGCCTCCCAGTCGGAGGATGAGACGAAGCCTGCGACGTTCAGCGGCTCCACGGTTGCGCTCCTTGCGGGTTGCACCGCGCCGAGCAGAATGAAAAGCGCGGCCATGGACAAGGACAGGAAACATGACGCCGCATTCATGTCTCTGCTCATCGGTCGCGCCCCAGACGGTTCAGCAGGAGATAGGTGGCCGCGCCTAGCAGCGTGCAGCACGCCACGATCAAAAGGGCATATTGCAGAATATTGACCGACATCCAGTTCGCCGCGACGAGCCGTAGGTTCCAGAGCGAGAAGAGCTGGGTCGGCACGAAGGTGAAACTGTCGATCGGCTGGATGTCGAGTTTGTCCTCGGTCGGATCGAGAGATACGATCCGGCCGGAGACTTGTGGCCACAGCATCGGGCTTGTGAGCCGGGCCATTTCGGCGGCAAGGGCCTCTTCCGTCCGTGCAGTCACCAACGTGCGGGTGCCCGTTCCATCCGCGCGGCTCTGTGCCAGGAGAAGAGAGGTGCGCTGCAGCGGTTCGTAGGGCCTGTCCCCTTGGTCCTCGAGGGCGAGTTTGGCAACCGACAGATTGAAGGTTCCCTCCATCCACGTCGTGAAGGATTCCATCGTCCGCTGCAGGAAGCCGCGCTTCTGAAGGGTTTCCAGCCAACGCTGGCGAATCTCGTCGGTCGAAGCTTGATCGGCCTGATCCGCGGCAACCTTGCTGGTGGAGATGGCCGTAATCGTTTTCGTCGGTGCCTGGCTTGCAGTATCGGGCTTGGTCCCCGTGGGGAGGGACCAGTTCGGGGCCGGTGTCGATTGCCAGAGCGTCCGCAGATTTTCCGAGACGTTCACTCGCCCGAGCACACCTGCAGGAAGCTGGTCGACGGCGCCGATATGGATCACCGAATGGTCTCCGGCGCTTGCGGCATTGACGAAATAGGCCCGCACCGGTGTGGTGCCATCCCGTGCCATGCGTGCGAGAAGAGTACCGGCCGCCGAGTAATTCAGAGCATCCTGACGCGCCAGAACGACCGCTGCCGGGATTTCGCCATAGGGGAAACCGCCCGAGCTCAGGGTCGCGAGATCGGGCATGCGCCCGATACGTCCGAAATTCGGGATGTAGAAGGAGGTGGTGTCGAACAGAACGAAACGGTTCGCGTCCGAGAGCGTTTCGCCGGGCGCGCAACGCTCGTCGGAGGCGGTAAGGATAATGGTTTCAAATGTGACGTGATTGATGCCCGATTTGAAATTCCGCATCGGGATCCGAATCGGATAACGGCGGAAGACATCGCCGCGCGAGGTGATCGTCATCGTCGCGCTGATGCGGCCATTCACGTAGATGTCCACATGGCTGCCCGGTTGCACTGCAGGCGTATGCGCGGCATCGAGATAAAGGGTCGCCTCGCCGTAATCGGTGGCGTAGAAATCCGACGGGAGATTGATCGCGAACCGGGCCCGGAACCGCCGTCCGGAAAATTCCTGCGTGGGAATGCCGAAATCCGCGAAACGGATCGCACGTGCGCTGCGGAGGGTCGGGGTCTCCGGCCAGAGCCAGGATGCGGTGTCGACCGTTCTCCGCTCGGCGCTACTGGCATTGAGCACCGACGCGCCGACGATGTTGATGGCGCTGTCGAGATCGTTCCAGCTCGGGCCAGAGACGAGCAGAAGCGGGGCCGTGGAGCCGGGATCCTGCATCATCAGCGCCAGCGGCTGGGTCGATGCGGCATCGGGCACGGCAGCCATGAGGCCGCGCAATTCGCTGGCGATGCCCATGACGACCTTGATCGTGCCGACAGGAGAGGGGCCCGGATCGGTTTCCACTACCTGGATCACCGGATGGGCATAGCGGCCGCGCAAAGCGACAAGTTGAACCAGGCGCAGCAGGCGATCGCGAATTTCCGGCCGGAAGATTCGCGGCGCGACCACACGGATGGTCGTCACGCCGTGGGCATCGAGACCGACGGCGGCAAGATCCTCCAGGCTGCGGATGGTGCGGGAGGTGCCTTCCGTGAACATGAGACTCGTGGACGCTGAGTCGAGTTCCGTCCAAAGCTCGTAAGTCGCCTTCACCGTGCAATCGGTGCGATGGCGCTGTGTCGCCTCCATGCGGATGATGTTCTGCCCGCCTCTGAGAAGGCCGGGCCGGACCGGAACCACGACGCGCTTGATGCCCTGCGAGGACACGATGGGGAGCTCGGCGACCGTTTCTCCGTTGATTACCACGCGCAGTTTCGATGCCTCGGGCATGACCACGACGGCATTCTGGTATCCTACCGACAGGCTAGATCCGCTCGCGGCCTCATCCTGCGTCAGAAAGAACACCCAGCTTCTCGTATCGACCTCACCTTCGAACCGGATGGTCTCGAAGGGCAGGATTGGCCGGTTGACGCCGCGCACCGGCGCTGCGGCGTTTGCCGCTTGAGGGAAAGGCTGGGTTGCCCGCGCCGGATTTCCCCCCGCCTGTGCCGGGGGCCGGGCCGGCTGGGGCGCCATCTCGAAAGGAGAAGTGGGGGGCGGGGACTGTGTTTGGGACGGCGTGTACGCCGTCGTCGGGGCGGACGGCATTGCAGGCTGAGCCTTCATGCCGAAAGGCGAAGCGGCAGCGGGCGGCTGCGCCGGGGGCTGGGGCTGCGAAGGCGGTGCAGCCGGTGTTGCGGGCGCTGCGCCCGGCCTGTCCGGCGTCATGTTGAAAGGGGCCGCCTGTGCAAGGGCGGGCCCTGCGGCGAAAGCCTCGATCGCGAGGAGGAGAGGGATCAGAAACGCGCGCAAGACCAGCCCCTACTTCGCTATCGATGCCGGCTCGGCGGCCGTGTTGACGGCCGGAGCCGGCGATTGCGATGCACCGAGCTTCTGAAGGCCGAAAAGATAGGCCAGGCCGCGCCCTGTCTGGTAGATCGCGACGGTGAGGAACCACAGGGTGCCGCGCAGGATGCCGATATCCTGATGGCGCCGCTTCTGGAACTCGCTCCACTGATCGGCATTGGCGAAAACCAGATCGGCGATCAATTGATGGTGCTCGGGTGTTTCGGTCAGGAAACGGCAGCCGATGAGAACGCCTTTCTCGTCCATGCTCATCTTCCGTACCTCCATCGGCAGCTGGTTGATGGGCAGTTTGGAATAAGGGGTGAACTCGAGCGTGCCGAGCGCGCCCTTCTTGAGGCCCGGCAGGCCGGACTGGGACAGGCGAAGGCTTGCGCCGCCGACCGAGACATCCTGAATCATGGCATCGACGATCTTGTCGCCCATGATGAAGCGGCTCGGTCGCTGCGAGCGTATCCGATGGCTCTGGCGGCGCGTCCCGCGTTCCGACACGACTCCGAGGGCACAGCCTGCGATGATGAGGTTGAGCAGGTTCCATGCGCCCGTCACGAGAGTGACGTCGGCCTTGTAGGGCTCCGCCCAGATCCGCACGGCGGTGGCGATCACGCCGAGCACGAGAATGCCGAAGATGACGAAGAAGGGCGCGCCCAGCTCCGAGACCCGGCTTTGGATCATGGATTCGTTCTTGGCCGTGACCTTGAAGGTCGGCTTGCTCGGATTGGCGATGACGGACAGGATGGCCGGCAGCAGATAGACCGTCTGGATGAATTCATAAAGATCAGAGATCCACGGCCAGCGATAGCGGCCGTAGAGATAGTTCTGCATCATGAAGTTCACCATCATGTAGGTCGAGGTATAGGCGAGGAACTCGCCGCCCGACGCGGTGAAGATCTCCAGCGAAAAGAACAGGTAGCAGAGCGGGGAAACCAGGAAGAAGAACCGCGTGAGCGGGAAAAACCAGAACAGCGTGCTCGACATGTAGCACAGGCGTTGCGGCAGCTTGAGGCCGCGCTTGAACGGCGGGAAGCGATAGCGCATGATCTGCATCATGCCCTGCGCCCAGCGTGAGCGCTGGCCGATGAAGCTGGCGAAGCTGTCCGGCTGCAGGCCCGCAATCAGCGGCTTGTCCACGTAGATGCTCTTCCAGCCACGGGAATGGAGTTCGAGCGCGGTCTCGCAATCCTCCGTGATGCTGATGCCGCTGAACCCGTTTGTCTCCTGCAGCGCCTCACGCCGGAGCACGGCGGCTGATCCGCAGAAGAACGCCGCGTTCCATTTGTCGAGGCCGCGCTGGATGATGCCGTAGAACATCTCGTTCTCAGATGGCATCGTCTGGAAGGTTCCCAGGTTTCGCTCGAGCGGATCGGGATTGATGAAGAAATGCGGGGTCTGGACGAGAAACAGGTTTTTCTCGGTGCTGAAATAGCCGACCGTTTCCTCGAGGAAGCTGCGTGCGGGCGCGTGATCCGCATCGAACACGGCGATCAGATCGCCCGTCGAGTGTTCGAGAGCGTTGTTGAGATTGCCTGCCTTGGCATGCAGGTTCTTCGTGCGGGTCAGATAATTGACGCCGAGCGCGGCGCAGAGCGCCTGCAATTCGGCGCGCCGCTCGCGCGCCTCCGCCGCCTGGGTCTTGTCGAGGGATTCGCATTTCTGGTCGGTGCCGCCGTCGTCCAGAAGCCAGACGGTCATTTTGTCCGCCGGGTAGTTCATGGCCTTCGCCGCAGCGAGGGTCGTGGCGAGCAGGCTGGCGCTTTCATTATAGGAGGGAACGAAAACATCGACCGACGGCAGGTTTTCCTCATCGATCATGGGCGGCCGGCGCGAGGGCAGGGGACTCGAGACCACGAACAGGCTGAGGAACAACATCATGACGCAGTACATCTCGGCGATGTAGAGCAGGATCGCCGGGATGTAGTTGGCAAGTTCGTTGATGGGCGGAAGCGTGTTGGTGGTTCGCCAGAAAACGTAACGCAGGACGATCGCCGTGCCGAGCGAGAGTGCGACGAGGCGCCAGATCCCCTGAGCCCGAAAGAATTTCAGGACGATCATGCAGGCGACGACGACAAGGCCTGCGATGAGATGCGCTTGGAGACTGATAGGCAAGGCAACCAATACGAGGATCAAGGTCGCCGCCACGGCCCAGAAGGCCACAATAAGACCCTTCTTCATCAGTCCCCGATCTCTATTCATGTTTCTTTATGGCAGGTGCTACGCATAATCTAAGCTTACGTAACGGTCTATCGCTATCTCAGCCATTTCTATTCTATGGTTAGAGACTGATATAATGCATCGGATCAGGGCGGAGGCGGCACCACGGGGTAGCCACTGAGCGGCGCCTGAGGTTCCGCCTGAGGCGGGAGAACGGTATCTTTCGTAACGATTCTGGCCGATGGCTGGCTGATGACGGCCGGCCGGCCCTTCGGCGGCGGGACCGGTGCCCCGCCCGATGCGCCGATTCCGATCGGGTAAAGGGGGGCATCGATCTGGCCGAGCTGCAGCGGAACGGGCGGCGGGCTGCCGTAGGGGTTCCAATCCAAGGACGAGAAATAGGCCGAGATCGTGAAGGCATACATGCTGCGGAGCAGCTGCTCTTCGGTCGCATCGGCGTCGCACAGGCGCAGCCGGATGGAGATGATGCCGCCTGGGGTGAGAATGGCCGGCTTGTTCGGCTCGATTTCCTGCCAGGCATAGAGACACAGATCCCCCGACCCCGAGCGCCCTGTGGCAAATCCGAAGGGGCCGTACTTGTTCTGGACGTAATAAAGGGATGTCTGCATCTCGATGCCGGGAAGCCGTTCTTCCATCTCGCCCTGAAGCCGCTCGGGGGTGATCCGCCTGACTTTGGCGACATCGTCGATCTCGGATGACACCTCCAAGTCGTTGACCATGCTGGCATAGAAGGCGTTCTGGCCTGTCGTCACCGAGGCCGTCGACAAGGCGATCTCCTGGGCAATGCCGTTCTGATAGGCGCGCTGCAGAACCGCGACCACGGCCGGCCCGCCGGGTGGCGGCAGGATCATCGCCTTAGAGGCCGGAACCTCCGTCATGAGCGTCGCGAAGCGCAAGCCCGATTGGGTCGAGCAGCCGGCCAAAGCCACGGATGCTGCGACGGCGAACATCCTGATTGCACCAAGAAGGCGTCTGCAGGCAGGACGAGACCGTCCATAGCGTTCCTGGGCGCCGAGGCTTGTCCGATTCTGGGGCTGCGAAAGGGTCATGAACCTGGAGATGAATCTGGCGTCGACGGGTCAGCTGAGGCGGGCGCAGCGGGGAGAGGTTTGCATGATGTCCTCTTCTCGGATCAGCGGCGCCATCAACGGAATGCTTAACCAGACATGGGCGAACATAGTTAACGAAGGGTAAGCTTCGCCCGAAAAGACTTCCTTCTCGTCCTCGCCAGGATCCGATCATAGTGCATAAGTAATTGCAAAATAAGGTGTTTCGGATTTATAGGAATGTTTGTAATTCTCTAAAAAGAAACGTCAGAACTCAACGGCGAAACTCGAAATCATGGGTGCGGCGACTGGAGTCGCATCGGAGGCATCTGACGGATTCGCGTGAGCGAAGATTCGCTCCCGGAGCGCCATCGTCCCGGGAGCCGTTGTCTTATTTCATCGTGCCGACGATCTCGGCCAAGGCGTCGACCACGATCCGGCTGATCGCGGCGCCCTTTTCCGCCGAGGCGAAGCTCGGATCGCCGACGACGCCCGTGCCGCCGGACAATTCCGCCATGGTGCGGAACAGGGAGCCGCAGCCGCCGCGCAGAAGGTCGGAATTGGCCCAGTCATGGGTCATCACATGGGTGCGCCCGGCGACCAGATCCTTGCGCACGCTCGACGGGTCGATGTGCAGCATCAGCGAGGTTTCGAATTCGCAGGCATGACCGACGCCGCCGAAGCTGCTCTCCTGTAACTTCAGCAGCGCATCGGTGGCGATGCGCCACCACGTGAGCAGGCCGATCCGGCAATTCCGATGACGGGCGCCGAAGCTTTCCAGGATGACCTGGCCGATGGCTTGGTTGCCGCCGTGGCTGTTGAGCAGGAGAATATTGGTGAAGCCGTGGGCGGCGACCGAATTGAGGATGTCAGTCACATAGGCGAGCATGGTCGGATGCTGGACGGTGAGCGTGCCGACGAAATCCATGTGGTGCTCGGAGGCGCAGACCACGACCGGCGGCAGGATCAGCACCTTGTCGCCGAGCCGCTTGTCGAGCTCCTCCAGGAAATGGCCGCCGATGCGCGCATCGGTGTCGAGAGGTAGGTGCGGTCCATGCTGCTCGATGGCGGCGATGTTCATGATGACCGGAATGGAGCGGTCGAGCGCCCCGATCTCGAGCGTCGTGAGTTTCTCCCACCTCATGGCTTCACCGCCCAGAGTTCGATCTCAACCACGAAGTCCCGTAGCAGCTTCGTCTCGACGGCCGTTCTGACCGGAAGGGGCGGGGGCATCATCTCGGCATAGATTTCATTGAAAGCGGGCCAGTCGTTCAGATCGGTCATATAGACGTTGACCTTGAACACATCGGCGAGGCTGCATCCTGCATTGCGCAGCTGCATGGCGCAGTTCTCGATCGTCACCCGCGCCTGGGTACGGATATCGGAGCCGATGGTCTTTCCATCCGGCCCTACGGCGGCCTGACCGGAAACCACGACGATCTTGCCGGGCGCGACCTCGATCACGGGAGAATAGGGACCGTTGCCGGGGGCTTGCGTCGCGGCAGGCGCACGCTTGACGGGCTCCGAGACATTGCGGCTTCCCATGGGATTCGGCAGGTAGCCGAGGAAGCCTGCGATGCGCCAGCGTCCTTCGATGCGACGGCAGAAATATTGGGTCTGCCAGCGCAGGGTGACGGCCTCGCCGTCGTTCAGCCGGATCGCGCCATCGAACTTTTTCCGTGCCAGCGCGAAATCACCCATGATCTCGATGTCGCGCAACGTTGTGAGCGCGAAGATGGATCGGCGAAGCTCTCCGTCCGCAATGCGGCCCTTGAGTTCCTTGGCCCCGCTGAGCCATGCCTCGCGATAGCGGGCGATGTCCGCATAGGTGACGCGCCAGCTATCCGGGTTGTCGGAAAACCGCGCGTCGATGCCGAAGAAGAGATCGGGCGCGAAGTCCCGGAAATGCGCGTCCCAGTCGCCGGCGACGAAAGCGTCGATGTCGCGATGGACGAGCATTTCCCAGATGGCATGGCGCGCCTCGTCGGCGGGTGGAAACGGATTCATGTCGGACATGGAGGCCCCCTTTATCGGATCGTGCGCTCGGACACCTTGAAGCGGCGGATCGCCTCTTCGTCGAGCTCGATGCCGAGGCCCGGGCCCTCCGGCACACGGATATGCGGCGGCTCGATGGTCAGCGGCGTCTTGAGCAGGTCGTGCGAGCGGATCATGCGGCCGAAGATGTCGCTTGGCCAGATGCAGCTCGCGGCAGCCGCAGACTGATGTACATACATCGCTTCGAGAATGCCGAGATCGACCTCGGAGCCGTGCCAGCAGGGAAGCCCGGCCATGGTGGCGAGATCGGCGAGCGACTTGAACTTGGCGAGGCCGCCATTGAAGTTGAAACCGTCGACCGCGCCATGCGCAATGGCATTCACCGCCTCATAGGGGCGCTGGCCCTGGAAAACGTAGGGCAGCGACACGTGCAGCGCGATGGGGATCGCGCTGAACTGGCGGAGATTCGCGTAATCCTGGATCATCCAGCGCTGGATCGGGTCCTCGAGGAGCAGAACGTTACCGATCTTCTCCAGTTCTCGGATGATCGGCCGGGCATTGCCCGAGTTTTCCCAGCGCTGGTTGGGATCGAAGATCACCTTCATGCCGGGAGCATGTTTCTTGATCTCTATGCACCAGGCGACGACGTCGTCCTCAAGATCGCATTTGAACTTGATACAGTCGAAGCCCTGCTCATGATATTGCCTCACCCAGGGGCCGATCTCCTCCACCGTGCGGTGGCTCGACCATGCACTGATCTTTACATGCCGGCGCACGGCGCCGCCGAGCAGGCGGTGAAGCGGTACGCCGAGCGACTTGGCATAGGCATCCCAGATCGCGCATTCGAATCCGTCATATTCTCGGCACAGGGCAATGGGCAGGTCCTGCAGAGGCATGTCGGCGATGCTCTGGCCGAGGAGCAGGTTCGAAATGCCCTCGATGGTCGCCCAGTTGTGGTCGCGATAGAATTCCGACAGGCCGACGGTGCCGTCTTTGAGCGTCATGCGCATGATCAGCTTCGGCAATGCGTCGAATTGCACCGACCAGGCCTGCTTGCCGCCGACGGGCAGCATATGGAGCGGCTTGTTCAGGCTTTCCGAATTGATCACGCCGGGATGGGCGGGAACGATCACCTCTTCGAAATCGAGGCGGACGATGGTTTTTTCGTTTAAATCCATGAGGCACCGGGAGGAATGAGGGCCATGAGACTAGGATCAAAAAAGTAGTTTAACAACGCGATTCATCGATAAAATTTGTTCCCGCCATGCCGGATTTTCACCGAGCTACATTTTCGCTATAGAAGGGCAGGGACGAGCGGGGACGACCGGCATGAGCCAGACCATCATCGTGACAGGCGGAGCGGGCGATATCGGGCGGGCGCTCTGCACGCGCTTTCTCAAAGGTGGCCATCGGGTGGCGATGCTCGATCGCGATGAGGCCGCGCTGCGGAAGGCGATGGAGACACTCGGAACGCCTGAAAATCTTATGATCGTCATGGCCGATGTGACGGATCTGGCTTCGGTTACGGAAGCCGTTGCGCAGGTGGATATGCGCCTCGGCTCCGTCGATATCCTCGTCAACAACGCAGGCGGCGTCGTCAGCCCGACGCTTGCCACCACGTCGGAGGCCGATTGGCTTGCCGATATCGAACTCAACCTCAACGGTGCATGGCGTTGCGTGCGCGCGGTGCAGGACGGCATGGTCGCGCGCCGCCGCGGCACGATCCTCAACATCTCGTCGGTCAATGGCTCGGGCATCTACGGCTACCCGGCCTACAGCGCCGCGAAGGCGGGGCTTGTCCAGCTGACGCGGTTTCTTGCCGTGGAACTCGGCCCCCATGGCATCCGCGCCAATGCCATCGCGCCGGGCAGCGTGAAGACCCAGGCCTGGAAAGCCCGTGTCGAACAGAACCCGGAGATCTTCGAGCGCCTGAAGCGCTGGTATCCCTTGGGCGATATCTGCGTGCCCGAGGACATCGCCGGCGTCGCCGCCTTCCTGATCGGTCCCGACGCACGGATGATCACGGGCGCGGTCCTTCCGGTCGATGGAGGATTGTCCGTGGGCTCAACCACCATGGCGCGCGAATTCTGCGGCGCGGAGTTTTAAGAACCTGACTGGAAACGCCGCGGCCAGCCCCTTCCGGCGCGAAGGGCTTGTCATGAGCCGGTCGCCTGTGGCATTCCAGGGGCATGACAGACGTTGCCAAAACGACCAAAGCCCTCTGGTGGCGCTCCTTGTAAGGAGCGGCACGTCGTCATGTCATGAAAACGACCGTTGCCGCCGTGGTTCGGCAGGCGCGGTTTTTCCTCCCAAGCAGTCTTTCGATCACGGCGGCTCCCCTTTGGAGAGGCCCTATGCCTGCGACAGACGAAAAGCGTCCCATCATCCTCACGGGAGACCGGACGACCGGCCCCCTGCATCTCGGACATTATGTCGGATCGCTGAAGAACCGCGTCGCTCTTCAGCACACGCACCGCCAGTTCCTGCTTCTTGCCGATACCCAGGCCCTGACGGACAATGCGCATGATCCGGAGAAGGTGCGTCGGAATGTGATCGAGGTTGCGCTCGATTATCTGGCGGTCGGGATCGACCCCGGCCTGTCGACGATCTGCGTACAATCCGGCCTGCCGGCCCTCGCCGAGCTCAGCATGCTCTATCTGAATTTCGTCACCGTGGCCCGGCTCGAGCGGAATCCGACGATCAAGGATGAGATCCAGGCGCGCGGATTCGGCAGGGATATCCCGGCCGGGTTCCTCTGCTATCCGGTCGCGCAGGCTGCCGATATCACCGCCTTCAAGGCGCAGGTCGTGCCTGTGGGCGAGGACCAGGCGCCGCTCATCGAGCAGACGAACGAGATCGTTCGCCGCATTAATCGTCAGATCGGGAGAGGCCTCCTGCCCGAGGCGCAAGCCCTCATTCCCGCGATGGGCCGTCTGCCCGGCGTCGACGGGACGGCCAAGATGAGCAAGTCGCAGGGGAATGCGATCCCCCTTTCCGCTTCGTCGGAGGAAATCCGAGATGCAGTGCATCGCATGTATACCGATCCTCACCATCTGCGGGTCAGCGATCCCGGCTCTGTCGAGGGCAATGTCGTCTTCACCTATCTGGATGCGTTCGACGAGGATCGCGCCACGGTCGAGGATCTCAAATCCCGCTACCGGCGCGGCGGCTTAGGCGACATGACCGTGAAGCGCAGGCTCGACGAGGTGCTGCAGGCCGTGCTGGCTCCGATCCGCGAGCGCAGGGCCGCTCTATCGCAGGATCCCGCCTTCGTGCTGGAAATCCTGCGAAGGGGAACGAGGGAGGCACGGGAAACGACGCAGGAGACGCTTGATGAAATTCGCGACGCGCTCGGCCTTTTCGCCCTCGCCGCATGAGCGAGGAGGCCGGGCCGTGCCGGACCGGCGATGTCGTCAATCGCCGATAGGTTGCGCTTCCGTGTGGCCGTGCAGGGCGAGCAGGGTCGTTCTGATACGATGAAGCTTGCGCGCCGAGACCGGCTGCTTCATGGCGCCCACGAGCGCAGAGAGGCAATCGATGACGAGAAGCTGGCCGTAACGGGTGCGGTTCGGAAAGTTGAAATGCACCTCGTCGCCGGGAACGGCGAGTTGCAGCAGTAGGCTCGCGCGCTCGGCAAGCGGGCTCTGCGGCTGCGTGACGGCGATGACGCAGGCGCCCCGGTCGGCGGCGATGCCCGCGGCATCTACAAGCGAACGCGGCTTACCCGTCACTGAAAAAATGATGAAGGCATCGCCCTTGTCGGCAATGGCGGCCAGCATGCGCTGCTTGTAAGGGTCTGCCGAGGCGGTCACGGAAAGGCCGAAACGGAACAGGCGGTTCTCCATCTCCTGCGCCATGATGGCCGAACTGCCGCCGACACCGAGGCAGGTTGTTTTGCCGGCCTTGGCGATGGCGTCCGCCGCCCTCGTCAATGCGTCCTCTTCCAGACCGGCAAAGGCCGTCGCGAGAGCATCGATGCCCGATTGATAGACATGCTGCGCGGTGGTGCCGGCATCCCCCGCCTGCACCTTGCGCTCGGCCTCGATATACATCCGCCCCACCGCGAAATCCTGCGCGAGGCGCATCTTGAAATCGCTGAAGCCGTCGCAGCCGACCCGGCGCGCGAAACGCATCACGGTGGGCTCGCTCACCTCCGCATGGGCCGCAAAGGATTTAATGCTGCTGCGGGTCGTGCCCTCGATATCCTGAAGGACCATGTCGGCCACGCGGCGCTCGGCCTTCTTCAGGTTCGGCGCGATCTGCTCGATGGTTTCGATCAGGGTAGTGGGGCGGTTCATCCCGATATCCCGCGGCTCCCTAGAACCTGATGCCGAGATAGGTCCTGTCATCGGCCCAGGCCGAGGCGGTCGATCCCTTCGGGGAAGGGTATAGAAAAACTTTGGCCGGATCCTCCCGTTCCGCCTCCGCGAACGCCTTTTCCCAGGCCGCGGCGCCGAACCCGTCGCCGGGTTTGAAATAGCCGTCGGAGAAAATTTCGATGGTCTCGACGCTGCCGCGGGGAAGCCGCTCGATGCAGATCATGTTCTCCGGCACCGGGAACCCATCGAGGCAGGGATAGCCGAGGATGGTGGAGGGATCGTTCTGATAGCCGCCCTGGGCATTGACGATGCCGCCGGTGACGAGATGCGTGATAAGATCGCGCGGCACATGTGGCAAGGCCGCGATGTTCGTGTCGATGGCAAGACGCTCGATCCGGGCCATGTCGTCCGCTGTCAGGGCGCCGTTGAAGGCGTCCACCGCCTGTCCCGTGCCATGCCATGTGATGCGGCGCGACAGTTGTTCCTGCAGGGCAGGGTCCTTGGTTCGCTCGCCGATCACGGGCCAGGCCTCCCGGCGCAAAGCCGAGGTGATGAGGTCGAGATCTTTCTCCATGCGAAGAATTTCTCTGCCGTTGATGCGCACGCCGCTGTCGCCGGCCAGGATCACGTCGAGGGTTTTGTCCTGGACCAGCACCAGGGCGAGGGCTGCCCCGAGACGCACGTTCCAGTCGGTCTGCGCCTTCTCGAACATACCGTGCGCCTTGTAGGCGCGTTCGATCTCCAAGGTGAGCGCCCGGACGATGGCTAGGCCGTCGGTGAGCGCATCGGGCGCGCTCAGCATATGCTCGAGCGCGCCCTTGACGATCATGGCCGCATACTGACCGGACAGGACTCCGCCGTACCGGGTTCCGAGCCGGTCCGTGACTCCGTCGATAACCGCGTAGGCGCGGCCCGGCAGAATCACGAGACGGTCCTCGTTGGTGTGAGGCGCGGACGGGTCCTTGGCCTCGGAGAATGCCTCGATCAGCATGATGTCGTCTTTACGCTTTTATAGGATTAGCGGTTCTGCAGAGCCGCCTTCCACTTGGCGATCCACTCGTTGCGGTTCTGGGCCACCTTCTTGATGTCGTAGTCGACGAGCTTGACCTCGCTGATCGGCTTCAGGCCGGCGCCGGTCACGTCCTTGCGCACGGAGCGGCGACCGATCTCGGAGACGAGCTCTTCCTGGACGGGCTTCGACAGCAGCCAGTCGATGAAGACCTTGCCGTTATCCGCATGCGGAGCGCCCTTCACCAGCGCTACGCCGTCCGCAACGGTCGAGGAGCCGTCCTCCGGATAGACGATCGCCACGTTGCCGCCGCCCTTCACGTAGTCGAGGGCATTGTCCTCGAGCGTCAGGCCGACAAGCGCCTCGCCGTCGTTGACGTAGCGCGGAACGGCGCCGGACGAGTCGGACAGGTTCATGTTGGCGAGGGTCTTGTTGTAGACGTCCCAGCCCTTGTCGCCATGGGCGATGAGAACGGTCGCGAGTTGCTGGAACGAGGAGCCGGAAGTGTCAGCGCGGGCGGAGGACACCTTGCCCTTCCATTTCGCGTCACCGAGCTCGGCCCAGGTCTTGGGGTAGTCGGCGGGCTTCAATTCCTTGTTGTTCACCGCCATGACCAGCAGGATGCCGGTATAGGGAATCCATTCCGGGCTGACCTTGTAGGTCTGCAGGATGGCGGCATCATCCTTCGGAGTATAGGTCTGAAGGAGGTCCTTGTTGTCCTCCAGCTGCTCGCCGCCGATGCTCCAGATCACGTCGGCCTTGGGCGCGGATGATTCGGCCTTCACACGCTTGATGATGTCGCCGGAGCCGGCCTTCACCACATCGACCTTGATTCCGGTCGCTTTCTCGAATTTGGGAACTAGCGCATCGACGATCGAAGCCTTATGCGCCGTATAGACGACGACGGACTTGTCCTGCGCCATGGCGGCGACGCTCAGCGACGCCAGCAGGACACCGGCAGTCAAACCAACTTTCAGCATTCCATTCCTCCCCGGATTAGGTAGCAAAGCTACGGCATGTTGCTGAAAGCCATAAGTTTTGTAAAGTCAACGGAACACAAGACGTAGTTATACGAAAACAGGAGTGGGGCGTGGCGGATTTGAAAATCCAGGGATTGGCCAAGAGTTATAAGGACATCCGCGTCCTCGAGAGCATCGATCTCGATATTGCCTCGGGCGAATTCTTCACCCTTCTCGGCCCCAGCGGATGTGGAAAAACCACGCTTTTGAGGACCATCGCCGGGTTCCAGCATCAGGATCGCGGCGAAATCATCGTCAAGGGAGAGCGGATCGACGACAAGCCCGCCCATAAGCGCGACATCGGCATGGTGTTCCAGGATTACGCCGTTTTCCCCCATCTGACGGTTGCCGAGAACGTGGCTTTCGGGCTCAAGGCCCGCTCCCTGCCCAAGGCCGAGATCGAGGCCCGGGTGGCCGAGAGCCTGAAGATGGTGCGTCTCGACGGCTATCAGTCCCGGCTGCCCGCGGAAATGTCCGGCGGCCAGCAGCAGCGCATCGGCCTTGCCCGCGCCATGGCGATCCGCCCGACCCTGCTTCTCATGGACGAGCCCCTGTCCAACCTGGACGCCAAGCTGCGCATCGAGTTGCGGGAGGATATCCGCGATATCCAGCGGCGGCTCGGCATCACCACCATCTATGTCACCCATGACCAGGAGGAGGCGCTCGCCGTCTCCGACCGCATCTGTGTGATGCATAAAGGTCGTGCGGAGCAGATCGGCACCCCGTTCGAGATCTACCGCCAGCCGGCCCGCCGGTTCGCCGCGAGCTTCGTCGGCACCATGAATTTTCTGCCCGCCCATATCGAAGGCGGACGGCTCACGGTGGGCAGCCAATCGGTTCCTTTCTCTGGTGGGGCGAAGAGCGGCGCCCTCGAGGTGGCCATCCGGCCGGAGAATGTCGTTCTCACCGGCGAGCCCATCGCGGGCGAGGCGATTTCCCTGCGCGGCGAGGTCCGCAAGGTGACGTTCCTGGGGCGTGAGGCCCATTACACGCTCAAGACGGAGGCCGGTGAGATTATCGCCCAGGTCGCCGATCCGAGCGCCGATTTCATCGCAATGGAAGGCCGTCCCGTCGATGTGCGCCTGCCGCTTGCGAAGATCGCCCTGTTCGATCAGAACGGCGACGTGGTGAAGACGGGGCAAGCGTGATGACCAGGCGCATCCGTTTCGATCTGTGGACCTTCGTCCTCATCGCGGCCTGGGCCGTTCTCCTCGTCCTGCTGGTCTGGCCGCTTTCCTCGATTCTGCGCGCCAGTCTGCTCGACAATGAGACCGGCGCCTTCTCCCTGATCCATTATGTCGAGATCTTCACCATCAAGGCCTATCAACGGGCCATCGGCAACACCTTCATCGCCGGGTTCGGCGGCATGGCCGGGGCCCTCGTCCTCGGCGTGACGCTGGCCTTCGTGACCACGCGGTTCCGCATCTACGGCCGCGCGCTCATCCAGACGCTCGCCGTCGTCGCCCTTGTCTCGCCGCCCTTCATCGGTGCCTATGCCTGGATCGTGCTGTTCGGCGCGAGCGGCGTCGTCCGTAAAGGGCTTGCCTCCATCGGGATCTCGATCCCGCCGATCTATGGGGTCGCGGGCGTCATCTTGGTGTTCAGCCTGAAATTCTTTCCGCACGTGTTCCTGATCACTTCCGGCGCGCTTGCCGCCATCAACCGCTCGGTGGAAGAAGCGGCGGAAAGCCTGGGCGTGCCGCCATGGAAGCGCCTGTTCACGATCACCTTCCCGCTCATCCTGCCCGCGATCTCGGCAAGCGCGCTTCTGACCTTCGTTCTGTCGATTGCCGATTTCGGCACGCCGCGCATCATCGGGCGTGACTTCAACGTGCTGGCGACGGAAGCCTTCAACCTGTTCTCGGGCGAGGTCGGCGGCAATCCGGGCATGGCCTCGGCGCTCAGCATCGCGCTCATCGTTCTGTCGATGATGGTCGTGTTCGGGCAGCGCTGGGTACTGCGCAAGAACGTCTATTACAGCAACCTGATCAAGAAGCCCGAGCGCCAACGCGCAAGCGGTCTGAAATCGGTCGGCCTCCACGTTCTCGCCTACGCCATCGTGCTGATGGGTGCGCTGCCCGCGATCATCGTGGTGCTGTTCTCCTTCCGGCGCACCAGCGGCCCGGTGTTCCAGCCTGGCCTGAGCCTGCAGAGCTACGAGAAGGTCATCGCGACCGTGTCGGATCCGATCTGGAACACGCTGATGTTCTCCTCGGTGGCCGTCGTCGCCATCGTGATCAGCGGCACGCTCATCGGTTACCTGATCTCGCGGCGGCCGAGCGTCGCCACGGGGGCGCTCGATGCGCTGCTGATGGTGCCCTACATCGTGCCCGGCATCGTGATGGGCATCGCCTTCATCACTCGCTTCAACAATCCCCCGCTTGCGCTCACCGGCACGGGTCTCGTCATCATCCTCGCGGTCTATGTACGCCGTCTGCCCTATTCGGCGCGCTCGGTAGCGGCCGCGTTGAAGCAGGTGGGGCCGAATCTGGAGGATGCCGCGATCAGCCTCGGCTATTCGCCGGGCAAGGCTTTCATGAAGGTCACGGTCCCTCTCATCCTGCCGGGCATTCTCGCCGGCGCGCTCATGAGCTTCGTGACGGCGATGAACGAGCTTTCGTCCTCGCTCGTGCTCTATGTGGGCCGCACGATCACGATGCCGGTCCGCATCTATATGTCGGTCATGGATGGTGAATACGGCACGGCTTCGGCGCTCTCCACCATTCTGCTGACCATGACCGTGATCGCGGTCTACGGTGCCTTCCACCTGTCCGGACGCAAGGAAAGCGCTCTCCTGTAAAGGATGACATTGCCGGACTTTCTCGATAAATCGTGTCGCGAGCCCATCGCGGCACGCATGGATCCGCTGCATTCGTCTCTTGACCCGCGCGCGGTGCGGCATAAAAGCATGATACACAGTTGGCTGCGGATTCCTGCCCCGCGGAGCTGTGACCCAGTTCAACAGCGCGTTTTCCTTACCTGCTTGCCTCGATCGCCTGTGTTTTTGAAAGCGCAGGCCAATTGATCAATCCCGGTCCTTCGGATCGGGCGACGGAAGTTTTTTCATGAAGTCCGCTTTTCTGCGCAATGCCCTCGTCCTCGGCATGCTGTCCGCCATCGGGCCCTTCGCCATCGACATGTATCTGCCCGCTTTCCCGGCGATTTCGCGGGAATTGCAGGTGGATGTCGGTGCCGTCCAGATGAGCCTGATGAGCTTCTTCCTGGCGGTCGCGATCTGCCAAGTCATCTATGGCCCGATCTCGGATCAGGTCGGCCGCAAGCCGCCGATCTATTTCGGGCTGACCTTGTTCATCCTGGGCGCCATCGGCTGCAGCTTCGCCAAAAGTGCCGAGATGCTGATCGCATTCCGGTTTCTCCAGGGCGTCGGGGCCTGCGCCAGCATGGTCATCACCCGGGCCATCATTCGCGATCTGCATACGGGCGCGGAAGCCGCGCGGCTCATGGCGACGACGATGCTGGTGTTCAGCGTGTCGCCGATCCTGGCGCCCTTGGCAGGCAGCATGCTCACCGAGTTCTTCAGCTGGCGCGTCATTTTCTGGGCCATCGCCGGCATCGGCCTGATCGGGCTCGTCATCGTGGCGACCCTGCTGCCGGAAACGCGGGTTTCGGGAACGAGCCACAGGAGTATCGGAGGCATCGCCCGCACCTATGGAAATCTCCTGAGAGACTGGCGCTTCCTCGGGCTCGTCTTCATCGGCGGTCTCGGCCAGTCGAGCTTCTTTGCCTATCTTGCCGGCTCGTCAGTGGTGTTCATCGAGCATTTCGGCCTGACGCCGTCCCGCTACAGCCTCGTCTTCGCCTCGAACGCCATCGCCTTCATCGGCGGAGCGCAGTTCAACAGCATGTTGATGCGGCGGTTCGGGGCCGAGCGTGTGGTGCGTACCGCAATCAGCGTGTTCGCCGCGTTGACGACCCTGCTTTTCGTTCTGACTCTCGCCGGCATCGACAGCGCGTTCGTTCTGTGGGGGCTCCTGTTCATGTCCTTTGGCTGCCTTGGCCTCGTGATTCCATCGACGGCGGTCCTGGCGCTCGAAACCCATGGTCCGATCGCCGGAACGGCATCTGCCCTCATGGGCACGCTGCAGCTTTGCTCGGGCGCCATCGTGATCATGCTCGTGAGCGCCTTCTTCGACGGCTCATCGCTGTCGATGGTGGCGGCAATCGCGGTTTGCGGATGGTCCGCTTTCACCTTGAGCTGGACGGTTCTGAAGCGGGCAAAGCCCTATCCGTAGCGGAGTCCTGTCGCGCCTTCGCCTTGATCCAATCGCGGAACGAGCGCACCAGCGGCGCTTCCGCCTTGGGTTCGGGATAGATGAGGTAATAGGCGCCGCTGCTGATCAGGCTTTGGGGGAAAAGAATTTCGAGACGCCCCGAGGCGAGTTCATCCGCGATCAGGAAATGCGGGATAAGCCCCGCGCCAAGCCCCGCCACGGCCGCCTGGGCGACCATGGCAAACTGCTCGAAGCGCGGCCCGCGCAAGGCGTTGCCGATCTCCACATTCACGCCGGCGAACCATTCCGCCCAGGCGGTGGAACGGGTGCTTTGTTGAAGAAGCGTGGCGCGGGTCAGATCCTGCGGGACACGAATATTCTCCCGCTCCCGGTAGGCCGGGCTGCATACGGGCACGCATTCCTCGTTCATGAGAAGGTCGCACCCGGCCCCGGGCCAGTGCGGCTGGCCGAAATGGATCGCCGCATCGAAGGGCTCGGCCGCGAAATCGAACGGCACCAGGCGCACGCCGAAATTCACCGTCACATCCGGATGCCGCGCAAAAAATTCAGGCATGCGCGGAATGAGCCAGCGGGTGCCGAAGGTGGGCAGAACCGCAAGGTTGAGGACGCCGCTCGTACCCGAGAGCGCGATGGCCTGGCGGGTCGCGTCGGAGAGGTCGCCGAGCGTGGTTCGCACATTGGCCGCATACATGCGCCCCACATCGGTCAGCACCACCCGCTGCCGGGACCGGCTGAACAGGTGCACGCCCAACGATTCCTCAAGCTGCTGGATCTGGCGCGAGACGGCGCTTTGCGTGAGGTTCAATTCCTCCGCCGCCCGGGATACGCTGCCATGGCGGGCCGTGGCCTCGAAGGCGAGAAGGTTGCCGACACTCGGGAGAAAGCCGCGACGGAGCACAAGTTCATTCCATTTGCGAATAACCTGCTTCGAAGATGTCGCTTTACATCCGGCCTGTCCAGCGCGACTTTGCGGCCCAAATTCATCAACTTCAGCCGGCGCGCCGGATTTCGGCGGCGCTCAGCAAAAGGAAACGCATCATGGCAGGCGCCCATAAGGAAATTGCGAAACTGAAGTGGGACGATCCGCTCCTCATCGATGACCTGCTCACCGATGACGAGCGCATGATCCGCGATACGGCCCGCGCCTATGCCCAGGACAAGCTCCTGCCGCGCGTGATCGAGGCTTATCGGGAGGAGCGCACCGACCGCGCCATCTTCAACGAGATGGGCGATCTCGGCCTTCTCGGCGTGACCCTGCCGGAGGAATACGGCTGCGCCGGCGCCTCCTATGTGGCCTATGGCCTTGTGGCACGGGAGGTCGAGCGGGTCGATTCCGGCTACCGCTCCATGATGAGCGTGCAATCCTCCCTCGTCATGTATCCGATCTATGCCTATGGCAGCGAGGAGCAGCGCCAGAAATACCTGCCGAAGCTCGCCTCGGGTGAGTTCGTCGGCTGCTTCGGCCTGACCGAGCCGGATGCGGGCTCCGATCCCGGCGGCATGAAGACCCGCGCCGAGAAGATCGACGGCGGCTATCGCCTGACCGGCACC
Source organism: Microvirga sp. 2TAF3 (assembly GCF_052114965.1). NCBI lineage: Bacteria > Pseudomonadati > Pseudomonadota > Alphaproteobacteria > Hyphomicrobiales > Methylobacteriaceae > Microvirga > Microvirga sp. 2TAF3. Next base: position 85,632 of record NZ_JBFRFT010000001.1, on the reverse strand, counting down.
AAGATGTGGATTTCCAACTCCCCCATCGCGGACGTGTTCGTGGTGTGGGCGAAGTCGGCCGCGCACAACAACGAGATTCGCGGCTTCGTGCTCGACAAGGGCATGAAGGGCCTCTCCGCCCCGAAGATTGGCGGCAAGCTCTCCCTTCGCGCCTCGATCACCGGCGAGATCGTGATGGATGGCGTCGAGGTCGGCGAGGACGCGCTGCTGCCGAACGTGTCGGGCCTGAAGGGCCCGTTCGGCTGCCTCAACCGGGCGCGCTACGGCATCTCCTGGGGCGCCATGGGCGCGGCGGAGGATTGCTGGCACCGGGCGCGCCAATACACTCTCGACCGCAAGCAATTCGACAAGCCGCTGGCGGCAACGCAGCTCGTGCAAAAGAAGCTTGCCGACATGATGACCGAGATCACGCTCGGCCTCCATGCGTCGTTGCGCGTCGGCCGCCTCTTCGATGAGGGCCGCATGGCGCCGGAAATGATTTCGCTGGTCAAGCGCAACAATTGCGGCAAGGCGCTCGACATCGCCCGCCAAGCCCGCGACATGCATGGCGGCAACGGCATCCAGGAGGAATACCACGTGATGCGCCACGCGCAGAACCTGGAGACCGTCAACACCTATGAGGGCACGCATGACGTGCATGCTCTCATCCTGGGTCGCGCGCAGACCGGTTTGCAGGCGTTCTACTAAAGCGAAGGCGGACAACATCATGATGAAGCCGCTTGAGGGTCTCAAAGTCCTCGAACTCGCCCGCATCCTGGCCGGTCCATGGGTCGGCCAGCTCATGGCCGATCTCGGCGCGGATGTGGTGAAGGTCGAGCGGCCCGGCGCGGGGGACGATACCCGCGGCTGGGGCCCGCCCTTTATCGAGGGCGCGGATGGCGGCGATCTCTCGGCGGCTTATTTCCACTCCTGCAACAGGGGCAAGCGCTCCATCGCGGTCGATTTCGAGACGCCTGAAGGCCAGGAGCTTGTCCGCAGGCTTGCGGCTCACGCGGATGTGGTGATCGAGAACTTCAAGGTCGGTGGCCTGAAGAAGTACGGACTCGATTACGAGAGCCTCAAAGCCGTCAATCCGCGCCTCGTCTACTGCTCCATCACGGGCTTCGGCCAGAACGGACCCTATGCGACGCGCGCCGGGTACGACTTCATGATCCAGGGCATGGGCGGGATCATGGACCTGACCGGCGATCCGGAGGGCGAGCCGCAGAAGATCGGCGTGGCTTTCGCCGACATTTTTACCGGAGTCTATTCGGTCGTCGGCGTGCTTGCTGCGCTTCGCCGCCGGGACGAGACGGGGGAAGGCGCTCATATCGACATGGCGCTCCTCGATGTGCAGACGAGCGTGCTCGCCAACCAAGCCATGAATTATCTGGCCTCCGGCAAGTCGCCTAGGCGCATGGGCAATGCCCATCCCAATATCGTGCCGTATCAGGTGTTTCCCGTCGCAGACGGGCATGTGATCGTGGCCGTCGGCAATGACAGTCAATATGCCCGGTTCGTGACCGTGCTCGGACGGCCCGATCTGGCGCAGGACGAGCGCTTCAAGACCAATGCAGGTCGGGTACGCCACCGGCCCGAGCTAGTGCCGATTCTCACCGAATTGACCCTCAAGATGACCCGCGACGCCCTGCTTTCCGCGCTGGAGGTTCAGGGCGTTCCGGCGGGGCCGATCAATACGGTGGCCGACGTTTTCGCCGATCCGCAGGTCATCGCGCGCGGGCTGAAGATCGATCTGCCTGCGCCTGCGGCCAAGAACGGGACGATTCCGTCCGTGCGCTCGCCCATCGTGATCGATGGCAAGCCCATGGCGGCGGGTCGTCCGTCACCACGCCTTGGCGAGCATACGGACGAGGTTTCGAACGATCCTTCCTGGATCGCCTGATCGGAGAAAAAGACGCTGGAGTTTGATACCGCGGGAACTTGACGGACAAACGGTTTTCCCTTGTCCGGATCATGCTCTATTCGGCGATGCCTTTGCTCAGCAGGCGGTTGATGGCGTCGACGATCTTCTCGCGGTCGTCATCCGAAAAGGGGCTGATGTCGTGCATTTCCATGCTGCGCAGCCCTTCGACCGCAAGCCAGGCCAGGAGGCTTGCATCGAGATCGTCCGAGGTCGATTTCAGCTTCCCCAGGGTTTCCTTGACCACGTTGCGGACGGGTTCGAGAAGCCGCGGATTTTCTGACGAGGCCGCCAGCATGCCGGTGGCGATTTCCTTCATCTTGCCGTTGCTGCACATGGTCAGAAGAGCCTGGGTGCAAAGCCGGGCCTCCAGGTTACGACCGAGAGGAGCCTGCCTCCGAAGTGCCTCCTTTTTGGAAGATACCTCATCGACCAGACGTTGAATCATGCCTTGGAGGAGTGCTTCTTTGCTCGGAAAGTTGTAAAGAAGCCCGCCCTTGCTGAGTCCGGCGCGCTCCGCAACGGCATCGAGAGTCAGGCGTCCCGAGCCGATTTCGCTGACGAGTTCTGCGGCGGCATCGAGAATTTTTTCTCGGGAACTTTTTCGTCCCGGAATACAACCAAACATTCACGCCTCTTGCACTGCACCGTCCAGACGGTATATAAAGGGTCCCTCGGCATTGGCGTCAAGGGGAAGTTGCGCTAGAGCCACCCCTCCACATTCAGACAGGATATCCGGTTCCCGGACCTGAACATTTCGGAACAAGCCCATGAAACGGCGCATCGTAGTCTTTGTTGTGTTCATACTTGCGATTGGGCTCTGCGCCGGTCTGGTCTGGTTCAATTTCTTCAAAGAGAAAATGATCAAGGACTTCTTCGCCAATATGCAGCAGCCGCCGCAGGTTGTTTCTTCGGCGAAGGTCGAGGCGAAGACCTGGAATCCGGGCGTCAGCGCCATCGGAACGGCCCGTGCCGCCAATGGCGTCGAGCTTTCGTTCGAAACCCCCGGCATCGTCAAGCAGATCAACTTCAAGGCGAACCAGGAAGTCCGCAAGGGCGAGGTGCTGGTTCAGCTCGACGACACCGTGGAGCGGGCCGACCTGCAGGATGTCCAGGCCGCCGTGAAGGTTGGCGAGAGCAATTTCGAGCGCGCGAAGACATTGTCCTCGCGCGGCTATGGCACGGAAGTCAATTTCGATCAGGCCAGCGCCGTGCTCGCCGCAGCGCGTTCCCGCCTGGCGCGACTCGAGGCGACCATCGAGCAGAAAGCCCTGAAAGCGCCCTTCTCAGGCGTCATCGGCATTCCGCGCATCGATATCGGTCAATATCTGCAGCCTGGCACCGTGATCGCGAGCTTCCAGGACCTGTCGTCGATGAAGGTCGACTTCACGGTTCCCGAGCAGGACGCTAGCAAGATCAAGCTCGGCCAGGAGGTGCGCGTCGGTGTGACAGGGAGTGACCTTCGCTTTACCGGACACGTAACCGGCAAGGATCCGCGTGTCGATCCCAAGACGCGGCTCGTTTCTGTTCAGGCCGCAGTCGAGAACAACAAGGATGGGGCGATCCTGCCCGGCCAGTTCCTCAACGTCGAAGCGATCCTGCCGCCTGAGCCGAACGTAGTCACGATTCCGCAGACGTCCGTGATTACCAGCCTCTATGGCGATTACGTCTATACGATCGAACCGGCGGAGAAGGCGGGCAAGACGGTCGACGTCGCCAAGCAGGTTTTCGTGAAGACAGGGCGCCGTCGCGGCGGCACCGTGGAAGTTCTTTCCGGCGTGGAGCCCGGCCAGCAGGTCGTAGCCTCCGGTCAGAACAAACTTCAGGCAGGATCGACGGTCAAAATCAACAACACGATCGATTTGACCAAAGCCGACGCGACGAAGTTCGCGACCGGACAATAGGCACAACTCCCATGAGTTTCACTGAACTCTTCATTCGCCGCCCGGTCTTGTCGATGGTGGTGAGCCTCCTGATCCTGCTGCTCGGCGCGCAGGGTCTGATGAGCCTTCAGGTGCGTCAGTACCCGGAGGTCGAGGAAACCACGATCACGATCACGACCACCTATACGGGCGCCAGCGCGGACCTGATGCAGGGCTTCATCAGCACGCCCATTGCCAAGGCCGTGTCGAGCGCCGAGGGCGTCGATTACGTGACGTCGCAGAGCCGGCTCGGTCTGAGTACGGTCTCCGTACGCATGCGCCTGAACACCGATCCCAACGCGGCGCTGACCGAGGTGACCGCGAAGGTGCAGACGGTGCGCGCGCAATTGCCCACCGATGCCGAAGACCCGGTCATCATGAAGGGCACGGGCCAGACCTTCGCCCTGATGTACCTGACCTTTGCTAGCTCGGAGATGAATCCAGAGCAGGTCTCGGAATTCCTCACCCGCGTGGTGCAGCCGCGCTTCGCCACGCTTGAAGGCGTGGGGTCCGCCGATATTCTCGGCGGACGCGACTTCTCCATGCGCATCTGGATCGATCCGGTGCGTCTCGCCGCCCGTGGGGTGACCGCAGGCGACGTGGTGACGGCGGTTCGTGCCAGCAACTTCCTCGCCGCGCCCGGCAAAACTCAGAACGAGTTCGTCGCCTACGCGCTCGAGATGCAGACCACGTTCCAGACGCCGGAATCCTTCGGCACGCTGCCGATTCGCTCCAACGGCGATCAGGTCGTGCGTCTGCGCGATGTGGCCGATGTGGCGCTGGGCCCGAAGAGCACCGATACCAAGGTCAGCTTCAACGGCAAGGAAGGTACCTTCATCGGCATCACGCCGACGCCCTCCGCTAACCCGCTGACCGTGGCCGCGGCGGTCACCAAGGCCATCGACGACATCCGGCCGACCCTGCCGAAGGGCATGACGGTTCAGATCGTCTACGATGCGTCGAACTTCATCTCGGCCTCGATCGAGGAAGTTTTCAAGACCATCGGCGAAGCGGCGTTGATCGTGATCATCGTGATTCTGCTCTTCCTCGGCTCCTTCCGCTCGGTGCTGATTCCCATCGTGACGATTCCGCTCTCGCTGGTGGGCGTCTGCTTCGTGCTCTTTGCGCTGGGTTACTCGATCAACCTGCTGACCCTGCTCGCCATGGTGCTCGCCATTGGCCTCGTGGTCGACGACGCCATCGTGGTGCTGGAGAACATCCACCGCCACATCGAGGAGGGCCTGAAGCCGGTCGATGCCGCCATCGTGGGCATGAAGGAAATCTTCGTGCCGATCGTCTCCATGACGATCACTCTCGCGGCGGTCTATGCGCCTATCGGCTTCACACAGGGCCTCACGGGCACGTTGTTCCGCGAATTCGCCTTCACGCTCGCCGGATCGGTCGTGATCTCGGGTATCGTCGCGGTGACGCTCTCGCCCATGATGTCGTCGAAGCTTTTGAAGCCGCATGGCCATGGCGGACAGACCGGCTTCGCGGGCTTCGTGGACCGCGCCTTCACGCGCGTGGAGAACTGGTATTCCCGGCGCTTGAAAGGCTCACTCGATTATCGGCCCGTCACGCTGACCATCGTCATTGCCCTTTTGGCAACGACGGCGTTCCTGTTCACCAAGACCTCATCCGAGCTTGCGCCGGAAGAGGATCAGGGCGCCTATCTCGGCATCGTCAACGCCCCGCAATATGCCACGGCGGATTACACCCAGACCTTCGCGTCGCAGTTCACGAATGCGGGCGATAAGATCCCCGAGATCGACGATTCCTTCCTCATCGTCGGCATCGACGGCGGCGGCGGTGGTTTCGTCGGCTTCAAGCTCAAGGAGTGGAGCGAGCGCCAGAAGAAGGGCGTCGTGACCAAGCAGGAGATTCAGAATCTTCTGAATGAGAATGCCGGTGTCCAGGCCTTCGTCTTCGCACCGCCATCTCTGCCTGGTGCTGGCGGCGGTCTGCCGATCCAATATGTGCTGCGTACGATCGGCGACCCCGCTCAGGCCTATGAGGTCGCGGAGCAGGTCAAACAGAAGGCGATGGCGACCGGCAAGTTCATCATCGTCCAGAACTCCGTGTCCTATCAGACGCCGCGGGCCCGCATCGTCGTCGACCGCGACCGGGCGGCGGCCATGGGCGTGCCGGTCAGCGAGATCGGCAACACTCTTGGCGCTCTGGTCGGCGGCGCTCCGATCTCGAAATTCGACCGGGACAACCGGAGCTACGACGTCATCAGCCAGGTGCGGCAGGTAGATCGTCTGAACCCGGAGCGTCTGGGCGAGTACTATGTCCGCGCCTCGGATGGCTCGATGGTGCCGCTCTCGGCCCTCGTGCGCATCAAGACGGATGCGGCGCCGGCGGCGATCGAGCAGTTCAACCAGCTCAACGCCGCGACGCTCTCGGCGCTTCCCCTTCCCGGCGTGACCACGTCCGAGGGTCTGCAGGCCCTTCGCTCCATCGCGAAGGAAACCATGCCGGAGGGCTTCTATGAGGATTACGCAGGTCAGTCGCGCCTGGAGGTGCAGGAGGGCAGCTCGATCGCGCTCGCCTTTGGCCTTGCCATCATCGTGATCTATCTCGTGCTCGCGGCCCAGTTCGAGAGCTTCCGGGACCCGTTTATCATCATGATGTCGGTGCCGCTCTCGATGTTCGGTGCGATGATCTTCCTGAATCTCGGTCTGGCGACTCTCAACATCTATACGGAGGTCGGTCTGATCACCCTTGTGGGCCTGATCACCAAACACGGCATCCTGATGGTGGAGTTCGCCAACGAGCTCAAGGAGAAGAAGGGCGTCAGCCGGCGCGAGGCGATCCAGGAGGCGGCCCGGGTGCGGTTGCGTCCGATCCTCATGACCACCGCCGCCATGGTGCTCGGCGTCGCGCCGCTTCTTTACGCCAGCGGCGCGGGTGCGGCCGCCCGTTTCTCCATGGGGCTCGTGATTGCCGCGGGCATGTCCATCGGGACGATCTTCACCCTCTTCGTGGTGCCGATGTTCTACACCTACATCTCGCGGGAGAAGAGAAAGGTGCTGGCGGAAGAGGCGAAGCCTCGCGTTCCCCACCGGGCTCTCGCAGCCGAGTAGCAAAAAGGCCGGGCAATGCCCGGCCTTTCTCTTTGTTGCCTCGATAGGGCAGGGCGGCGGTGCCCTGACCTTTCTTTTCAAGAACAGGTTCCGATCCGATCGGAACGAGCCCTAGAAATCTTCATCTTGTCCCGTTTTCTGACGCAGAGCCGGTATCCGCCTCTGCGGAAAATGGTTTAGCGGGCCATCTCGCCTTCGACTTCGATGAAGGGCGAGAGGGATCTGAAGCCTGCTTCCTCGGCTGCCTTCTGGACGGCTTCCGCGACTTCCTTGGAATGAACCTCGACGGTCTGGCCCGTCTTGGTGCAGACGAACATGATCTTCATCGCGTTCACTTCGGGCTGGCCGTGCGACACGATGTAGGAGTTCTGCGTCGCCAGGCGGTGGACGAGGCCGGCATCGCGAAGAAAGTCGAGAGCCCGGTAGATCGTCACAGGAGCGAGACGCTTCTTGTCGCTGCTCAACCTGTCCACGAGATCGTAGGCGCCGACGGGGCCGCCGCTCTGTACGAGCTCGCGATAAACGCGCTCGCGGATTGGCGTCAGACGCAGATTGTTGGCACGGCACAGATCATCCGCACGCTGGAGGAGCATATCCTCCTCATCTTTCCGTTGGGTTCGGGCGCTCATAGCAGGCTCCTGTTATTTCGAATCCTACATGTTCATATAGGTAAAGCTTGACTTGTACAATGTGGTATCGTTGCAATTTATGCTTGCAGATATGCAGAACTGGGTTGTCCCAACGGCGTTGTTGCATAACGGGAATTAGAGGGGAGGTTCTCGATGCCAATAGGCAAAGGGATAAGAATAACGGCCTAAAGCAATTTTATTGCGAGCAGGTTTCGCAGAGGCCCCTGACTTCGACAGTTACTTTCTTTGGGTGGAAGGCGTGAGCCTCGCTCCACCCGATAAGCCGGTCGCTGATTTGGGAATCTGTAAATTCGGTGACCTGGCCGCATTCCTCGCAGATGGCGAAGGCCGCCATGTCGTGATGGTGCGGGTGCTTGCAGGCCACATAGGCATTGAGGCTCTCGAGCCGGTGGGCCAGCCCTTTCTCGATCAGTTTGTCGAGCGAGCGATAGACCGTGGGTGGGGTCACGGACCCCTTCGCCCGCATCTTGTCCAGGACCTCATAGGCCGAAAGCGGATTCTGCGCCGCCGTCAGAATGCGGTGCACGCGCTTCTGCGTGTCGTTCAACCCCTCGACGGCATGGTCATGATGATGGGTCGAGGTCATGAGAAATCAGCAACTCCGTGCAACCTGAAACAGGTCCGCCCTTCAAAGGGAGCGACCCTGCGCTGTCGTGACCGAATATCGTCCATATGGCAAGCGGACCATTCGCTCGGCTCGGCCTGCCATGGGTTTTATAGGGGCCCAACCCCGCCGCTTCCAGCCAGCACCATGCCGGTGTGACAACATGGATGAATCGGGAACCGGCATCCCGGCACCGAAGGCGACTGCACCGCCAGAGAAAGCTCAGTTCAGAGGCAGACCCATACCGACTTTCTCTGCGACGAGCGAACCGCCGCTTCGATGAAGCGTACGCCGCGCACTCCATGCTCGACGGTGGGCACCTGGAGCGAGTACCGATTCGGTTCCCGGCCCTCGAGCCGCGCCGTGATCTGTTCCGCCACATCGGTATAGAGCTGGGCGAAGCCCTCCAGATAGCCTTCCGGATGCCCTGCGGGAATGCGCGAGGCGGCCTGCGAAACCTCCTTCGTGCCCGCGCCGTTGCGCCGGATCAGGCGGGGCGGCTCGCCAAGCGGCGAGAAGACCAGGACATTCGGATTTTCCTGGTGCCATTCGAGTCCAGCCCTGTCGCCATAGATCCGGATGCGCAAGCCGTTCTCCAGGCCCGTGGCCACCTGACTGCACCACAACATTCCCTGAGCGCCGGAGGCGAAGCGCAGCATCATATGCGCGTTGTCGTCGAGCCTACGGCCTTCGACGAAGATGTGCAAATCGGCTGAGAGCGAAGTGACTTCGTCGCCGGTGATGAACTCGGCGAGATTGAAGGCATGCGTGCCGATATCGCCCACCGCGCCGGCCGGTCCCGACCGGGCCGGGTCCGTGCGCCACTCGGCCTGCTTGCTGCCGGTGTCCTCCACGCGGGTGGCGAGCCAGTCCTGTGCATATTCCACCTGCACTACGCGGATCGCGCCGAGATCGCCGACCCGCACCATGGCGCGGGCCTGCCGTACCAGGGGATAGCCAGTATAATTGTGCGTGACTGCGAAAATCAGGCCCGATTCCTTCGCGAGCTTCGCCAGTTGCTCCGCTTCACGGCGCGTGGTGGTGAGGGGCTTGTCGCAGATCACGTGGATGCCGGCTTTCAGGAAAGCCCGCGCCGCCGCCGCATGGGCATGGTTGGGCGTCACGATGGCAACCGCATCGATGCCGTCTTTCAGGCGCCGCTCGCGCCGCGCCATTTCATTGAAATCGTCATAGATCCTATCGGATCGCAGCAGCAGATCCTCGCCGGACAGGCGCGCGCGCTCGGGGTCCGAGGAGAGCGCGCCCGCCACCAGCTCCCAGCGGTCGTCGAGCCGCGCCGCGATGCGGTGGACGGCGCCGATGAAGGCGCCACGCCCGCCGCCGACCATGCCCAGGCGAAGACGTCTTTTCAGATGTTGGTCCTGTGATGCCGTGATTGTCATGGCGTCTACTCCGCTGCCTTGCGCAAGGCTTCGAGGCCGAGCATGCGGCGATTGGCGGCCTCATTCGTTCCGCCCGCCGCGAAATCGTCGAAGGCCTTCTCCGTCACGCGGATGATATGATTTTCGATGAATGCGGCGCCCTCCCGTGCCCCGTCTTCCGGATGCTTGAGGCAGCATTCCCATTCCAGCACGGCCCAGGAATCGTAGTCGTATTCCGCGAGTTTAGAGAAGATCGCGTTGAAATCCACCTGCCCGTCTCCGAGAGACCGGAAGCGCCCGGCGCGGTCGATCCAGTTCTCATAGCCGCCATAGACGCCGACACGCCCGGTGGGATTGAACTCGGCGTCCTTGGCGTGGAACGCCTTGATGCGCTCGTGATAGAGGTCGATGAAGGCGACGTAGTCGAGCTGCTGCAGCAGGAAATGGCTCGGGTCGTAGTTGATGCTGGCACGCGCATGGCCGCCGACCGAATCGAGGAACCGCTCGAAGGTCGCCCCGTCGTGAATATCCTCGCCCGGATGGATCTCGTAGGCCACATCGCAGCCGGCATCCTCATAGGCATCGAGGATCGGACGCCAGCGCCGGCCGAGTTCCTCGAACGCAGTCTCGATGAGGCCGGCGGGGCGCTGCGGCCAGGGATAGACGAAAGGCCACGCGAGCGCCCCGGAGAAGGTCACGCTCGCCTGTAAGCCGAGGCGCTTCGAGGCCTTCGCCGCCATGAGCATCTGCTCCACGGCCCATTCCTGCCGCGCCCGCGGATTGCCTCTGACCTCGGGAGCCGCGAACCCGTCGAAGGCCTCGTCGTAAGCTGGATGAACCGCCACGAGCTGACCCTGGAGATGGGTCGATAATTCGGTGATCGAAAGTCCATGGGAGCGCGCGATGCCCTGAACCTCGTCGCAATAGGTCTCCGACGTCGCCGCCTTCTTCAAGTCGAAGAGGCGCGCATCCCAAGTGGGAATCTGAACGCCCTTGTAGCCGAGGGAGGCCGCCCAGCGGCAGATGGAATCGAGCGAGTTGAACGGGGCCTCGTCGCCTGCGAACTGCGCAAGGAAGAGTCCGGGTCCCTTCATGGTCTTCATGGAACGTCTCCCGGGATCCCTCCGTCATAGGCGGAGGAGGGGCAAATGTCTGGATAGCCCGCAACCAGTTCGTCCCTCCCCGCCGGCGGGGAGGGACGTTTCACGGCTTAGAAGGACGAGTCTGGGAAGTAGTGTTCCTTCGCATTGTCCTTGGTGATGAGCTGCGCATTCAGCACGTAGGTGCCGCGCATGGGCGCATCCGTGAAGAATTGCGCCGCCGTCACGTTCATCGCCGTCGCGATCATGGCGGGCGGATAGGACACGTCGGCGGGGATCATCTTGTCGCCGTCCATGACCCGCTTCACCATCTCCTTCATGCCGGCCCCGCCGAGAACGAACTTGATATCCTCGCGCTTGCCTTGCCGGATCGCCTCCAGAATGCCGAGTGCCATGTCGTCGTCGGAGGCCCAGACCGCGTCGATCTTCGGATGCTTGGCGAGGTAATCCTGCATCACCCGGAAAGCATCGTCGCGGTTCCAGTTGGCGTATTGCTTGTCGAGAACCTTCACGCCCGATCCTTCGAGCGCCTTCTCGAAATTCGAAACGCGCTCCTCGTCGATCACGGTCGGGATGCCGCGGAAGATCACCACATTGCCGGTCTTCAGGTTGTCGACCATGAACTTGCCGGCGACGCGTCCGAATTCCGGATTGTTGCCGGCGACATAGATGTCCTGGATCGAGGGATCCTTCAGGCCGCGGTCGACCACGGTAATGAAGGTGCCGCGCTTCTTCACCGCCCGAACCGGATCCGTCAGCTCGTCCGAGTTGAAGGGCAAAACGACGAGGGCGTCGATCTTCTGCGCAGTCAGATCGTCGAGGGCGTTCGCCTGAGAGGCGCCATCGGGCGAGGTCTTCACCACCACCTTGAGACCAGGATAGGTTTTCTCGAGCTGCTTGGCGGCTTCCTGCGCGTGGTAGACGACGCCGCCGGTCCAGCCATGGGTGGCGGCCGGAATCGAGACGCCGATGGTGACGCTCTTCTTGTCCTGCGCCATCGCACCCGTCGCAAGCCCTGCGATCAGGCCTGCCGTGGCTGCTAGTTTCAGTGCCGTTCCTCTCATGTTTTCCTCCCTGAAGGGTTGGCTTGAGCCCTGGTCTGAGGCCGGTGGGCTCGCACCGGCGTCATCGCCCGCGCTGAAGGCTGCGCTGTACGAGCATGGCGATAATGATGATGGCGCCCTGCACCGCGCCCACGAGAAACTCGGAGACGAAGTTCGACAGCACCATGATGTTGGCGACGAGTTCGAGAATGACGGCGCCGGCGATCGTGCCCCAGATACGGCCGATGCCGCCTCTCAGGGCCGTGCCGCCGACGACCACGGCGGTGATTGCCTGAAGCTCCCAGAGCAGGCCGGTGGTCGGCGTCGCCGAGCCGAGGCGCGGCACATAGACTAGCACCGCAATTCCGACGCAGATGCCCTGGATGACATAGGTGAGTGTGCGCACGCGCCAGATCGGCACGCCGGAATAACGCGCCACGTCCTCGTTGGAGCCGATGGCGACCACATGGCGTCCGAATGACGTTTTGTAGAGGATCAGTGCGCCGACGGCAGCGACCGCCAGGAACACCAGGATCGGCACCGGAATCCCCAGAACACTGCCGAAATAGACCGGCCGGTAGAGTTCGCGCAGTTCGGAATTGCGCAAGGTGATGGTGCCGCCCGCCGCGAGCCAGATCACCAGGGATCGGAATATGCCCATGGTGCCGAGCGTGACGATGAACGGCTCGATGCGCCCAAAAGTGACGATAAGGCCGTTGGCCAGGCCGCAGGCCGCCCCGAGCGCCAGCGCCGCGCCCATCCCGACCGCGAGCGCGCCCATATCAGCAGCGCCGAGGCGGTTCAGCGTCAGGATCATGATGCCGGCGACGAGGGCCGCCATGGAACCGACCGAAAGATCGAGGCCGCCGCCGGCGATCACGAAGGTCGCGCCCACCGCGATGATGGCGATGAAGGCCGAACGGGTCACCACGTTGAGCAGGTTCGATGCGGTGAGAAAGTCGGGATTGATGAGCGCGCCTGCGATCACGAGCACGATGAGTGCGATGAAGGGAGAGAGAGCGCGCATGTCGATGGCGAACTTGCGCCGTTCGGGAGCGCTGCGAAGAACGGTTTCGGTCATGCATGGCCTGCGGCGATTTCCGCCGCCCTTTCCTCATGAATGCCGGTGGCGAGAAATACGATTGAATCCTCCGATAGATCGGCGGCGCCGACCTCGCCGGCGATGCGCCCGTTCCGCATCACCAGAACCCGGTGGCAGAGGCCGATCAGCTCCTGCATTTCGGAGGAGATGACGATGACGGAGCACCCCTTTTCGGCAAGGGAGGCGATAAAGCGGTAGATCTGTTCCTTGGTGCCGATGTCGACGCCTCGGGTCGGCTCGTCGATGATGACGATGCGGGGTTCCGCCAGCATCATCTTGGCGAGCAGCAGCTTCTGCTGGTTGCCGCCGGAAAGCTGGCCCGCCAGCATGTCGCGGCGGCGGGCGCGAATGTCGAAATCATGGATCGCCGTATCGAGAGCCCGGTCTTCGGCCTGAACGTCAATGAACGAACCGCGCCCGAACTTCTCCAGCGAAGCAAGAGTCAGGTTCACGCGCAGGTTCTGCTGCAGCAGGAGGCCTTTGCCCTTCCGGTCTTCCGACAGATAGACGATGCCGGCGGCCATGGCCTCCCGCGCATCCTTGAAATGAATCGGGCGGCCGCCGAGGGTGGTCGTGCCCTGGCCCGGGCGCAGGCCGACAAGGCCTTCAAACAATTCCGTGCGCCCTGCGCCGATGAGGCCGCCGAAACCAAGGATCTCGCCGCGCCGCAGGTCGAACGACACATGCTCCGCATGACCCGGCACCGTGAAGTCGCGAACGGTCAGGATGGTCTCGTCTGATGCGGTGGCAGGCTTGTCCGGATAAAGCTTCGACATGTCGCGGCCGACCATGAGACGGGCCATCTCGAGCGGCTCGAGCCCTTCGATGCCGCGGGTTGCGACGAGTCTGCCGTCGCGCAGAACGGTGACGCGATCCGCAATCGCCTTTACCTCGTTGAGGCGATGGGAGATGTAAAGAATGGCGGCGCCCTGTTCTCGCAACCGCCGGATGATGGCAAAAAGGCTTTCGGCCTCGACAGGCGTCAGCACGGCGGTCGGCTCGTCGAAGGCGACTACCCGATGTGGCACGAGAAGCGCCCGCGCGATCTGGACGAGCTGCCTGTCGGCGATGGACAGGCGCCTGACCTCCCGGTCCGGATCGATGGCGGTGCCGAGTTCTGCGAGGATCGCGCGTGTCCTTTCGCGCATGGCTGTGTCGTCGACGAAACCGAACCGGCGGAGTTCCCGGCCGAGGAACACGTTCTGCGCGACCGTGAGGTCTTCGGCGAGCAGGATCTCCTGATGCACGAGAACGATGCCCCGGCCTTCGGCCTCGACGGGGCTGGAAAACCGGACAGGCTGATCGTTGAGAAAGAGCGTCCCCCGGGTCGGCGGCAGGTGACCCGACAGGATCCGCATGAGGGTGGATTTGCCCGCGCCGTTCTCACCGATGACGGCATGCACTTCGCCCGCCTTCAAGTCGAGCGAAACGTCGTTCAGAACCTCGATGGGTCCGAAGGATTTCGAGATGTTCTCTGCACGAAGAACAGAAGCCATGAGCTGCTCCGGACCGTGGTGAACGGCATCGGCCCGCCGCCGAGGGGTTCGGGGACGGTCTTCCGGCACTTGCGCGCCGATGAAGGATCAGCTGGACGGGATGTGAGCGGGCATGGGTTTCCTCCAGATTTTCAGATGTCCTCTTCCGGGACTTCTTGATGATCTAGGCGAGCCGGAAAGTTTGACAACACCTCGATGTAAACGATTACATAAACTTTACCGCAATGGTGCCTTCTGTCAAACAGGGCGCAAGAGCATGATCCCGTCGGCGAGGCGCGATCGGACTCCGAGAGAGACTTGAAACATGGATGAGGCTGGGCACAAAAACCGCTTGGGACGCCGGCGCGCATCAGGCCGCGCCGTGCGGATCCAGGACGTCGCCAAGCTCGCCGATGTTTCGACGGCGACGGTGAGCCGAGCGCTGGCCACGCCCCAACAGGTGTCGCCCGAAACGCGTGCCCGCGTGCTCGAGGCCATTGCCAAGACCGGTTATGTCCCCAACCCCGCCGCCCGGTCCCTGCGTTCGCAGAAAACCGGCATGGTCCTGGTCGTATTGCCGGACCTCGCCAATACCTTTTTCTCCAAGATCCTGCGCGGAATCGAGGAAACCCTGTTCGAGGCGGGTTACGGCATGATCATCGGCGATCTCGATGGGTCGCCGGAAAAGGAGGCGCATTTCGCGGCCTTCACTGCCGCCGGGCGCGTCGATGGAGCGATTCTCCTCAACGGCCATCTGTTCGGCCAGAGTCGCGAGGGCGAGGGAGAGGCGGCCAAGATCGACATTCCGGTGGTTGCCCTTTGCGAAGCAATCCCCAATGCGGATATTCCGCAGATCGAGATCGACAACCGCGCCGCGGCGTGCCGGATGACCCAGCATCTCGTCTCGCTCGGTCACCACAGCATCGCCTATGTGAGCGGCCCGTCCGGGAACGTCCTGGAGCGGGAGCGCTTTCGCGGTTATCGCGATGGCTTGGGGAGATCGGGGGCCGAGTACGATCCCGACCTGTTTTTTGCGGGCGATTACACGATCGAATCCGGTGTCCATGCCGGTGAAGAGATCGTCCGACGGAGGAACCGTCCGACGGCAGTGTTCTGCACCAGCGACGAGATGGCTATCGGCCTCATGCGCACGCTGCTCTCGGCAGGCATCCGCGTGCCGCAGGACGTTTCCGTTGCCGGTTTCGATGATATCGATTTCGCGGCCGTGGCCGAACCGTCCCTGACGACGATCCGCCAGCCCCGCCGCGAGCTTGGCCAAGCCGGTGCCGCCGCGCTCATCGCTCTCCTGCAGAACCGGGAGACACCCGACCGCATTCGCCTCAAGACGGAACTCGTGATCCGGGACAGCGTCGCCCGGCGCTGAGGCCGTCCATCGCGCGGCGTCCGCCGCATACTCCGTTTCGCCCGATTTGCGATGCATCGGGTTCAGGGCTCTCTTTTCGATCTTTCCCATCAACCCTGATGCCCGAGCGCCGGGGAGGGGCCGGCTGTCCGCATCCTCCCCTCAAGCATGATTGACGAGCCTTTCGATCTATCCCACTATGACGTAATTGGGGTCCATATAACGTAAATATGGAATAAGGAGGGGAAGCCGTGAAACTAATCAGTCGTGTCCTGCTGCCGGGCCTCTTGGTGCTCGGCATGAATCCAATCTCCAGTCCAGTCCTCGCCCAGACGTCCGGCGGCGTCATCAATGTCGCGACGGTCGGCGAGCCGCCGACGATGGACCCGATGGTGTCCACGGCCGATCTCGTCGGCATCGTGACCCAGCACTTTTTCGAAACGCTCTTCACCTTCGACAAGAACTGGAAGGTGACGCCGCTTCTGGCGGAGAGTATGCCGGAGATCACGGAAGGTGGAAAAGTCTACACGATCAAGCTGCGTCGCGACGTGACCTTCCATGACGGTTCGCCGATGACGGCCGATGATGTCTTGGCCTCCCTCAAGCGCTGGATGGATGTCGCCTCCCGCGGCAAGCAGACCGCCGGCAACATCGAGAAGATTGAGATGGTCGACCCGGCGACTGTCCGCATCACGCTCAAGGCGCCTTATGCGCCATTGCTGGCGCTCCTGGCCTTCAACAATTCGGCCGCCGTCATCATGCCAGCGAAGAAGATGGAGAACCCGCTCAAGGAGCCGGTCGGAACCGGCCCCTACATGCTGAAGGATCGCAAGCCCGATCAATATATCCAGCTCGTGCGCTATCCCGGATACAAGCCGCGCGATGGGGCAGCGGACGGCTATGGCGGCGCACGCAAGCCGATCCTCGACGAAATTCGTTTCGTTCCGGTTCCCGATCCGAATACCCGTGTTGAAGGCGCCGTCTCGGGCCAGTTCGATTACGTCGATGCCCTGCCGGTGGAAGCTTACGACAGGCTGAAGGGGCAGCAGGCGACGAAACCCGTGGTGCTGAAGCCTTTTGGCTGGCCGGTTTTCGTCATGAACACGAAACAAGGCGTGATGGCCAATGTGGATTCGCGCATGGCCGTGCGCATGGCGCTGAACATGGAAGACATGCTCGCCGCCGCCTTCGGCAGCACTGATTTCTACAACCTGGACGCAGCCATGTATCCCGAGGGCTATGTCTGGCACACGAAGGCAGGGACCGAGGGCAAATACAATGTCGCCGACGCCGATAAGGCGAAGGCCCTGCTCAAGAAGGCCAGCTACGATGGTTCGCCGGTGCGGATCCTCACGAGCCGCCAATACGAGTTCCACTACAAGATGGCGCAGGTGGCCGCCGAGTATCTGAAGCAGGCCGGATTCAAGGTCGACATGCAGGTGGTGGACTGGGCGACGCTCACCCAACGCCGTGCCGACGCGGCGCTGTGGGACATCTACATCACGCACAGCCCCTTCTTGCCGGAGCCAGCCCTGATCGGCCAGCTGTCGGAGAGTTCTCCCGGCTGGTGGTCGACCCCGGCGCGCAAGGAGGCGGTCGATGCCTTCAATACGGAAAGCGACCCGCAGAAGCGCGTCGCACTCTGGGCGAATGTGCAGAAGGTCATGTACGACGAAACGCCGAGCATCAAGATCGGCGACTTCAATGCCCTTGCCGCGCAGGCGCCCAAGCTTGAAGGCGTCGTGCCGGCTCCGTGGCCGTATTTCTGGAACGTCTCGATCAAGAAATAACGCCTGAACCATTGCGGGAGGCGTCGGAAGGACGCCTCCCGCTCTATCCATCGCCAACAAAGAAACAGGTATGGGCCGCTACGTCCTTCAACGTCTGCTCGGCATGCTCGCGGTGATGTTCGTGGTCGTGACGATCGTGTTCATCATCGTGCGCATCGCACCGGGCGATCCCGCCGCCGTCATGCTGGGTCCCGATGCGACGCCGCAGGATATCGCGACCCTCCGGGTGCGGTTGGGCCTCGATCGGCCTCTTCTGATTCAATACGCTTTCTTCCTGGCCCAGCTGGTCCAGGGGGACCTGGGTGAATCGATCTTTCTCAACCGGCCCGTTCTATCCGCCATCGCCGAGCGTGCGGAACCGACCTTCTTTCTGACCCTGTTCTCGATTCTCATTGCCGCTGTCATCGCGATTCCGATCGGGATTTTCTCCGCCTACAGGCGCGGCTCGCTTTTCGACCAGACAGCGACGACGCTCGCGATGTTTGCTGCCTCCGTTCCAAGTTTCTGGCTCGGCCTGCTGCTCATTCAATTCTTCGCGGTCCGGTTCGGCCTCTTTCCCGTTTCGGGGTACGGCGGTCCCGGCGCCAGCCTCGCGACCCGGCTGTCGCACCTCGTTCTGCCCGCGTTTGCCCTCGGCATCGTTTCCTCGGCGCTGATCCTGCGCTTTACACGCGCCAGCATGCTCGATGTGCTGAATGACGATTATGTTCGCACGGCACGCTCGAAAGGAATGGGCGAGTTCCGGGTGATTATGAAGCATGCTTTCAAGAATGCCCTCATTCCTGTCCTGACCGTGCTCGGCCTGACGGCGGCGCTTCTCGTCTCGGGCGCTGTCGTGACCGAGACCGTGTTCGGGCTTCCCGGTGTCGGCAGTCTCGTGGTCTCCGCGGTCCTACGACGGGATTACCCTGTCATTCAAGGAGCGCTTCTCATCATCGCGGCGCTCTATGTCCTCATCAATTTCCTGATCGACATGCTCTATCTCGTCGTCGATCCGAGAGTGCGCTACTGATGGCAGCCGCAGCATCCATCCCCGAACAGGCGAATTTCTTCTCCCTACTCATCCGTCGCAAGACGGTTCTGTTGGGAATTGCAATCCTTGCCGTCATCGCGCTCGTTGCAATCCTTGCCCCGCTGCTGGCACCATATGCGCCAGGCAAACTTTCCGTCGTGAACCGCCTGAAGCCGCCGAGCGCCACATATTGGTTCGGCACGGACGAGTTCGGCCGCGATGTCTTCAGCCGGACAATCTATGCGGGACGTCTTTCGCTTCTCGTGGGCGTGTCGGTTGTCTGCTTCGCGTCGGTCTTCGGAATCGCGCTCGGCCTCGTCGCCGGTTTCTTCCGGCGACTCGATACGCCGACTGCTCGCATCATCGATGCGATGATGGCGTTTCCGGATATTCTCCTCG
Organism: Microvirga sp. 2TAF3; assembly: GCF_052114965.1. Classification (NCBI taxonomy): domain Bacteria; kingdom Pseudomonadati; phylum Pseudomonadota; class Alphaproteobacteria; order Hyphomicrobiales; family Methylobacteriaceae; genus Microvirga; species Microvirga sp. 2TAF3. Next base: position 66,804 of record NZ_JBFRFT010000001.1, on the reverse strand, counting down.
CCATCGCTCTGGTCGCCGCGCTCGGGCCTTCGCTTGCGACCGTCATCGTGGCCCTCGGCATCGTCTATACGCCTCGCCTCGCGCGCATCGTGCGTGCCTCGACGCTCGTCATCCGCGAATTGCCCTATGTGGAGGCGGCGCGGGCGCTTGGCGTATCCATCTGGCGCATTATGACCCGGCATGTCCTGCGCAATCTCGTCTCTCCGATCCTGGTGCAGGGCACGTTCATCTTCGCCTATGCGATGCTGGCCGAGGCAGGTTTGTCCTTCCTCGGACTTGGCGTCAGCCCCGAGGTCCCGACCTGGGGAACGATGATCGCCGCCGGCCGCCAATATGTCGGGCGGGCCGACTGGATGACCCTCTTTCCCGGTGTCGCGATCATTCTCGCCGTCCTGTCGCTGCAGATGGTCGGCGACGGATTGAGGGATCTCCTCGATCCACGTTTTAGAAAGGATCTTTGAGCCTATGACTGCTTCCGCAGAACTTTCCGGCGGCCTGCTGCTCACCCGCGTGAAGCCCGTCGGCTTCGGGCCGGGAACGCCGCAGGAGCTGGTCGATATCCTGATCGGCGAAGACGGAGCGATCCAATCCGTCGGGCCGGCATTGTCCGCTCCGGAAGGATGCCAGCGTGTCGATGGCGGGGGCGCCTATGTCTCGCCGGGCTGGGTCGATCTGCACGCCCATGTCTGGCATGGCGGCACGGATATCTCCATCCGGCCGGAACTCTGCGGCGTCGAGCGCGGCGTCACGACGATCGTGGATGCCGGCTCCGCAGGCGAAGCCAATTTCCACGGATTTCGCGAATTCATCATCGAGCCCGCTCGGGAAAGGATCAAAGCCTTTCTCAATATCGGCTCCATCGGACTCGTCGCCTGCAACCGCGTGAGCGAGCTGATCGACATCCGGTCGATTGATCTCGACCGCACGATTGCCTGCGTCGAGGCCAACCGCGATGTGATCGTCGGCATCAAGGTGCGGGCAAGCCATGTGATCCTAGGATCCTGGGGCATTACCCCGGTCAAGATCGCCAAGAAGGTCGCCAAGATCCTCAAGCTCCCCCTCATGGTGCATGTAGGCGAGCCGCCTCCGCTTTATGACGAGGTGCTGGAGATCCTCGGTCCCGGAGACGTCATCACGCATTGCTTCAACGGCAAGGCGGGCGGCAGCATCATGGAGGATGAGGACCTCTTCCAGCTCGCGGAACATTGCGCCAAGGAAGGTGTCCGCCTTGATGTCGGGCATGGCGGCGCATCCTTCTCCTTCCGTGTGGCGCAGGCCGCCATCGCACGCGGGCTTCTGCCTTTCTCGATCTCTACGGACCTGCACAACCGCTCCCTCGACAGTCCGGTCTGGGACATGGGCACGACCATGTCGAAGCTCCTCGCCGTCGGAATGCCGTTCGAGGCCGTCATCGAGGCGTCGACCCTGGCGCCCATGTCCGTCATCGGCCTGCCGACCCGGAATCTGCTCTCACCCGGAACGAAAGCCGAGTTCACGGTCTTCAACGTGGAGAGCAGCGATCTCAAGATCCGCGACTCGATGGGGGACGAGGCACATCTCGACCGCCTGATCGTGCCGGATTGGACGATCCTGGGCGCACGGGCCGTCAAGGCCAGCCGCTATGAGCCTAAGCATAAATACTCGCTCAAGGGCTCCAGCTGCCCGCATTGCGGATGGGTCGGAGCGCGATGAGCGAACTCCCCGCCGATACCGTCCTGCGCGTCGATCGCCTGCGCACCCATTTCGAACTGGGAAGCCGCGTGGCCAAGTCGGTCGACGATGTCAGTTTCGATGTGAAGCGCGGCGAGACGGTGGCCGTCGTCGGCGAGTCCGGCTCCGGCAAATCCGTCACGAGCCTGTCGATCATGCGGCTTCTGTCGCCGCCTGGGCGCATCGTCGGCGGAGAGATTCTTTATCGTGCGAGCGATGGCCGCGTGCTCGACATCGCAAAGCTGTCCGAGCGGGCCATGCGGCGGATCCGCGGGCGGGAGATCGCAATGATCTTCCAGGAGCCCATGACGAGCCTCAATCCGCTCTTTACGGTCGGCGACCAGATCATCGAAATGATCGAGCTGCATGAGCCACTATCCAGGGCGGAAGCCCGCAAGCGTGCGAGGCGCATGCTGGAGCTGGTCGAGATTCCGGCGGCGGAAAGACGCCTGGACGATTATCCGCACCAGATGTCCGGCGGCATGCGGCAGCGGGCGATGATCGCCCTTGCCCTCTCGTGTAATCCGAACCTGCTTATCGCGGATGAGCCGACCACGGCTCTCGACGTCACCATCCAGGCGCAGATCCTGGATCTGCTGCGGCGGCTCCAGGCCGAAATCGGCATGAGCATTCTGTTCGTCACGCACAATCTCGGCGTCGTTGCCGAGATCGCCCATGAGGTCGTGGTGATGTATGCCGGGCGCGTTGTCGAGAAGGCGCCTTCCGAGCGTCTTTTCGAGCGTCAGAAGCATCCCTACTCGCTCGGCCTTCTCGCCTGCATTCCCGACGCATCGCGGGACAGGGGGCCGGCGGGTGAGCGGCTGCGTCTCAAACCGATCCCCGGCAATGTGCCGAGCGTCCTTGCCCTGCCGAAAGGCTGCAGTTTCGCGCCGCGCTGCCCGCTCAGGATCGAGCGTTGCGAGGAGGATCCGCCGCTGCTCGCCGCCGAGCCCGATCATCTCAGCCGCTGCTGGAGGCATGGAGATCTATGACAGCCTTCGATATTCTTCTTCGTGTCGAGAACCTGAGCAAGCATTTTCCGGCCAGGAGCGGCACCGTGAAAGCGGTCGACGGGGTCACTTTCGATGTGAAACGCGGCACCATCGTCGGTCTCGTCGGCGAGTCGGGTTCCGGCAAGACGACGGCCGGCCGCTGCACGCTCCGCCTGATCGAACCTAGCGCCGGCCGCATCCTGTTCGACGGCAAGGATCTGACGACCCTGTCCGACCGGGATATGAGGTCCTATCGCCGCCGGATGCAGATCGTCTTCCAGGATCCCTATTCGAGCCTCAATCCGCGCATGCGCGTGAGTGAAATCATCGGCGAGGCCATCGATACCCATGGCCTTGCCAGGGGACTGGCGCGGCGCGAGCGCATCGCCGAATTGCTGACCCGCGTCGGCCTCGATCCGGAGCATGCGAGGCGCTATCCGCACGAATTCTCGGGCGGCCAGCGCCAGCGCATCGGCATCGCGCGCGCCCTGGCCGTCGAGCCGGAATTCATCGTTGCCGACGAGCCTGTCTCGGCGCTCGATGTTTCCGTGCAGGCCCAGGTCCTGAACCTCATCCAGGATCTGCAGCAGAGTTTCGGGCTGACGATGCTGTTCATCGCGCACGATCTCTCCGTGGTGGAGTATCTCTGCGACGAGGTCGTGGTGATGTATCTCGGCCGCGTGATGGAGAAGGGGCCGAGCCGCAACATCTACGCCACGCCGCGCCATCCCTATACGCAGGCTCTCCTGTCCGCGGCGCCGGTTCCGAATCCGAAAGCGCACCGCCAGCGCATCATTCTGCAAGGGGACATTCCGAGCCCGATGAACCCGCCCTCCGGCTGCGTGTTCCGCACCCGTTGTCCTTACGCCATTCCCGCCTGCGCGGAAGTCGTGCCTCCGCTCGATTCCGTCGCTGCGGGACACCATGTCGCCTGCATCAGGCGAGACGATCCAGACGTCATCTCTCAAGGAAAAAGGCTGTGAGCCAAGTTCAGAACACCGGCCGTGAAGATCCCTATACGCGGCTGAAACATCTCGGCATCGCCCTGCCCGAGGCGCCGTCGCCCATCGCCAACTTCGTGACCCATGTCCGCGAAGGAAACCTGCTCTTCCTCTCCGGCCAGGGGCCACAGGAAGCGGATGGGTTTCTTCATAGCGGCAAAGTAGGCGCCGATGTGAGCATCGAGGATGCCTATCGGCATGCGAGGTTGACGGGAATCAACCTGATCGCCGTCATGCACAGCGCCCTAGGCGATCTGAACCGGGTGAAGCGGGTCGTGAAGCTGCTCGGCATGGTCAACGCATCGCCCGATTTCGGCGACCATCCCAAGGTCATCAACGGGTGCTCCGATCTGATGGTCGCCGTGTTTGGCGAGGAAGGCAGGCATGCTCGCTCGGCCGTCGGCTTCGGCTCGCTGCCGAACAACATCACCGTTGAGATCGAAGCCGTCGTTGCCGTCGAGGATTGAGGCTCGATGTCAGCGCCAGCCCAGAACCGTCTCGACCCGCTCCGCCGCCGATCTCACGGCATTGGCATAGCGCTTCTGAGCCTGGAGCACCTTGTGCTCCGGCAGCACGATCGACATCGTCGCGACACAGGCTCCCGAGGGATCGCAGATTGGAGAAGCGACGCAGGCCACGGAAAAATCGGACTCGCTGATCTGAACCGACAGGCGCTCCCTGAGCGTGGCCGCCGAGGCATCGGACAGGGCTTCCGCATTGATCTCCGCATGCCCCGTGGGCGAGACGCGCGCGGCCTTCTGGAACAGCGCCAAGCGCTCGGGATTGGGCAAATGGCCGACGAGAAGCCGGCCCGATGCCGTCCAGTTCAAGGGCACACGCGTTCCGACCCGCGAGATCACGCGGAAATGTCCGGGCCCGTCGGCCATGGCCATCACCACCATATGATCGCCGTCGCGACCGCAGATCTGAACGGTCTCCTCGACCTCCCGGCAGAGCTCCTGCATCTCGTGCGTCGCCACGTCCAAAAAGTCGAGGGACCGCGCGTAAGCCAGGCCGTAATGATAGAGGCGTGGCCCAAGCCAGAGAGTGCCGTCGTTCTTCCGTTGCAGAAGATGCTTTTCGACAAGGTCGTCGATGATCGCATAGACCGTCGAAAGTGGAGCGCCGACCGCCTTGGCGACGGCATAGGCGCTGGCAGGAGATTCGTTCTCACGAAGATAGTCGAGGATCTGGATCGCCCGGTCGATTCCGCTGACGCGAGCGCCTCTCGTCTGCTTGGCCTTGACCGGCGCATGCAGGCGGGTCGGTGTCTTGGCGTCCACGGGCATATCTCCTGGCATGGGTCGTCAACATCTGCTTGCCGCACAATAAAATAACTTCCCGAATAATGGAATAGCGACCCGATATCGCTCAATCTCTCGCAAAGGATGCATCATGGACCAGCAGGACATTCGCCAACATCTCGGCCTTCGCCCGATCATCAACGTTTCCGGCACGATGACGTCGCTCGGAGCGTCGATCGTGGTGCCGGAGGCCGTCTCCGCGGTTGCGGCCGTGCTTTCCCAGTTCGTCGAGATCGACGATCTTCAGAAGAAGGCGAGCCAGGTCATCGCCCGGCTATGCGATACGGAGGCGGGCTTCGTGACGGCGTCCTGCTCCGCCGGCATCACCTTGGCCGTGGCGGGTGCCATGACCGGGTCCGATCTGGCCGCCATCGAACGTCTTCCCGATACGAAGGGCTTGAAGGACGAAGTCCTGATCCTGAGCGGCCACATGGTGAGCTATGGCGCTCCGGTCGAGCAAGGCATTCGGCTCTCGGGCGCAAAGGTCGTGACCGTCGGTCAGGCAACCTCGGCGCGGGCCTATCAACTCGATGGTGCGATCACCGACAGGACGGCGGCCGCCGTTTACGTGGTTTCGCACCATACGGTTCAGTATGGCATGATCCCGCTCGATGAGTTCGTCGCCGTCTGTCATGCCCGCGGCGTCCCGGTCATCGTGGATGCGGCATCCGAATACGATCTCAAGGGCTTTCTCGCCACGGGCGCCGACATCGCCCTGTATTCCTCGCACAAGTTCCTGGGGGGGCCGACAGGTGGCATCGTTGCTGGCCGTACCGAGCTCGTCCGCGCGACCTATCTGCAGAATATGGGGATCGGCCGGGGCATGAAGATCGGCAAGGAGGGCATGGTCGGCACGATCGCCGCGCTCGAGGCCTGGGAAAAGCGGGACCATGCCGCCATTCGCGAACGCGAGACCGGCTATCTGAAATTATGGCATGAGACGCTCTCTGGCAGGCCGGGTGTCACGGCTATCATCGAGGCGGATCCGACAAACAATCCTCTCGATCGCCTCAAGGTCGTCGTAGAACCTGCCATCGCGCATATCACCGCCTGGGACCTGGCCGATGCTCTCGCCTCCGGCCCCATGCCGGTCATCGTGCGCGATCATGAGACCGAGCACGGCTTTTTCTATATGGATCCCTGCAACCTGCATCCGGGCCAGGAGACGATCGTGGCACAACGCCTCGTCGACGAATTAGAGAAGGCGCGGCAATCGAACGAGATCATCGCAACCTCCCTTGAGCGCCGACGCAACAGGCGCGCCGAGGCGCTGATGAAATGGCCGGAATAGAGCACGGCCTTTCGATCCCGTATCGATTCCGGTAACTTAAGGGAGGACCCCCGTTCCAAGGAGCAGGGGTCGGTTCCAGGCAGGAAGAACGGCCGCTCTCATCCGGAAAATCTCATGACGAACGTTCGCGATAAGCTCGAAGAAATTCTGGCGCGGCTTGTAAAGCGCACCGACGATGAACGCGTTTATCTTCGGGTCTATCAAGAAGCCGCAAGATCCGCCGCCGATGCGGCGGATGCGCGGAAACGGGATGGCGTGTCGTTGGGCCCGCTCGACGGGGCGATCGTCTCGATCAAGGATCTGCTGGATGTTGCCGGCGAAACCACCACGGCCGGGTCCGTCGTGCTGCGCGACCATCCTCCCGCCACACGCGACGCCGTCGTCGTTCGGCGATTGAGACAGGCAGGCGCCGTGATCCTCGGAAAGACGAACATGGTCGAGTTCGCGTTTTCCGGGATCGGGCTCAATCCCCATTTTGGCACGCCGGGCAATGCAACGGATCCGGAGCGCATTCCGGGTGGGTCGTCCTCAGGGGCAGGCGTGTCCGTAGCGGAGGGGACGAGCGAAGTTTCCATCGGCAGCGATACGGGCGGATCCGTGCGCATTCCCGCCGCGCTCAATGGCGTGGTGGGCTTCAAGCCGACGGCGCGCCGCATCCCCCTCGAAGGAGCTTTCCCGCTGTCATATACTCTCGACTCGCTCGGCCCCCTTGCACGGAATGTCGCCGATTGCGCAGCGACGGACGCCGTCATGGCCGGGGAGGAAGCGCGGACCCTGTCTCCTTATCCGCTGGCAGGTCTCCGGGTCGGTGTGCCGCGAGGCCGTCTCTTCACGGAGATGGAATCGATGGTCGGTGAAGCCTTCGAGGCGAGCCTTGGCAGGCTTGCAACGGCAGGCGCTCGGATCGTGGATTACGATATCGAGGATCTGCTGGATCGCATGGCGGACGCGACCTCACGCACATCGATCGCATCGGTCGAGGCTGCCGAGATTCATGCGGACTGGATCGAGGCGAAGGCAGAGAAGATCGATCCTCGCGTGCAGAAATGGATTGCCAGGCGGCAGAGCATTTCGGCACCTACCTATATTCGGATGATTCGTCGGCGCAATGAACTGGTCGCAGCCATGGATGCAAGGCTCTTGGCGATCGACATCCTCGCCCTGCCGACGACGGCGATCTCGGCGCCATTCATGGCGCCTCTCGTCGCAGATGAAAGCCTTTACAACCAGACCGACACGCTGATCCTGCGCAACACCACGTTCGGCAATCAGTTCGATCTCACAGGCATCTCTATACCCGTTCCTGGTTGGCCGCGTCCGATCGGCTTCATGCTCCTTGCACGTCACGGTCAGGACCGCAGGCTGTTGGAGATTGCATCGAGCGTGGAGCGTGAACTGGTGTACTAAACGCGATAACCACGCCAAGTGGAAGAAAGCCTCCCCGGAATCTCCGGGGAGGCTTCAAGGCGCAGGGAATGACGATCAACGCACATATCTGCGAGCCGGACGGTAGGGAGCTACGTGCCGGACGGTTCTGACCGAGCCGACAGTCGCAACATTTCGATAAACGGGGCGGGCCCGGTATACGGTGCGAACTCCGTACGCAGCATAGGGCCGGTAATATCCGCCACGATAATAGCTCGCCACGGGATACCTGTAGCGGTAGGCATATCTGTAACGCGGGTAGGCATAGGCCGGGTACGTATAAGCGGGATAGGCAGAGGCCACATAAGGTGGATTATAGCCATAGCCGGAGTACGGATAGGAATAACTGGTACCATAATAAGGGTAGTCGTAGCCATAGCCGTAATAGGGATAACCATAGGCAGGCGTCGTTGCCGCGACCGTAAGGCCTCCGAGAAGTGCACCGCCGATCAGTCCGGCAGCCAGCGCTCCACCATTACCCCATCCCCAACCACGATTGCCATAATATCCACCGCGCCAGCCTCCCCACCCGCCGCGATAGAAGCCTCCACCTCGATAGAAGCCCCCGCCATGGGAAAAGCCGCCGCCATGAAAACGCGGTTGAGCCTGTGCCTCTTGAGCGGTGCCGATAGCCACCGCAATAACGGCGGTGCCGGCAAGGAGAACGGATCTCATCATCGCTAGTCTCCAAGATATGGGCCAAGTAGAGCGATCAATTCATCATCGCAGCAAGTCTACAGGCCGATCTTGATATGCCGCTTGACTTAAGACAGTTCCCGTCGTGCGAAGCTTGAGCGGAAAAAAACACGGTGAAGTGATCCACATCCATCGGTTTGGAGGCAGGTTGGGGCGGCAAGGTGCCGCCGAAAGGTGGCTGCTTAATTCGACAGACTTCCCTTGATTGCAGAGGTATATTTTCAGCGGTTGCCTGCGGCGGGACAGGTGTCCATCATGTTGGGCAGGTCATGCCTCCGGGACCCAGCCGTCTTCCGTCGTGCGTTGAAGCAGCGGTGTCTTCAGGACGCCGATCACACGTTCCGGCCATCGCGGATCCATCTCAGTGAGCCTACCACGCCACTTGTCCGTTTGCAGCATTGCCGCGCCGATGGCCACCGGGGTTATTCCACAGAGCGCGAGGAGCCGAAGCGCCGCAACGATGGAGGTGCCGCTGCTGATCACGTCGTCGACGAGAAGAACACGCTTGTTTTCGAGCAGGGGCAGCATGCGCGGATCGACATAAAGATTCTTGATGTGACCCGGGCTCGTGATGGAACTTAAGGGGACTGAAAAATCCTCTCGGTACCAGAACTTGCGTGAGGTTCCGAGCGGAACGTAGCGGCTATGCCCGAGCTTCTTCGCCGTACCGCGCGCCAGCGTGAGGCCGAGCGTCGGCAAGCCCACGACCACCTCCGGATCGTATGAAGCGACCTTCTCGGCCAGATCCGCACAAAGCGCTTCCTCTACCGAAAAGCTCGCCTGATTGATGATCAGCGAGGCAAGCGCATGTTTCCCGTCCGACAGTTCCCTGATCGGCAGGCAGACCTGACGCCCGTCATCGAACTCTGCCGGGAAGAATGTGCGATGTCCCGCATTGGGGCGGCGCTCGAACGTCAAGGAAGGGTGGATTTCCTGCCAGAAATCATGGGGACGCATACAGGATCTCTTTCATGCAAGGCGGATTCTCAAGAAAGGCTTTCGGCCGATTGCCTGCCCCGGCGGACTGACAATTCGTGAAATGCGTTCTAAGTTTATGACTTGCGAACGATAGTTCGACCATCCCAAATGATGGACACAGACAGGAAATTCGACCCTATGCCTCTCCCCAACGCGATTCTCGCGGATGTCTCATTTTTGCAAGATCTGCGCAGGGATATCCATGCGCATCCCGAATTGGGGTTCGAAGAGGAGCGTACGAGCGACATCGTGGCTTCCCTGCTCGAAGAGGCGGGCCTTCAGGTCCATCGCGGCCTCGGAAAAACCGGCGTCGTCGGGACATTGCACCTTGGGAACGGAAGCAGATCCATCGGGTTGCGCGCGGATATGGATGCGCTTGCGATGCCTGAAATGGCGGAACGGCCCTACAAGTCCAGGTTTCCAGGAAAGATGCATGCCTGTGGCCACGATGGGCACACGACGCTGCTCCTGGGTGCCGCGCGCTATCTGGCGCGGACACGCAATTTCTCCGGCAAGGTGCATTTCATCTTTCAGCCCGCGGAAGAAGGCCGCGGCGGCGCGAAGAAAATGGTCGAGGACGGCCTTTTTGATCTCTTTCCCTGCGATGCGGTCTACGGCCTGCACAATATGCCGGGCTTGGCGACGGACGAGATGGCTGTTGTCGCCGGGCCGCAGCTCGCCTCATCCGACAGTTGGTTCGTGACCTTCAAGGGCACGGGCACGCATGGAGCAAAGCCTCATCTGGGTAAGGATCCGATCACGGCGAGCGGTCATTTCCTGTCGGCCTTGCAGACCATCGTCGGACGTGTGGTCGATCCGTTGCAACCTGCTGTCGTCAGCGCCTGCTCCGTGCAGGCAGGTGACCCGAAAGCGCTCAATGTCATTCCAGACATCGTCGAGATCGGGGGAACGGCCAGGGCCTATTCGGCGAAAGTCCGCGATCAGCTCGAGGTCGAGATCGAGCGCTTGGCGCGCGGTGTCGCCGCCATGTTCGGTATCGACGTCTTTTACGAGTTCCGCCGACGCATCCCGCCGGTGGTCAATGATGCCGATGCAACCGCACGTGCTCTCAAGGCAGCGCAAGCTGTCTGCGGTGCCAAGGTCATGACGGAATTTCCTCCCTCGACCGCCGGGGACGATTTCGCGTTCTTCGGGGACGCGGTCCCGGGTGCATATGTATGGCTCGGGAACGGACCCGCCGTTGACGGTGCGCTGCACCACAACACCGCTTATGACTTCAACGACGAGGCCATTCCGACAGGCGTGGCCTTCTGGGCCACGCTCGTCGAGCAGGAACTTTCGGCTTAGGCCAGGATCTCGAGAACCGGCGTTTCAAGGATCGTGCTGGACACAACGTCCGCGATTCCGCGATCGGTTTGATGGGGACCGGCGTTGCAGGCCAATGTCGCGCCGAAACAGGCTTTGAACACGAGATATGGCGGCTGCCAGGGGGCGATGCGGTCAACCGCTGTGCGAAGCTTCCTGAAGCCATTGGCGACTTCCGTCATATCCGCTTCGGACACCAAGCCGCAAAGCGGCAGCTCCAGAAGCGCATCCAGCTTTTCTTCCGACGCCACAGCCATTCCGCCTCCCGCAGCGATGACCGCATTCGCGGCAATGCACATGTCGCGCGGATTGCTGCCAAAGACGGTCAGGTTGTGGCTGTCATGGGAGACTGTGGTGCAGAAGGCTCCATTCCACATGCCCCAGCCGGTGAGGAGGCCGATACGCGGGCGGCTATCGGCCCTGCCATGACGGTGGATTACGGCGATCAGCGTCGCGTCGTTCGGTGGAATGACAAACCCTTCGTGAATATCCGCGACGATCTCGCCCCAACGGGTGAAACGGGGCCGGTCGATTGTGGCGATGCGTGCCTTCTTACCCTTTGCAGGGATCATGAAATCCGCTTCACCCAGCGGTTGAAGCTTCATGGTGTCGCGTAATGGGCCGGCAGCCAGACGAGGCAGGGTAACCCTCATCGCACCGTCAGAGGCGATGTGCCGGCCACTGGCGAAGACGTGGCGGGCTTTGAAATCAATGAGATCGTCGAAGAGCACGAGATCCGCACGCCGGCCCGCTGCAATCAGCCCGAGATCGGCGCGTCCGAGCCGGCTCGCAGCGTTCAGGGTTGCCGCTCGCAAAGCCCATTCGGGGCGCATGCCATAGCGGACGAGCCTGCGCACGACGTCGTCCAATCCGCCGCTTGCGTGCAGATCATCGGGGAAGACGTCGTCCGTGCAAAGCGTCACGGTTTGCGGCAAGTGACCAAGTTCGTCCAGTGCCACCACGAATTCGGGCAGCAAATGGTCGTGCGAGCCCCGAAGCTCGATCGTCAGACCGGCGCGCAGCTTGGCGATCAGATCCTCCCCGGAGATCAACTCGTGATCGGAGCTCACGCCTGCCGCCATGAAGGCATTCAAATCGGCGCCGCTCAGCCCGCGCGCGTGACCGCAGACGAGCTTGCCGGAGACAAGGCCTGCCTGAACGATGCCAGTCATGCGCGGATCGCGGTCGATCACGCCCCGCATGTTCATGACTTCGGCAAGGCCGCCGATTTCCGGCCAGGAGAGTAAGTTCTCCAGCTCCTTCGGACCGAAATCGGCACCGGCCATTTCCAGGCCAGGCGCTGAGGGAACGCACGAGGGTGCGAGCGTGATAACTCGCAACGGCAGGTCGCGAGAGGCTTCAATGGCCCATCCGACACCCGAAAGTCCGCTGACATTGCCGAACTCATGGGGATCCCAGACGATGGTCGTCACGCCGCGCGGCAGGACCGTTTCGGCATAGGTGCTCGGTGTCACCATCGAACTTTCGATATGCATGTGCGTATCGATCAGCCCGGGTGTGATGTAGCTTCCCGTCGCGTCGATGATCTCAGTGGCTTTTGCGAGCGCGCCGGGCTCATGCAGGCTGGCGATCAAGGGACCGACAAGGCCGATATCTGCCAGGCGCAGCTCACCCGTCACCATATCGACAAGCGTTCCGCCCGTGATCAACACATCGAAGGGTTCATCGCCTCGTGCGGCGGCCACGGCCCGGTCACGTAGGGCGGGATCGTTCAAGTCCGCAGGCTCCTGCTTGCGAGAGTTCATCGTCCGGCCTCCATGCGGAGCGCGTTCAGCGACAGGGAACGCGCTTTGTCTACATCGATCGTGTCGGCGACATGCGCATTGAACGCGGCATTGTAACGAGAATCGACGACGGTCCGTCCACGAGTATGAAATCCGCCAAGCTCCACCTCGATGCGTGCGGGCTTGAAGCGAACAATATCCTGGAATGCGAAAGCAATGGCGGCGATCGGATCATAAAGCGCCATCGCCGGACGTCGGCGCTGGATGGCGATATTGATAAAACCCTCCAACATGTCCGCGAGAACGGCAGCATTCCTTCCGGTTTCGGCGCGTATGGGCTCAACGGCGGTCGGGTCGACTAGAACCTTGCGGCAGATATCGAGATCGACCACCCGGAGTGGAATGCCGCTGGCGAGCACGATGGCAAGCGCTTCGGGGTCTGCGAAGGCATTGAACTCCGCAGATGGAGTGTGATTACCACTGGTGACGCCCCCACCCATCCACGTCAGCTCGCCGATTCGTGCCGCGAGATCCGGACGTGCCAATGCAAGCGCCGCGATATTGGTCAGCGGTCCGAGGGCAAGAATCCGGCGTGGCGTCTCATCGGTATCTAGGTTCGATTCCAGCCACCGGCTCAGAGCAAGAAAAGCATTGCTGTGAGGGAGCGCTGTTGCCGGTGGCAACACTCTGCCCGTCGTCGGTATTCCGCTTTCGCCAAGGATATTCTGCGCCGTTTCAAGCTTTCCCAAGGTCGACAGCTTGCGCCCGCAATGAATCGGAAAGTGCCAGTCGAAAGCCTTTGCCGCCCGGGCGGCATTGTCCTTGATGACCTCCAAGGGCGCATTGCCGAAGACGAGCGAGACGCCGTCGATCTCTAGCTCCGACTGGCTGACGATCAGAATCGCCAGAATGTCGTCGAAACCCATATCGGTGTCGATCCAGATTCCCATCGCGACCTCACGCGAACCGCGACAATTGCGCCGCGTCCTCAAGAGGAAGGTTGAAATCGAGCGACGTGCCGAGTTCGTGGGCCGGAACGCCTGCATCGACTTCGGCCTTGATCGGCCCGAGCGGCGTATCGAGCAGATATTCCCGGGTACGACCGGCGAATGACGTGCCGCGCACCGTACCCCGATAGGGGCCTTCGCCGAGCCTGATCGCATTCGGGCGCCAGGCGACACCGGCGATACCGACCGGAGCGGGTTTGGATAGAGTAATCAAACCCCGCGACGTTTTCAGCTTTCCGTCTTCAAGGGCGAAGACATTCTCGAATCCGACGAAGTCGGCGACGAAGGCGGAAACCGGCGCGTTGAAGATCTGCTCGGGCGTCCCGATCTGCTCGATGCGGCCGTCAAGCATGACGACGATGCGGTCTGCCAAGGCCAGCGCCTCGACCTGGTCGTGCGTCACGAAGATCATCGTGATGCCGCTTTCCTTCTGCACGCGCTGCAGTTCCGTGCGCATCTCGAGACGGAGGCGGGCATCGAGGTTGGAGAGAGGCTCGTCGAGGAGGAGCACCTTCGGTTCCATGACCATGGACCGCGCAAGGGCGACGCGCTGCTGCTGTCCGCCGGAAAGCTCGGCAGGCTTGCGATCTGCAAACTTGCTCAAGCCGACGGATTTCAGCCCGTCCCAGACGCGTTTCTCCAGTTCCGTCTTTGGTATTTTCTTCAGACGTAAGCCGAAGGCTACATTCTCGAAGACCGAGAGATGCGGGAAGAGGGCGTAGGATTGGAACACCAAGCCGACCGCGCGCTTGTTCGCACCGACATGGGTAATGTCGACGCCATCGAGCCGAATCTTGCCCGATTTCGGTTTCAGGAGGCCTGCAATCGAACGCATCGTCGTCGTCTTGCCGCAGCCGGAAGGGCCGAGCAGGGCGACGAGTTCTCCTCTCTTGATGTCAAGATCGAGGTTCTTGACGGCGGTGGTATCGCCATAGGCCAGCGTCAGCCGCTCGAGGGTCAGGAAGGAAGCATCAGACATAACGAGAGAATCCCAGAAAGCGTTCGGCCAGAAACACGATGCCGATGGACATGAAGGCCAGCAGTGCCGAGAGTGCGGCAACAGACGGATCGTAAGTGGTTTCGAGATAGGCGAGCATGTCGATGGGCAGGGTCCTCACCCCAGGGCCTGACAAGAATAGCGAGACCGGAACCTGGTTGAAGCTCGTGACGAAACCCAGGATGAAGGCGGCAAGGATGCCGCCGCGAATGCTAGGCAGGACCACGCGGAAGAAAGCACCCAGCCGCGAGCAGCCGAGAAGGACAGCAGCTTCCTCGATATCGCTCCGCAGGTTGACCATGCTGGCGGACACCACACGGACGGCATAGGGCAACACGAGAGCCGTATGAGCCAGAAAAAGCGCGAGCGTGATGTTGAATCCGAGCGGAATGACCAGATAGCGCAGCAGTGCCAGGCCGACGATGATGCCCGGCACGATGATCGGCGCGGAGACGATGGTCCGAACCGTTTCGCCGAAGGGCACCTTATAACGGGCAAGAGCGTAGGACACCGGAATGCCAATCACGAGCGCGGCCAGCGTTCCGAGGATCGCGAGCATCATCGACATGACGAAGCTTGCCCGGAAACTCTCGACCTCGAAGACCTTCAGAACCCATTTGAGGGAGAAGCCCTGCGGCGGAAAGGCCAGCGTATCGCCGGCCGACAACGAGGCGGCGACGATAATGAAAAATGGACCGATTAGGAAAAGCATGACGGTCGTCAGAATGACCGTCGACAGAAGGCGGGACATCATCGCTTGGCCCTCGCGGTTGCGAGACGTTTCAACAGCAGGTTTGCGGAGAAGCTCATGACGATGAGGATCATCGCGATAACGCTCGCGGAAGCGAAATCGTTGGCGACCGTGACGCGCTGGTAGAGCAATGTTTCCAGCATGAGAACCTTCGAGCCGCCCAGAATGGCGGGAGTGATATAGGCCGTTAGCGAGCCGGTGAAGACGAGCGTTCCGCCGATGACCAGACCTTCCTTGGTGAGGGGAAGAATGACCTTCCAGAAAACCTGAAGCCAGTTCGCGCCGAGGACCCGCGCGGCGGGGATCGCATCGCGAGGCATGTTCTCGAGGGCGCTGATCAACGCGATGATCATCAGCGGCAGGAACAATTGCAGAAGGCCGATGAAAACGGCCGTCTCGGAGAACAGAATCCGGATCGGCTCATCGGTCAGGCCCAGGCCGGTCAGGGCCTGATTGATGAAGCCGGTGCGGCCGAGGATCACGATCCACGCATAGGTTCGCGCCACCGGCGAGATCATGAGCGGCAGCACGACCAGTCCGACCATCCGTCCGCGTCCCTTGGGCGGAAGGTTCACGATGCAAAGAGCCGTCGCATAGCCGATGATCGCCGCGACCACCGTCACCATGGCACCGAGCTTGAGGGTGCGGATAAAGACGGTGAGGTTCAGCGGTGTGGTGAAGAACGACACGTAGGAGGCCAGCGACCAGCCATCGGCCGCACGCGTTCCTTCCGACAGAAGGATCACAACGGGAACGATGAAGATGACCGCCGCGAACAAGACGGCGGGAAGAGCGAGAGCCAAGGATTCGGCTCGGTTCTGAAACATGAGGGATCAGCCCGTATTTGCGTCCGGCGCGGCCATCATCACGACCCGGCGATGGCCCCGGTTCGGGAGGAATCGGGGTCATCGCCATTCAGCAGGAGACCGTTACAGAAACTTGTTTATTATTGCCCGACCTTGGCGTTCCACTGCGTGAGCCAGCCATCGCGATTGTCGAGGATGGCCTCCGCCGGCTGCAGGTCCAGCGTCTTCACGATGTCTTCGCCATAGGTCAGGTTGTCGGCAATGGCCGGAGGAAGCTTCACTTCCTTATTGGCCGGGCTGTCGACAAGGCGTTCGGCGAGCTTGGTCTGGATTGCGGTGGAAAGCCAGTAATCCATGAATTCCAGCGCCAGATCCTTGTTCTTTGCGCCCTTCACCAGCACCATTACGTTCATGCCGCCGGTCTGACCCTCTTTCGGCGAGGCCCACTTGATCGGGAAATTCATTTTGGCGAACCCTTCCCAGGCGAAGCGACCGATCGGGGCCGCCCAGATCTCTTCCTGCTGCATCAGCTGCACGAGCTGCGACGAGCGGACATAGAAGGTGGTGAAATCGTCCTTGTGCTTCGCAACTTTCTCGATCGGCGCTTTAAGGTCGGGCGTATTATTTCCCATGGCCTTGCCGATCATGTAGAGGGTCGGTGGGCCCTGATTGGTGGTGACATTCGGAAACGCGACACGGCCGGCAAGTTCCTTCGAGAACAGGTCGTTCCAGGAATTGATCGTGACCTTGTCGGAGCGATAGACGATGGATGTCGCGTAGAACGTGTATCCGACGCTCAGGTTGCCGCCGATGGGATCCTTCGCGATATCATAGAGCTTATTGTAGTTGGACAGTTTGGATGTGTCGATGGGCGCGATCAGTCCGGCGCGCGAGGCGGCCAATGCGTCCGGCGTTGAGACGACCGCCATGTCGACGACCGGATTGTTCTTGTTGGCTTCGAGCTTTGCAAGACGCTCGACGCTGTTGCCGGTTTCGACCACCACCTTGCAGCCGCATTTCGCCTCGAAGGGATCGTAAAGGATCGTCTTGAAAGCATCCTGTGCGAAACCGTAAACAGAAATGACGAGCTTGCGCTCCTGGGCCTGGGCCGACGGCATGCAAAGCATTAAAGCCGCGCCGGATGCGAGAAGAATCTTTCTCATAGTAACGCTAGTCCTCCTGGGGATTGAACTCTGATAACCGGTGCCGGACCGCTCGACTGGCGGACGACGAGTTGCATGGGCACGCTCGATGTCTTGGCCGCGGCAATGCCGTGCGGATGGGACGAGGCTTCCGCCTCCTCGCTGTCGCTTCCTGTCCCGCGGCCTTCGGCCTCGATGACATCGAGCAGACTGGCGACTGCGATTTCGGCAATGGTGGCCATGTCCATGCGCATGGTCGTGAGGGCGGGTGTGACGACAGGCGACCAGATCAGATCGTCGAAGCCCGTCACGCTGGCCTCTTCCGGCACGTGGATGCCGCCGCGCTGCAGCTCCATCAGTGCGCGCAAGGCGTGAAGGTCGGAAACCGCGCAGAATGCCGTAAAGCCCTCTCGTACTTTGGAAACGAGCCCCAGATCGCAGCCTTTCGACATCGCCCGCTCGCGATCCTCAATCCAGATGACTTCGCTCGCCGCGTCACGGGGGAGGGGGGATCGAATGCCCCCGATACGGTCGTTCTGCACGTTGGAGTTCGCGCTTCCGCCAATAATGATGAAGCGACGGTGCCCTTGGGACAAAAGATGTTGGGCGATTTGCTCGCCGCCGTTCCAGTGATCCGCCGCAACGGTGTTGCCGGGGGTCGATGGACTATCGATGACGGCAACGGGCCGCCCGATGTCGCCGATGCGTGTTCCTCTCCTCGGTACGACGATAAGCCCATCGGCCCCGCGTTCCAGAAGCCGATTGATGGCGTCCGTCTGGCTTGCGACGTCGCCACGGGAATCGGCGATGAGGACGCCATAGCCGCAATTCGTAGCGGCATGCTCTATCGCTTGTGCGATCTGCGGGAAGAGCGGGTGCGCGATGTCGGCCAGAACAAGTCCCAACACGCCGCTGCGTCCCGTGCGCAAGGCCTTGCCTGTCATGCTCGGGATGTAACCGATCTCGGTCGCCTTTTTCCGGATTTTCTCGATCAGGTCGGCCGAAACGCGCCCCTTTCCGGACAGAGCATTGGAAACGGTCGCTACAGAGACACCAAGCGCCGCGGCAATATCGCTTAAGCTAGGGCGCGAGCGCAGGGTGGACACGATGGGGAACCGTTGTGATTAACCGTTTAATCACACTACTTCAATTTCGGCATATGTCGAATCTTAATTTACAAAGGTTGGTTTGTGCTGGCCGGCCTCGCGGGTTACGAAATCCCGGCCGTGAATATTGTCTCGAAAATGAGAACCTCTCTCAGCGAAAGCGTATTCGAGGCTCCCTGCGGAGACATGCCGGCCTATGGCCTAAGCCTCTCACGTCGTCGGGAGGCGCGGCCGGACAGGGACATTGAACGGCTGCCGGTTAGTGCGGCTGGCGGTGGTGTGATATTCTGACCGGGAACTGCGGATTCCTCAATGCGATAGGAGGCGGCCATGTATGTCGTCATCCGTAAGTTTCATAAGATGCTCTCGGTGGCCGAGGTCGCACGCCGTGTGGAAAGCGGCATCGGCCAGATGATGAAGCGGTCCCCTGGCTTCCAGGGTTGCTACGTGTTCGATGCGGGGAACGGGGCCGGCGGATCCATCACACTGTTCGAGACGCAGGAAGCCGCCATGGCGGCGAACGAAAAGGCGCTGGTCTGGATCCGGGCGAGCCTGATCGATCTCATCGAGGGAGAACCAGATATCATGGCGGGGGAAGTGTTGGCCACGGTTGTTCCTTGATGCGACACTGTGAAGAAGTGCCCGAACCGATCCTCGCGGCGCTGACGATCGTGATGGTGCTGCCATGAGCAGGCGTTTCGACGCAATCATCATCGGTGCCGGGCAGGCCGGCCCGCCGCTGGCCGGCCGACTGACCGGGGCCGGAATGTCCGTCGCCCTCGTCGAACGCAAGCTCTTCGGAGGAACCTGCGTCAATACCGGCTGTACGCCGACCAAGACACTCGTCGCAAGCGCCTATGCCGCCCATCTCGCCCGACGCGGTGTCGATTATGGCGTCATGCTCGATACACCGCCTCGCATCGACATGGCCCGCGTGAAGGCACGGGCCGATACTGTCTCGGCGAATGCCCGGACCGGTGTCGAGAGCTGGCTGCGCGGCATGAAAGGATGCGCGGTCATCGAAGGCCACGCCCGCTTTCTTGGGCCGGATATGATCGGCGTTGGCGATGAGAGACTGAGCGCGCCGCGCATCTTCATCAATGTCGGCGGACGCGCTGTCGTGCCGGACTGGCCCGGTATCGATCAGGTCTCCTATCTCACGAACACCTCCATCCTTGCGCTTGATCGGGTGCCTGAACATCTCGTCATCATCGGCGGCAGCTATATCGGGCTCGAATTCGCGCAGATGTATCGGCGGTTCGGAGCTGAAGTGACGGCGTCGAGAAGGGAGCGCGACTGATCGCTCGCGAAGATGAAGATGTTTCGCAGGTGATCCGCGAGATCGTCGAGGGAGAAGGCATAACGGTGCGCACCGGTGCCGAATGCATCCGCCTCGCACCGCATGCGAAGGGTGTGGCCGTCGGCGTCGACTGCACCTCGGGCGATCCCGAGATTGTCGGCACGCACGTGCTCCTCGCCGTCGGCCGCCGCCCCAACACCGACGATCTTGGTCTCGACAAGGCCGGTGTCGCGACGGATACGCGCGGATACATCCAGGTCGACGATGGTCTCGCCGCCAATGTGCCGGGCATCTGGGCGCTTGGCGACTGCAACGGCCGCGGCGCCTTCACCCATACGGCCTACAACGACTTCGAGATCGTTGCCGCCAATCTCCTCGACGGCGAAGAGCGGAAGGTAAGCGACCGCATCCCCGGCTACGCCCTCTACATCGATCCGCCCCTGGGTCGCGTCGGCATGACGGAAGCCGAGGCTCGCGCGAGCGGCCGGCCTCTGCTCGTCGGACATCGTCCCATGAGCCGCGTCGCACGCGCTATCGAGAAGGGCGAGACACAAGGTTTCATGAGGGTCGTCGTCGACGCGCAGACGCAGAAGATCCTTGGCGCCGCGATCCTCGGCACAGGGGGCGACGAGGCAATTCATGGCATCCTCGACATGATGAATGCCGACATGTCTTACACGACGTTGCAACGCGCCGTGCCGATCCATCCGACCGTGTCCGAACTCATTCCGACGATGCTGGGCGAAATGAAGGCCGCTGGCGGAAAGCAGACTTAGGAGAGACTGCTCCAGCGTCAGTCCGGCCGTTCGACCTTGGAGGGAAGGGGAAACAAGCCGACGAACCGTTCGGCAAGCGCGCGGTCGCCCTCGATCCGCAGCATACCTTGGGCCTCGAGCGCATCCAGCGGCTGGCCGCCGTAAATCGCGCTGGCGAGAACCTGCGGCTCTCCTGAGAAAATCATATCCGCTTCGTCTAGCGCGCCTCTCGCGATCTCAATCCGGCCGTCGGCAAGATGGCCAAGAAAGGTCTCCGACTCCAACCGGAAGCCAACCCGCATATCGATTCCTTCTGCCCGCTCCGGATCGAGCATCGTCCGGAGCGACAGCAGAAGGGAGGCCGCACTGAACGGCAGGCTCGGATCATGGGCGGGCGATCTCGCAGCCCACCGGCCGAGGGTCTGGAAGATGGGCTCGCTCTCATAGCCCCAGGCCGTCAGCTCGTAGACCTGGACCCCGGCGGGTGGGGGCAGCTTGCGCCGCTTAAGCACGCCGACCGCGTCCAATCCCTCAAGGCGCTGGGTGAGGATGTTCGCGCTGATTCCGGGAAGCCCCTCGCGCAAGTCGCTGAACCGCTTGGGGCCGAACATGAGCTCCCGCATCACAAGAAGCGCCCAGCGCTCTCCGATCAGGTCGAGCGCATGCGCGGTGGCGCAGGCATCCTCATACCGGCGGCGCTGATGAGTGTTAGTAATTTTTTCTAACTTCATAGTTGCTTTTTATAACTTATCGCGACATCATCGTCAAACAATACAGCTTGAAGGGGAATGCCATGGCCAAGCTCATTTTCATTAATCTGCCTGTTGCCGATCTCGAACGCGCGACCGCGTTCTACGAGGCGGTGGGTGCCGAGAAGAACGAGCAGTTTTGCGACGCTACCGCATCGTGCATGGTCTTTTCCGAGACCATCCACGCGATGCTGCTGACCCATGACAAATTCCGCCAGTTCACGCCGAAGAAGATCGCCGATGCACGGGACGTCAGCGAAGTGCTGATCTGCATCTCGGCGGATAGTCGCGAAGCCGTCGACGATATGGTCGGCAAGGCTCGCGCCGCAGGCGGTCGCGTCGATCCCTGCCCGCAGCAGGATTATGGTTTCATGTATGGCCGCAGCTTCGAAGATCCGGATGGGCATATCTGGGAAGTGATGTGGATGGATCTGGCGGCAGCCCAAGCCGCTATGACGGCAAGCGTCTGATCCGTGATCGATGCTCGCATCCTCGAGCTCATTCTGCAATGGACAAGCCCATGTCGAAGATAGCCCCATGCCTGTGGTTCGACGGCCAAGCGGAGGAGGCGGCGAATTTCTACGTCTCCACGTTTCGAGATTGTGGCCAGGATGCCGCGATCAAGGACGGCATGCGCTACGGGAAGGCAGGTCCCGGGTCGAAGGGAAGAGCCCTGAGCGTGACGTTCATGCTTGCGGACCGGGAGTTCATTGCCCTCAACGGAGGGCCTCACTTCACCTTTTCCCCGGCAATCTCCCTGTTCGTGAAATGTGCGGATCAGGCCGAGGTGGACCGGTTCTGGGCAAGGCTTTCGGAAGGCGGCAAAATCGAGCGATGCGGCTGGCTCACGGATAAATTCGGCGTGTCGTGGCAGATCGTTCCTACCGTCCTTGGCGACATGTTGCGGGATGCCGATCCGGCACGAGCGGAGCGCGTCATGAAGGCGCTTCTGCAGATGACCAAGCTTGAGATCGATACTCTCGAGAAAGCCTACGATGGCATGACAACTGTGTAGCGCGAGATCATTCGCTGCGTGGCGAGCAGGGCCGCTCGACAGCCGCGACAGGGTCGGCGGCCGGATCAAACCTCAAGCGGCCTTCCATCGAAGCCGGTCGCGCAAGGCAGGCCTATGTGAGGCGCTGCTTCCATATGTTTCAACCAAAGTCGTAGTGAAACATATGTTGCGATCTGCCAGGGCGGCGCTAGAGTGGATGCATGTCAGACGTGCCGATAGCTGATCGGATTCTTGCGATCTTCGACGACCTGCCGGCCCAGCACCGGCTCGCGGCCCGCTGGCTGCTCGACCATCCGGACGATGTTGCCCTGCTGTCGATGCGCGAACAGGCGAAACGGATAGGCGTGCCGCCCGCGACGATGACGCGGCTGGCGCAGCGGCTGGGCTATGACGGCTTCGACGGCCTCAAGGAGATCTACGTCGCCTTCCTGCGCGGCCGGCCCGATCACTTTGCCGACCGGGCGGAGAAGCTTTTGCGGCGTCGCACGCTCGATGGCGATGCCGCGTTCACATCGGATCTTCTGTCGGGCCTTGCCGGTCATCTGCAGTTGCTGAGCAGTCCCGATACTCTGTCAGCGATCGCAAAGGCCGCCGACATCGTCGTCCAGCGCGACCGGCTTTTCTGCATCGGGGCCCGTTCATGTTACTCGGGCGCTCATCTCGGCGCCTATCTCCTCTCGCTCATCGGAGAGCACACGGTGCTTGTCGATGGAGCGGGCGCGATCGGGCTCGACACGTTGCGCGCCATCGGTCCGGGCGATGCGCTGCTGGCATTGACCATCGCACCTTATACCCGCGTGACCGTCGAGGCGGTCGCCTTTGCTCGGGAGCGGGGGGCGAGCATCATCGCCATTACCGATAGCGCGGTCTCGCCCATTGCGCGGCACGCGACGGCCACGATCATCGTTCCGACGGCCACCCCTTCCTTCCTTCAAACCGTCGCTCCCGCGCTGATCGTCGTTGAAAGCATTGCCGCGCTCGTCGCGGCGCGGCGTGGCAAGAAGGCCGTGTCCGCCATCGCCGAAGCGGAGGCTCATCTCGAGCGCTTCGGCTCCTATTACACGGACAGCACCAGCAAAGGGCGGATATCGTGACAGCAAACACTACCGCCACAAGAACCACGCGCATACTTCATCGGCAGATCGCAGGGGGCGACAGGCTGCCCATCGCCGTTGCGGGGCATGGCATCGAGATCGTCGACAGCACGGGCAAAGCCTATATCGACGCCTCGGGCGGGGCGGCGGTTTCCTGTCTCGGCCATGGTCATCCGCGCGTCAATGCGGCCCTGAAGGCGCAGGTTGACCGGCTCGCCTACGCCCACACGTCGTTCTTCACGACCGATGTCGCCGAGGAACTCGCCGACCATCTGATAGCCCATGCCCCGGCGGGCCTCGATCACGTCTATTACGTGTCGGGAGGATCCGAGGCGATGGAGGCCGCGCTCAAGATGGCGCGGCAATATTTCATCGAAAAGGGCGAGCATGGCCGCGTCAATTTCGTCGGGCGGCGGCAGAGCTATCACGGCAACACGCTCGGCGTGCTCGCCGTCGGTGGTAATCTCTGGCGGCGCCAGCAATTCGCGCCGATGCTCTTCGAGAGCCACCATGTCTCTCCGCCTTATGCCTATCGCGATCAGCGTCCCGGCGAGACGATGGAAGCCTATGGCGAGCGGCTCGTCGCCGAGTTCGAAGCGAAGCTCGTCGAGATTGGCCCGGAGACCGTGATCGCCTTCGTGGCGGAAACCGTCGGCGGCGCCACTCAGGGCTGCACCACCGCGCCGCCTGGTTATTTCAAGCGCATCCGCGAGATCTGCGACCGGCACGGCATTCTTCTCATTCTTGATGAGGTGATGTGCGGCATGGGCCGTACCGGCACCTTGCATGCCTGCGAACAGGAAGGCATTTCGCCGGACCTTATGGCCATCGCCAAGGGATTGGGCGGAGGCTACCAGCCGATCGGAGCGGTTCTGCTGAGCGGCGAGATCTTCGCTGCGATCAGGGACGGGAGCGGCTTCTTTCAGCACGGCCACACATATCTCGCGCATCCGCTCGCCTGTGCGGCGGCCCTCGCCGTGCAGAAGACGATCGAGGAGGAGAACCTTCTTGCCAACGTGCGCAAGCAGGCCGCCCATCTCGAGCGCCGGCTCAAGGAGCGTTTCGGCAATCACCATCACGTCGGTGATATCCGCGGGCGCGGCCTGTTCTGGGCCATCGAGTACGTGACCGACCGGACCACGAAGGCGCCCTTCGATCCGTCGTTCAAGCTCAATGCCCGCGTGAAGCGCGAAGCCCTGGCGCGGGGACTGGCGTGTTACGCCATGCCGGGGACCATCGACGGCAAAACCGGGGATCACAACATGTTGGCGCCGCCCTTCATCTGCACCAGCCAGGATATCGACACCATCGTCGAACGCCTGGGCGATGCGGTGGATGCGGCCATCCAGTCAATCGCTTAAGTCCACCAGTGCATTCAACCAGAGGGGAACAAACATGAATGCGAAACTTGCAGGCCTTGTCGCTCTTGGATTGTCGGTCGGTTTGTCGGCACCGGCCGCCGCCCAGCAGAAATTCGTCACCATCGGCACCGGCGGCGTGACCGGTGTCTATTACGCGGTCGGCGGCTCGATCTGCCGTCTCATCAACAAGGACCGCGCCAAGACCGGCATTCGCTGCTCGACGGAGTCGACCGGCGGCTCGGTCTTCAACGTCAATGCCATCCGTACTGGCGAGCAGGAATTCGGCCTGACCCAGTCCGACGTGCAGTTCAACGCCGTCAAGGGCCTCGCCCAGTTCAAGGATACCGGGGCCGACAAGGATCTGCGCGCGGTCTTCTCCGTCCATCCGGAGCCGTTCACCGTGCTCGCGCGCAAGGAAGCCGGCGTCACGAAATTCGCCGACTTCAAGGGCAAGCGATTCAATGTCGGCAATCCCGGCTCGGGAACGCTCGCCTCGATGGAAGAACTTCTCAAGGAGCTCAACTGGACCAAGGGCGATTTCTCGCTCGCTGCCGAGTTGAAGGCCGATGAGCAGGGCACCGCGCTCTGCGACAACAAGATTGACGGCTTCTTCTACGGCGTTGGCCATCCCTCCGCCGCGATCCAGGACCCGACCACCGCCTGCGGCGCGAAGCTGGTTTCGCTTGACGGCCCGGCGGTCGACAAGTTGGTGAGCGAGAAACCCTACTACGCCAAGGCAACGATCCCCGGCGGCATGTATGCCAACAACCCGAACCCGACGACGACCTACGGCGTCGTGGCGACGGTGGTCAGCTCGGCGAAGGTGTCCGATGAGACGGTCTACACGCTCGTGAAATCCGTGTTCGACAATCTCGACGAGTTCAAGAAGCTGCACCCCGCTTTTGCCAACCTCGACCCGAAGGCCATGATCCAGAACGGCCTCTCCGCTCCGCTCCATCCTGGTGCGGTGAAGTTCTATAAGGAAAAGGGCTGGATGTAAGCCGCGACAAAGGGCGGGCCGCATGAACGCGGCCCGCCCTTTTTATTGATTGGGCGAGGGGGATTGCGATGCCGCGCATCGAAGAAAGCGCCACGGCCACGCGCGCCGTATTGGAAGAAATGGTGGCGGAGGCCGATACCGGAGGCCGCAAGCCGAAGGGAATGACACGCGCCTTCCTGTTCTGGACGGCGATTGCCTGGTCCCTGTTCCAGATATGGTACGCGTCTCCCCTTCCGTTCGCGTTGAAGATCGGCGTCTTCAACGACTTCGAGGCCCGCGCGATTCATCTCGCCTTCGCGATGACGCTGGCCTTCCTGACCTTTCCGCGCGCCAAGGCGTCGCCACGCTCCTATGTTCCGCTATATGACTGGATCCTGGCGGCGCTCGGCGCGGCCTCGGCCCTCTATCTGTTCTTCTTCTATCGCGATCTCGCCCAGCGCCCTGGCCTGCCGACCACGCTCGATATCGCGGTTGCGGTTACGGGCATCCTTGTGCTGCTCGAGGCGGCCCGCCGTGCCGTCGGGCCGGCGCTTGCCGTCATCGCTGCGCTGATGCTCGCCTATATCTTCGCCGGACCCTGGCTCGGCGGCGTCTTCGCCCATCGTGGCGCCTCCGTGGGGCGCGCGGCCTCGCAGATGTGGCTCACTTCGGAGGGCGTGTTCGGCGTCGCGATCGGCGTCTCGACAAGCTTCATCTTTCTCTACGTGCTGTTCGGCACCCTCCTCGAGAAGGCGGGCGCGGGCCACTACTTCATTCAGATGGCCTATTCCCTGCTCGGTCATTATCGCGGCGGGCCTGCCAAGGCAGGCGTCGTCGCGTCGGGCATGACTGGGATGATCTCCGGATCGTCGATCGCCAACACGGTGACCACGGGCACCTTCACGATCCCGCTGATGAAGCGGGTGGGCTATCCCGCCGTGAAGGCTGGCGCGATCGAATGCGCCGCCGGCGTGAACGGCCAGTTGATGCCCCCGGTCATGGGCGCTGCCGCCTTTCTCATCGCGGAATATGTCGGCATCTCCTATGCCGAGGTGGTGAAGCACGCCTTCATCCCGGCGCTTCTGACCTATGGGGCGCTCTTCTACATCGTCGATATCGAGGCCATGAAAATGGGTCTCGTCGGCGGCACGCGCACGCGCGTCCACCCGCTATCCGAGCGTCTCGTGAAGGCGCTGGCGACCTGGTGCGGCGTCATCATCCTCGCAGGCATCGTCTATTTCACGCTTGGCGCATTAAAGGCGGCCATGGGGCCGCAGGCCTCCTGGCTCATCGGCCTCGGCCTCGCGGCGGCCTATGCCGGCTTGCTCTGGAACAAGGCGCGGCATCCCGATCTCCCCGAGGACGATCCGAGTTCGCCGACCATGGCGGTGCCGGACTTCTACGAAACGGCCCGGACGGGACTGCACTACCTGATCCCCGTCATCGTGCTCATCTGGTGTCTGCTGGTGGAGGAAATGTCTCCCGGCCTCGCCGCATTCTGGGGCACCGTGACGCTCGCTTTCGTCATCCTGACCCAACGGCCAATCATCGCTTTCTTCCGCAAGAAAGGCGACATGGCGCGGGAAGTCCGGCAGGGCGTAAGCGAATTCATCAATGCGCTTGAAGCCGCCGCGCGCAACATGACGGGCGTGGGCATCGCGACTGCCGCCGCGGGCATCATCGTCGGCACGGTGGCGCTCACCGGCATCGGTCTCGTGATGACCGAGATCGTAGAAGCCGTCTCCGGCGGCAACCTCATCGTCATGCTGATCCTCACCGCGGCGATCTGCCTTGTGCTCGGCATGGGTATGCCGACAACGGCGAGCTACGTCGTCGTCGCGACGCTGATGGCTCCGGTGCTGATCGAAATTGCGGCGCAGAACGATCTCGCCGTGCCGCTCGTCGCGGTGCATATGTTCGTCTTCTATTTCGGCCTGATGGCGGACGTCACGCCTCCCGTAGGACTTGCGGCCTATGCGGCGGCGGCAATTTCCGGTGCGGATCCGGTGAAGACGGGTATCCAAGGCTTCAAGTACGAAATCCGCACCGGCCTCCTGCCTTTCATCTTCATCTTCAACACGGAGCTTTTGCTGATCGATGTACAGAGCTGGTGGCGGTTCGTGCTCGTACTCGCCGGTGCCGTTGTCGGCATGGCCTGTTTCGTGGCGGCGAGCCAGAACTGGCTTCTCGTGCGTAACAGGCTATGGGAGAGCCTCGCGCTGCTGGTGATCTGCTTCACGCTGTTCCGGCCGCATTTCTGGCTCGACCTCGTACAACCCGCTTTCGAGAGCAAAGGGCCGGCTGCCATCGCCGCGCAAGTGGATGCGACGCCGAAGGACGGCACGCTGCGCCTACGCGTCCAGAGCGAGAGCCGCGCCGGCGACGAGGTCGAGAAGCTCGTCCGTCTCAGCCTGCGGGCCGAGGGAGCTGCCGAACAACGGCTTCGGGCCACGGGGCTCATCCTGGCGAAGCAGGGCGACGACACGATCGTGCGCTCCGCAGCGCTCGGCAGCGAAGCAGCGAAGTACGGATTGCGGCCCGGCGACACGATCCACGCCGTCCTCGTCCCTGTCGACCGGCTGAACCCCTATTGGATCACATTGCCGGCCCTGGGGCTGTTGGGTCTGATCATCGCTCTGCAGCGCCGCCGGAGGGCAGCGGCATGAGAATCGCGCTCATCCATGCGCTCCGCCATTCGCCGCCGCCGATCGAGGATGCGTTCCGGCGGGTCTGGCCCGAGCCGACGCTGGTGAACCTCCTCGATGACTCGCTCTCAGCGGATCTCGCGCGGGATGGCGAGATCACTCCGGCCATGACGGAGCGCTTCCTGCGCCTTGGGCGCTACGCTCGGGACACCGGCGCTGACGGGATCCTTTTCACCTGTTCGGCCTTCGGCCCGTGCATCGACGCCGTGAAACAGGACCTTCCGGGGGTTCCCGTCCTCAAGCCGAACGAAGCCATGATCGAGGAAGCCCGCGCGCAAGGATCCCGCATAGGTCTCATGGCGACCTTCGCGCCGACCCTCGCCTCCATGCCCGCCGAGTTCCCGCCTGACGTGACGCTCTTGCCGACACTGATCGAAGGTGCTCTTGCCGCCCTCGATCGCGGCGATGGCCCCGAGCATGACCGCCTCGCCGCAGAGGCGGCAACCAGCCTGCACGATTGCGACGTGGTCGCGCTCGCCCAGTTCAGTCTTGCCCGCGCGGCCGATGCGGTCGCCGCAGCCTGCGCCAAGCCTGTTCTCACGACCCCCGACAGCGCAGTCCGAAAGCTACGGGCGCTTCTCGCGTGAATCGCGGGTATTCCAGGCTTGGGGGCCCGAAGCCTGGAAGATTCGCTTATCCCTGCAACGTAGAAGTTCGGCCAAGGTCGGCCCCATGCCAAAAGGCCGAATCTGCCCGTTGCCCAGAAAAGCCGGCGGGTTCGATCTGGCGGGATCACGCCTCGTAATTCAACCTTGGATACCAATCCGTGCCCCGTCCTTCCGGCGTGGTGTCCAGCACGTTCCACACCGGGGCAAGATCAGGGGCACCGCGGGGATCCTGACCGGGGTCAGCAGAATCGCCTGTCATCTCTCCACTCCAGAAATGGCGGATGGTCCCATCGCGCCGGGTGAAGACGTTGAAGCCCGGAATCTCCGAGCCGTCCGGCAATACGCCATGATAGTCGCGGGAATAGTTCCCGTTGAGGTCGCTGTAGAGTTGCAGGTTCGTCCACCCGCGCTCCTGTTTCCAGGCGATCAGCCGCTCGATTGGCGAGCGGGCGATGACGGCGAGAGCCATGCGCTGTTGGATGTCGGCGGCGTTGCCTTCCAGGGCGCCGAGCATATTGGTGCACATGGGGCATGGACGATCACGCTGCGGACCGAACATGTAGCTGTAGGTGGCCAGCGTCTGCTTGTCGCCGAAGAGATCGGCGAAGCTCACCGGGCCGCGTTCCCCTTGGAAGCGATAATCGCCCATCACCTCGCCGCCGGGCGGCAAGGCGCGGCGCTGGGCAGCGACGCGCTCCAAATGCCGGCGCAGTTCGACCTCTTCCGCGAGCAGGGCCGTGCGGGCGGCGCGGTATTCGGCACTCTCGTTCGGGAAGCGCACCAGACTGCGCTGGGCGAGTTCGGCGGCAGGGATGAGGATATCAGCCATGAGGCGCTCCTTCGGGTCATGGTCGATCAAGAAGCTGCGGACCAGAGTTGCCGGGCCCCCTTCAAGGTGCCGCTACTCATCCTCATCGCTTACGGGGACCGACGAGGCCGAACTGGGCACCCTGCGGATCGGCGGCGACAATGATGTAGACGCCGCCGGGCACCTCGGCGGGGCCATGGTGGATCGTGCCGCCGTTGCCGGAAACGGCTCGCGCGGCGACGTCTATATCCTCGACTCCAAAGTAGAAGGTCCATGCGGGCGGCGGTCCGCCGACGCTCCGGGTCATCATCGCGCCGATCATGCCGCCGTGGTGCGTGATGAACTGATAGTCGCCCATGTCGCCCATCGGCATCGCGTCGCCTTTCTCCCAGCCTAAAAGCCCGGTGTAGAAGGCAAGCGCCGCTCCCTGATCGTTGGTTGCGAGCTCGTTCCAGTGGCAATGGCCAGGTTTGGCTTGGGCAAAGGACGTGCTCGTTCCCTCCATCGCGCCTCGCATCACGTAGAATGCGACCCCCTGCGGATCCGAGACCATCGCGAAGCGACCCACGCCGGGAATATCGGTGGGCGCCACATATTGCGTGCCGCCGGCCCGAACGACCTCGGCCGCTGTCGCGTCGACATCGGTGACCCCGACATAGCCCAGCCATCCCGGACGCATGCCCACGCAGTCGGTGTCGGCCAGGATCGTCATCACGCCGGCGACATCCGCGTCGCCGGTCCCTAAGATCCTATAGTCGCGGTCGGAACCTTCGGCTGGCCGGACCCGCCAACCGATCACAGCGCCATAGAACCGGCTGGCGGCGTCGGCATCGGTCGTCAGAAGTTCATACCAGATGAAGTCACCATGTTGATTGGGCATGCCGATTTCCTCAGACGTCGAGGATCGGCGCGAAGCCACCGAAGATCATGCGCTTGCCGTCGAATGGCATCTGCGCACCCATCGCCTTCATGCGCGGATCGGTCATGATCTTCTCGTTCGCGGCGTCACGGACCTCCTTTGACGGATACTCGATCCAGCTGAACACTACGATCTCGCCGTCCTGCGCCTTCACGGCAGTCCGGAAATCCGTGAGCTTGCCGTCCGGCACGTCATCGCCCCAGCATTCAACGAAGCGGGTCGCGCCAAATTCCTTGAACAAGGGTGCGGCCTCGGCGGCGTGCTTGCGATAGACCTCCTTGTTGGCAGCAGGTACGGCTACCACGAAGCCATCCACATATTTCATCATTGCTCTCCCTTGGCTTATTCGACGGCGGCTCGCCACAAATGCGTGAACTGGTCATAGGATGTTCTTGACGATTCTGGTTGATATCAACATATTTAGATCATGTCAAAACTGGTCCCATTCGCAACCACATTGGAAGTACGCGACACGTGCCTCTGTCTGTATGTTCAGCGGGCGGCCCGTACGCTCGCGCGGCAATTCGACGAGGCGTTGCGGCCGGTCGGGCTGACCAACGGGCAGTTCTCGCTGCTGAATGCCCTCAACCGGCCTGAGCCGCCGGCGGTCGGAAAGGTCGCGCAACTGCTCGCGATGGATCGGACGACGCTCACCGCAGCCTTGAAGCCGCTCGAACGGGACGGCCTTGTGACGGTTGCCGTTGATCCAAACGATCGCCGCAACCGTCTTCTCCGCCTCACCGACGAAGGGCAGAGGGTGCTTGCTGCGGCCGTTCCGATCTGGCGGGAGACTCATGCCGCCATCGAAGCCGGACTGTCCGAGCTCAAGCCTGACGGCCTGCGGGACGCACTGAATATCCTCTCGCAGTCCAATCTGCGAACGTGAATGCCGGCCGTTGTTGGAGCCCGTAGAGAGTAGGGCTCGCCCGACAACGGTATTTCCTGCCTATCGGCAGTCGCAGGCTGATCGTCCGCTACCGATCATAAACGGAATCGCATGCCGTCGCATGAACTCGCTGTTACTGACGATACCGGGCTATCGACAGCGTCGGTGATACGGTGGAGTTCTTCTCTTCTAAACACCGCGTGGGTCCAATGCTCAGCTTCAAATCTCAAGAGAGAGCGCCCGCGTTATCTTGGGCGGGTTCGATATGGATCCATATGATGCGCAAACAGGCGAGACTTGCCTATAATTTGCAGCGTCACCGCCAAACAATTCGAAATCATCGCCGCATGAGCCTTAATGACGAGGCGTGTCCGTTTCGTCTCGTCTCCAGACAGAATTTGCGACAAAGCCCACGCGGTAGTCACTCGCCATAGGGGATCCAGACATTTTTCACCTCGGTTGCGCGACGCAACCAAACATCTTCATGAGCTCCCTCCACCTGCCAGTCTATGGCAAGCCCAGCATTGGTCCAAACACGCTTCACGTTACCAGCCGATTCCGCCTCGACGGCTCGACAGACCTCGCTTTCGACGACGCACCAGAGTCCGTCGACGTCATCGTGACGGGCCAGGACCAGGGCAAGTTCGGCGCTCCGCCCGGTGACGATGTTGATCGACCCAGCTGGAAGATCCGAGGTTTCCAGAACCTGATAGAGATCAGTGGCGACCAGCGGATATCGGGCGGAAGGAACCGCTATCACGCGATTGCCCATGGCGAGCGCGGGCGCGATCATCGAAACGAGACCCAAAAGCGGCGTATCGTCCGGCGCGACGATCCCGATCGTGCCGACCGGCTCGTTCATGGCGATCGCGACCCCGCGCATGGGTGGAGAGTGAACGCGGCCTTCGAACTTGTCCGCCCATCCGGCATAGGCGAAGATGCACCGGATCGAGAGTTCGACCTCATTCTTCGCGGCATCAGTCCCCATCCCCGTCAGTTGTTGCAGGCGATTGGCGAATTCCAACGCGCGCGACGACAGGTTCTCCGCCAGGAAATAGAGGACCTGCGAACGGTTATAGGCTGTCGTCTCCGCCCAGCTGTGGCAGGCCCGCGCGGCCGTGACCGCATCGCGGATGTCCTTACGATTTCCGAGACCGACCTCTCCTGCGAACCGTCCCGCGCTGTCGGCAACGTGCATCGAATAATTGCCGTCCGGCCGAATCTGCTTTCCGCCGATAAAAAGCTTGGGGGTGCGGTCGATAAAGGCAAGGTTCTCCGTTGGCTGCCTCTCTGTGGCTTCGGGCTGCGGCAAGGATTTGTACAACGGCGCGGAAGTCCTTTGAGGGACAAGATATTCCTGCAATCCTTCACGGCCGCCTTCGCGGCCAAACCCGCTCTCGCGATATCCGCCGAAGCCGCAGCTGGCGTCGAACATGTTGGTGCCGTTCAGCCAGACAACGCCTGCTTTCAACTGCGGCGCGACGTGGAGCGCCGCGTTCATGTTCTCGCTCCACACGGATGCGGCAAGACCGTAGCGGCTGTTGTTGGCGAGTTCGATGGCCTCCTCGATGGTGCGGAACGTCATCGCGACGAGAACCGGGCCAAATATTTCCTCTTGCACAAGGATGTTGGCGGACGAAACGTTGGTGATGAGGGTCGGTGGATAGAAGAGGCCGGAGGACGGAAGCGCGCAATCCGGCTGCCAGCACACCGCCCCTTGCTTCTCCCCTTCCGCGACCAGCTCGCGAATGCGCGCAAGCTGTACGGGCGCGACGATAGCACCGATATCGGTGTTCTTATCGAGCGGGCTGCCGATGCGCATTTGCGCCATGCGGGCTTTTGTCTTCGCGATGAACCTCTCCGCAATGCTTTCATGCATCAGGAGCCGCGATCCGGCGCAGCACACCTGTCCCTGGTTGAACCATATGCCATCGACAAGGCCTTCGACGGCACTGTCGAGATCCGCATCCTCAAGGACGATGAAGGGCGACTTGCCACCGAGTTCCAATGACAACTTCTTGCCGGACCCTGCTGTCTCTTTTCGGATCAGCTTGCCGACCTCGGACGATCCCGTAAAGGCGATCTTTGCGATATCCGGGTGCCGGACAATCGCCGCGCCAGCTTCCGGGCCTCCAGGCAGAATATTCACGACGCCCTTTGGCACACCGCAACGCTCGCACATTTCGGCGAACAGAATGGCCGTCAGCGGCGTGAACTCCGCCGGCTTCAGAAC
The DNA here is from genome assembly GCF_052114965.1 of Microvirga sp. 2TAF3. Classification (NCBI taxonomy): domain Bacteria; kingdom Pseudomonadati; phylum Pseudomonadota; class Alphaproteobacteria; order Hyphomicrobiales; family Methylobacteriaceae; genus Microvirga; species Microvirga sp. 2TAF3. Next base: position 33,115 of record NZ_JBFRFT010000001.1, on the reverse strand, counting down.
GACGGTACAGCCAGCCGCAAGAGCTGGCGCGATCTTCCATGCCAGCATCAGCAGCGGAAAGTTCCAGGGTATAATCTGCCCGACGACACCTGCGGGCTTGTAGCCCGGAAACTCCCGCTCGATCGCCTGGGCCCAGCCCGCGTGGTACAGAAAGTGACGAACCGCGAGGGGAATGTCGATGTCTCGGCTTTCGCGGATCGGCTTGCCGTTGTTGATCGATTCCAGCACGGCAAAAAGGCGTGCATTGCGCTGCAGCATGCGCCCGAGCGCGTACAACACGCGAGCCCGCCTGAAGCCCGATGTGGCCCCCCAGGCGACTTGCGCATCGTTCGCAGCGGCGACCGCGGCATCGACATCGTCGACACCGGCATAGGCTATACTGGTGATCGCGCGGCCCGTGGCAGGCTCGATAACCTCGAAGGTCTCGGCCGATGCGGGCGCCCGCCAGGAGCCGTCGATGAAAAGTGCTTCGTCAAAGTTTCGTTGCGCCAGCCAAGCATCAGCCTCGTTGCGGGCCTCTGGGGACGGTCCATATTCCATGGTGGCGTACTTCTCCAGAATGTTCACGGCATTCCCCGTCGTTATCATGCGATTGCGTGGCGGTGGTTGGCCGAATATCGGCCAGTCAGAAAATGTTCGAGCTGCCGCTCGATATCGGTGAGAAGGCTGCTTGCGCCGAACCGGAATAGTCCGGGATCCAGCCAGGTCAAACCAAGTTCTTCGCGCATGAGAGCAAGCCAGTCGAGAGATTGCTTGGCGGAAGAAATTCCGCCGGCGGGCTTGAATCCGACGAGCCAGCCTGTGCGCTCATGGTATGTACGAATGGCCCGAGCCATCGCAAGTCCGACAGGAAGCGTGGCGTTGACGGTCTCCTTGCCGGTCGAGGTCTTCACGAAGTCGGCGCCCGCCATCATGGAGACGAGGGAGGCCCGCATTACGTTGCGCAACGTGGACAACTCGCCGGTCCCGAGAATGACCTTGAGATGGGCCTCGCCGCAGGCGGCCCGAAAGGCTTTGACTTCATTGTACAGAGCTGACCATTGCCCACTCAGCACATGCCCTCGTGTGATGACAACGTCGATCTCGGTTGCTCCATCGGCAACCGATTCCTCGATCTCCCGCAGACGGGTCGCGAAGGGAGCGAGCCCATGCGGGAACGCAGTCGAAACAGCGGCGACCTGGATTCCAGTGCCGCGAAGGGCCTCGACCGCCGTCGCGACAAAAGGATGATAAACGCACACGGCCGCGGGACGGATGACGGTATCGCCAAGTCCGAGTTGAGCGGCCATTTCCGGTCGCAGCGGCTGCTTTGCCTTGGCACAGAGGCGTCGCACACGTTCGTCCGTATCGTGGCTCGACAGCGTCGTCAGGTCCATACAGGCGATGGAGCGCAACAGCCAGGCAGCCTGATACTCGCCCTTGATGCTGCGTCGGCGCGTAAGCGTTTGCGCGCGCCTTTCCAGCGCGCTCCGATTGACATGGCGTATGTCGTCGAGCCAGCTCAGATCAAGGTCAATTCCAGGATTTCTCTGGTGACCGCTATGATTGACAGACGACGTCATCGGCAAACTCCGCATTGAAGACTCTCACGGGGCATTCCAAGGAATAATAACTTATCCTTGCCCAGAGTTGACCGCCAGAGGCAACTTCGCATACTGAAGGTACAGTTCTGTATGCAACATCGCATTTTTTCGGCGGAAATCAATTCATGCCACGAATTAAGCAAAAGCCGGAATCCATGAATGAAGCAAGCCCTCCCGGTCCGGCCAGTAGTCGCATCAAGAAGGACCTTGAGGATAAGATTCTGACCGGAGACCTTAAGGCCGGCGCACGGTTGGACGAGAATGCCCTCGCGACCCTTTATGGCGTGTCGCGGACGCCCGTTCGTGAAGCATTGCGGGAGCTGGCGAGCGCGGGGCTGGTATCGATACGCGCGCGCCGCGTGGCGACGGTCGCGCAACTCACGACCTCCGAGCTCATCGAGTTCTTCGAGGCGATGGCCGAGCTTGAGGCTTCCTGCGCTTATCTCGCCGCCACGCGGCTGACGGCTGCCGACGGCCAGAATCTGACCGATGCACATGCGGCTTGCATCGAGGCGGCCTCCTCCAACGATCCTGATCGCTTCTATTCCGCAAACGGCGACTTCCACGAGGCTCTCTACAAGGCGGCCAGGAACCGTTTCATCGGCGAGCAGGCCTCGCTTTTCCGGCGTCGCCTGGAGCCGTACCGACGGATCGTCACTTATCATCCCGGGCGCATTGCGGTTTCGCTCAAGGAACACCAGCTCATTATCGATGCCATCCTGGCCATGCAGCCGGAAGCGGCGGCGGCCGCATCGCGGGCCCATCTCGATTTCCTGCGGCGAGATATCGCCATCATTCTGGATTCGCTGCGCTGAGATGACCGGCTCGTCCGTTGGGGGTGGACATTACAGACCAGGATACCAACGCGCCTTCCCTAACTCGACAGCGCGCGCATCGCGGGCGGCAAGAAGTTCGATCGCGCGAGACGCCACACGGCAGGCCAGCCGGATGGCCTCTTCCGAGGGCTCCCGCTTGCGCGTGATCCGGTTTGACCCGACCGCGCAGATGCAACCGCTCCGCAAGCCGAACAACGAACCAAGCACGAAGAGAGTAGCCGCCTCCATCTCGATATTGGCGACGCGTTGCTGGCGGAAATCATCAACGATGTGCGCGATATGCGATGGCCGATAGGCCTGAGGCGTGGGATTGTCCTGACCCGCGAAGAAGGAATCGACGCTGGCCGTCACGCCAACAGTATAGGTCGCGCCAAGTTCTTCCGCCGCTTCGATCAGCGCGTATGTCACGGCAATGTCGGCAGCGGCCGGATACTCTCGTCCAACATAGGCGTCAGCCGCGCCGGACAGGCGAACGGCAGCACTCGATATGACGAGTGTCCCGCAGGCAATCTCTTCCTGCAAGGCCGCGCAGGTGCCGACACGAATGAACGTATCGACGCCGCATGCCGACAGTTCCTGAACGGCAATATCCGTGGAAGGGCCGCCGATGCCGGTCGAACAGGCCGCAAGCTGCGTCGTACCGATCGTACCCCGCGCGACACGGAACTCGCGATTGAACGAGATTTCTTCGTAGCTTGCCCAATCTTCGCCGATCAGGGGAACGCGGCTGGGATCTCCGGGAATGATCGCGTAGCGCGGAACGTCGCCAGGCGCGATCTTGACGTGCATCTTCCGCTGAGAGGCTGTGGCGTCAGACATGGTGTTTCCTTTTTCGCTCGATTGTAGGTTGGGATCACGCCACTTCCAACAGTGAACTCAGATGACCGAGCGACGCGACGCTATTCCGCCGTCTACGGTAAAAATGGCGCCGGAGGTATACCCGGACCGATAGGACGCCAGAAAAACGATCAGATCCGTTATCTCGTGAATATGCGCGGGCCTCTTAAGCGGGTAGCGCTCGAGTAGATCGGTATACTTTCCCTCATCGCCGTACCAGGTCTTCGCGCGTTTCTTCAACATATTGTAGATGCGATCGGTATCGACCGGACCGGGGTTGACGCCAACGACCCTGATGTTGTCGTCGAGGCTGTGGCCGCCGAGGGCTCGCGTGAAGGCCATCAGACTCGCATTGCCTGTCGTCCCGGCGATGTAGTTGGGATCGAAGACCTCGCCGCCATTGCCAATGTTGTTGATGATGACACCGCCACCGCGAGCTTTCATGCGCGGGTAGATGGCGCGGGTCAGGTTGATATAGCCGAAGACCTTGAGCTCCCAGCCCTCACGCCACTTGTCCTCGTCGACATCCCACAGATCGCCGCTGGGAATGACGCCGGCATTGTTCACCAGGACATCCACTTGTCCGGCCTCGGCCACCACGCGCTCGATTGCGTCCGGCTCGCAGAGATCCAGCGCTTGCACAGTGACTTTGACGGAACAAGAGGCGGCCAGTTCCGCTTTGATGGCTTCGAGCTTATCGGACGAGCGCGCGACGAGATGCACGTCGCAACCTTCGTCGGCAAAGGCATTCGCAAGCCCCTCCCCAATTCCCTGTGACGCTCCCGTGATCAGAACCTTCTTTCCAGAAAGACCGAGATCCATTGGACATTCTCCTATGCGAACGCAACGCCACGCGGCGCGGTTCAAAAAAGCTTTGTGGTTTCGTTAAGGCCGCGTGCGCTTTCCACCATCTCCGGTAGGAGCGTAGTAAATTCCTCGATCCATTCGGTCGGAACGCTGGTACTGACCTTCACAAAGCGATCCCCGAAAGTAGGCGTGTGATATGCACCTTGTCGGATCATGATCTTTCGCTTCTGATACCCGGCCACGAGAGCCTCCGGTGCGATACCGGCGCCGTGGGTTTCAAGAACGACGAAGTTGCCGTTGGACGGGTATACCGGTAACGACAGACCGGGAATCCCGCCGATTGCTTCCATGATGAGCTTTTGAATCATGCGCTGCTGCGCGAGAACGCCCGGAAACCATTCATTCTTGATGCTGAGGCCCGCGATCGCGGCTCGCTGGGAGAGAATGCTCGATCCAAGATTGTTCGGTGGAGCGGCTGTCAGTTGCTCGATGATGTCGGGATTGGCTACGACTGCACCGACGCGCAAACCGGCAAGCCCCAGCCACTTGGAGAAGCTGTAGATGGTCAGGGTCCGTTCAGGATAACGGGTCGCGGCAAGCGTATGGTCATAGGCGAAGTCGCGATACGTGCAGTCGTGAATGAGATAAGCGCCGGCAGCGCGGACAATGTCGACGATGGCGTCGATTTCGGAGGGCGTGCAGGCCGTTCCCAAAGGATTGTTGGGATCGACAAGATAGACGACCTTTGTCTTCGGAGTAATGGCCGCCGCAAGTCTTTCAGGAGAGAGCCGGTAGGAATGCTCTTCCCCATAGATCGGGATCTGCCTCACAGAAGCGCCGACGGAGCGAGCAAAGGCCATCGGCCAGTTCCAGGTCGGATCGGTCGTAATGAACTCGTCGCCTGGACCGAGCAAGGTGTGGCAAGCATGGTAAAGCGAGGCCACGGCCCCATCGGAAACCAGCGCCGAGAAACCCTCGAGGCCCAGATCGGCGATGATCCCTGCGCGAAGCTCCTCGAGCCCGGCAGGCGGCGCGTAGATATGAAACTCCTCATCGTGAATGCTGCGCAGCATCGCCTCGGTAACGGCGGGATGCGGGCGGGCATGATTGGTGTTCTGCCCCAGCCAGCGTAGATCGGGCGTATTCACCAGTCGGTCGAAGTGGGCGTTACGAAGCTCGAAGGACTTCACGGAGCAGGTCCTTTTTCGGGTTGTTAAAGGTCAGCCGAAAGGGATGTCTCAGGGTATCTTCCCGAGACATGAGTGACCGGATGTGGCCAGAGTGCGTTCGTTGCTGGGGTGCTTTCCGATCCGATTGAATCGGAAAGCACTCTTACTTTGCCGTATTTGTCCCGCGCAGAACCGGCTCCCCGCTTCTGCGGAAAATGCCCTAGGGCGCCGGCACGAAGCTCGTGTTGATCATGGCGTCGACATCGACCTGGCCCGTGAGTCCACCGAACTCACGCAGGACGTCGACCGTGCTGGCGACGTCCTGACGGTCGAAGCTGCACAGGCCCTTCTGGGCGGCCCGTTCCGTGAAGATGAGGCTGGCCTGCAGATCGAGTTGGCGGCGCTGTTGTTCGGCCGCGAGCTGAGGATTGTTCGCGAGAACAATCTTCAGCGTTTCCTCGCGGTTGCTATAGGCATATTTATAGCCTTTGACTGTGGCTTCGACGAAGCGCCGAACGACATCCGGCCGCTCTGCAATCATCTTCTTGTTTGTGAAGATCACTTCGGCCGCGGCCGAAATCCCGTAGTCGGCGGCCGGCATGGAGGTGGTCTTCATGCCTGCCAGCTCGATTGCAACAGGGCCGTTGATTACGAATCCTGAACGAGCGTCGACGGTGCCTTTCATCAGCACTTCGTTGCCGCTCGCATTGACGGTGTTGATCTGGTCGAGCTTCACACCAGACTTGGACAACATCGCCTTGATCAGCGTCCACGGGCCACCCTCATCGTAAGCAACGCGCTTGCCGATGAGATCCTTTGGTGTCTTGATCCCGCTCGATTCAAGCATGTAAAGGCCGCCCGGGTGTTTCTGCCAACAAGCGGCCACGGCGACGAGCGGCATGCCACGGCTGACCCCCGTGATGATGTTTGGAGAGTCGTTTGCGCCAAAATGCTCGTCTCCCGACGCCACCAGTTGGTTCGGGTTGACCTGCACGCTGCCTGGACGGATTTCGACATCAAGGCCGGCATCGCGATAGAAGCCTTTCTCGAAAGCGATGATGTAGGCGGCGGCCTGCACATTCGCGATCCATGGGAGGCGCATGACGACCTTGTCGTTGGCAAGCGATGGCGTCGCGAGTGCGAGGGCCAGGGCGAGTGCCGAAGCGAAAATTCTTCCGATTTTCTTCGTGTATTTGACAGTAGCGATGTTACGCATTTCTTTTCCCCTCTTTTGGTTTTAGCCCATGCGTGCTTCGGGCCAGTACAAGCAAAGCTTCTCCACGGCGACGACAACGTAGTAGAACAGTACTGAAGCGATGCAGGACACGATGATCCCGGCGAACAGCATGACGGCGTCCTGCTGATATCCTGCCGTCACGATAAGCGTGCCGATCCCGAGATTAGCGCCGGTAAACTCGGCGACGATGGCCCCCACGACGGCAAGACCGGAGCTGATCTTGAGCGCAGCGAATGTGAAGGGCATGGCCGCGAATATGCGGACATGAAGCAAGCCCTGAATCCGACTCGCATTCACAAGTGAGAGAAGTTCGCCAATCTCGCGGCTGATGGACCCGAGGCCACGATAGAAATTGATGAGGATGGGGAAAAAGCACGCCAGAGCGGCGACCGCGATCTTAGGCGCAATGCCAAAGCCGAGCCATATGGTCATCAGGGGCGCGATGGCCAATATCGGAATCGTCCTGATGATAATGGTCCATGGCATCAGCGCACGCGCTGCTGTTCTGGAAAAGACGAAGAGAGTGCCGAGTCCGACCGCAATCAGAAGGCCGAGGAAGAATCCTGAGATCGCCGCAATCATCGTGATCGAGAGATTGCTCCATAGCAGCCATCTCTCCTTCCAGATGCGCAGAAAAATCTCGGACGGCGTCGGCAACAGATATTGCGGGATCTGCAGAAACGCGACCGCATATTGCCAGATGAGCAGCCCAAGTGCGAACAACGCGATTGACGGCCAGTTTTCCTGGAGGGATGAGGCGGCCCGCGTGAGGAAACTGTTATGAAGGTGCGAAGGAGTGTTCACGACTGCCTCAAGACTTTTGCTGATCCGGATCCCGAAGCATTGCCTCGAGACGCATGAGCTGTTCGACGAAGTTCGGCTTGAGCCGCAACGAAGGCTCGCGAGGTCGCGGCAGATCCGCTGCGACAGAACCGGTGATGCGCCCAGGGCGCGCTTGCATCACCGCCACCTCGTCGGAGAGGAACAAAGCCTCCGACAGGGAATGGGTGACGAAAATCGTCGTTATGCCCGTTTCGGCCCAGATCCGCAGAAGCTCTTCCTGCATATCCTGGCGCGTGATTTCGTCGAGAGCGCCGAAGGGCTCGTCCATCAGCAGGATGGCCGGAGAGTCCGCCAATGCGCGCGCGATCGAAACCCGCTGCCGCATACCGCCCGAAAGTTGAGCTGGATAGGATTTGCGAAAGTCGTGCAGCCGCACGAGTTCCAGATAGGCCTCTGCGCGCTCGAGCCGCTCCTTGCGCGTATGAACTCCCAGGATTTCCATGGGGAACAGCACATTCCCCAAAACGGTGCGCCAAGGCAGCAGCGTCGCATCCTGGAAGACGAAGCCAATACGATTTTTGCGGCGGAACTGTTCAGGGCTTTGACCAAGGACCGTCACCGTTCCGGTGGTGGGCGAGAGGAGACCGCTGATGAGACGCAGCATTGTCGACTTGCCGCAGCCACTTGGGCCGACGAGCGACAGGAACTTGCCGCGCTCGACCTGCAGGTCGATTCCCTGAAGGGCAGTCCAGCCGCCCCCGGCGGCGAGCAAGAAGGTCTTGGATAGGCCGCTTATTTCGATTGCAAGCTCACGTTTGGGCAAAACTTTCACCTCTGTCGCGGCAACAGACTGGTGCGCGGCTCCCATCATCGGTTTACCTTTGTTGCTGGCCTAACGTTCGATGGAGGCTAGCGGCGATTCTTCATCATGTATACAAGAAAAATGTTTTGGTGCGCAAAAATCTAATTCCTGTGCTTACTGGTACTTCGAGGGAATGCCAGGACTAAGGCAAGAATCCGGAATGGATGGACTGCGCGGTTTCATTTCAGATACGCCCAGAAATGGAATGGAGGGGGAGTGCCGTACTCACGAAAGTCGCCGATGGCCTAGTGTCTTGCCCATAGCCCTTCGCCTGACGTCAAGAGTTGGTGTCACAGGTGCTTTGGGATGATTGGGTCCGGGGTTGAGCGCCGCCGGGAAAATTCACGATTCATATATGCACATATAAACTTGATGCATACACAAACATATGCATTGTATATCTGACGTGCGACTGGCTAAGTTTCTGTGGTATTTTGCCGTCATGGGGAAGCCTGGGGTTCAAGGTGTTCCGTAGCCTCGTCTTGGACAGTCCGGTAATCTGAGGAGCGAAAAATGGCGTTCGCCACCACCGACGACGGCGTAAGGCTCTTCTACGAGTCCGCAGGAACCGGGTCGGCTATCATCTTCGTGCATGAATTCGGTGGAAGCCATTGGAGCTGGGAGCCCCAGCTCGGCTACTTCTCCCGGCGGCATCGATGTGTCACGTATGCCGCCCGTGGATATCCGCCATCCGATATCCCTGAGGATGTCGAAAAATACTCCCAGGCCCGTGCGGCCGACGACATCATCGAGGTGATGAGTGCCGCAGGCATCGAAAAAGCCCATATCGTGGGTCTTTCGATGGGTGGTTTCGCATGCTTGCACGCTGCCATCCGCCACCCCGATCGCATCCTCTCCGCAGTTATCGCCGGCGCGGGTTATGGGGCTGAGAAGGCCCACGAAGAATATTTCCGAGGCATCTCGGAACAGGTGGCGAAGAACTTCGAGGCACACGGTGCGGAAAGCTTCGCGCCGATCTACGCGGAAGGTGCTTCACGCGTCCAATTTCAGAACAAGGATCCTCGTGGGTGGAAACTCTTTGCGGAGCGGCTTGGTAAGCATTCCAGCTTAGGTGCGGCCAATACGATGCGGGGCGTCCAGATGCGTAGGCCATCCCTCTACGATCTCAAATCGGAACTCGAAATGCTTGACGCCCCCATCCTCGTCATGGTCGGCGACGAAGACGATCACTGCATCCAGCCGGGAGTGTTCCTGAAGAAAACGATTACCCGCTGTGGCCTGGCGGTGCTTCCGAAAGCCGGCCACACCCTGAATCTGGAAGAGCCGGAGCTGTTTAATCGGATGATCGCGGAATTCATCGCGCAGGTCGAAGCCGGCAGTTGGAGCCCGCGCGACCCACGGGCCAACCCGTCACAGATCATGAGAACGAATTGAGACAAGCGATGCCCCGGATGAGCAGGAGACCTTCAGACTTCATCGATGGTTCCAGGCTCTGGGACCGCCATATGGCTCTCGCGCGTTTCGGGGCGCGTGATGACGGCGGCGTCGATCGCCCGGCCCTGTCCGGTGTCGAGGCTGACGCGCGCGCGCAGATCGTCGCGTGGGGACGGGAACTGGGGCTTCGCCCGTTTACCGACGCGGTGGCCAATCTTTTCTTGAGATATGAAGGACGCGATCCGAGTTTGGCGCCGATCTTGGTCGGATCCCACATCGACTCGCAACCAACCGGGGGAAAGTTTGATGGGGTGTTTGGTGTCCTCGCGGCGTTGGAGGCTGTCCAGGCAATCATCGCACGGGGAGAAAGACCACTTCGCTCGATCGAAGTTGTGGCCTGGACGAACGAAGAGGGCTCCCGTTTCGCCCCCGGCATGACCGGTTCCGAGGTATTCACCGGCAAACGTTCGGCACAGGAACTTTTCCAGATCAGGGATGCAAAAGGCATCACTGTTCAACAGGCGGCTGAGGCCGTTCTTTCACGGGATATCGACATTCCACAACGCGCCCTCGGATTTCCCATAGCGGCATTCCTGGAAGCGCATATCGAGCAAGGGCCTGTTCTGGAGAAAGCCGGTATTCCGATCGGCGTGGTTTCCGGGATTCAGGGGACCCGGCGCTATCGCGTGCGAGTCGCGGGCGAAGCCGCGCATGCGGGCACCGCTCTGCGGGCAGAGCGGAAGGACGCACTCATGGCGGCTGTCCGAATGATATCCGCGATCGACCGCGCCGCTTTGGAACCGGCAGATACGATGCTGACGGTTGGTCTCCTCACTGTGTCGCCCAATGCTCCCTCGGTGGTGCCTGCCGAGGCGTTCTTCTCTATCGACCTGAGGCATCCGCAAGACGAGATCGTCGACCGGGTGGATAGTGAGATCCGCAGGATCACCGAAGTCGAAAAGGGTTCATGCGAGGTCGAACTCATACAGATCGCTCATGCGCGCTCGCTCACGTTCGCGAGCGAGGTTCGCGCCGCGATCACGAGAGCCGCCCAAGGCATCGGAATTCCAAGCATGGATATCTACTCAGCAGCAGGGCATGATGCTCGTCAACTACACTATTGGTGCCCGACTGGAATGATCTTCATTCCATGTCATGAAGGAATCTCGCACAGTCCAAAGGAGTGGGTTGAACCTGAACACATCACAGCTGGCGCCCGAGTGCTCGTCGATACGGCCTGGGATTTGGCAACATCGAAGCCACCCAGGTAGCTGTGGCGGATCTGTTGCATCTTTGAACCTCGCTCTGCCTGAGCTGCGACATGAGGGGCTGACGATGAAGTACAATAACAAGAGCCCATTCAAGGGCCGGCCGTTCACGGCGGAGGTCACCGCTGTGAGCGGTATGCTGGTCTCTGCAGCTCCCGATCAGCTATCGCGACCTCGAACGCATGCTGGCGGACCGCAAGGCCCAAGTGGACCATACGACGCTGTTTCGTTGGATTCAGGCTTATGTGCCAGAGCTCGACAAGCGCGATGCCACGGCGGCACGACGTTCCTTCCAGAAGGCCCTGAGGCAGTTGCATACGGTCAATCCGAGAATGATCACGGTCGACCGAATGCCGCCTACCCAATCGCGATGAAGGCCATGAAGAGGGATGGAGTGCTCTGGTGTTTTTCCAAACTCCGACAGATGAGATTTTTGAACAACATCGTCGAGCAGGATCACCGGCGCATCTTGTCCGGCCTGGGCTGGGCTTCAAAAGCGTCGTGACGCCTCACGGACAAATTGCCCGTTATGAGGTCAGCGCGATGATCCGCAAGGGGCAAGGTGTGATCTAGCACTACAGTTGCACCTTTCGTTTGCGATGTGAGGCTTGCGCCATGGCCTGATGCGCCCGGCGCCACGCGGACCAGGCGATCACGAGGGCAGGCTCGATCCGGCGCTGCTGGAGACGTGTGGCCACGCGGCGGATTTCCTGGACAGACCGGCGTACCAGCGCTGGAGCCTGGCCTCGTCGGTTCTTTTTTGGGGTGACGTGAGAGTGTTGGCGCGCTGGCGCACCACCGCCATCATGGCAAAGGCCAGCATCATCAGCGACACGTGCCGATGCCAGCCATGCCACGAGCGCGTCTCGTTGTGCGTGAGTCCCAACTCCGTCTTGGCGGTCTCGAACGCATCCTCGATTGCCCAGCGCTGCCCCTCGACCCGCACCAAGGTGTCGATCGGCGTGCCGGCCGGACACCAGGTCGAGAAGAACGCCAGGTCCTCATCACTGAGGCTGCGTCGGATCAGCAGGCCGCGCGTCCACAGGCCGGTGAGAGCCTCGCTGTATTCCTCCACCGCGAGATCGGCGAGTTCGCGATAAGCCCAGTCTTACAGGCGTGCTCCCTTAGTCCCGTCTCCCGCCGACAGGCGCGTCCACGCCTCGGGCGCAAGAGCCTGTGCGATCTCCTCGGCCGTGCCGGCCACTTCCGGTTTGTCGATCCAGGAAGAGAATTGGTCAGTCGCATGAGCGCCCCGCACATAGCCCTTGCCGGCCTGGCGCAACTGCATCTCGAGCCGGCCCACGCCATAGACCGTGTCGGTGGCCACCCAGTCGAACGGCACACCGGCCGCAATCGCCCGCTCGATCATCTGCGCGGCGATCTCGGGTTTGGTCACGAAGCGGATGCTGTCGGGCACCTGAGCAGCGGTGCGGCGCTCGGGCGTGTTGGTCTCCAGTCCTTGGGCAGATAGAGCTGGCGGTCGATGAAGGCGCAGCCCTTATTCGACACGTAAGCGGCAAACACGCCGATCTGACAGTTCGCGATCTTGCCCGCCGATCCGGTGTACTGGCGGCCCACGCCACACGAGTGCTGGCCCTGCTTGAGAAAGCCGGTCTCGTCGATCACCAGCACGGCACCAGGTGCGGCAAGCGTCTCCAGCACATAGTCGCGCACCATGTCCCGCAGAGCATCGGCGTCCCAGTGGCTGCGCCCGAGCACCGCCTGCTGACGCCACGGCCCCGGATCACCCGCGGCTTCGGCCCGCATCCAGCCGGTCTTGCGCCGCTCCGGCCCGAGCACCCCATCGAGGAAGGCGGCGGCTGAGGCGGCCACGCTGGGATGAGCAAACAGGGATTGGAGATCGGCTTTGACCTGACGCAACTCCACACACCAGAGTTCGAGCATCTGCTCGATGGCCACACCCGTCATGGCAGCCTCCTGGGTCAGATCAGGAGATTATGGGACCCTATGCGGCAGGTGCAACTGTAATGCTAGGTACGGCCAACCTCATTTTCCTGGCGCTCAAAAGCCTGGAACTCGACCGACTGATTGAGGAGGGGGAGCGAGGCTACACCTTCCTCGCTGTCGAGGAGCCAGAGGCCCACCTCCATCCCCAGGTCCAACGCCTCGTTTACAGGCATTTCCTGGAGACAGTCGAGGAAGCCGACGAGGATGATGACGCGGGGGATAGTGACGAAGCTAGGGAGATGGCGGCCGCCACATTACCATCTTAACGATCCATTCGCCCCACATTGCGAGCATCGCGCCGCTGCGCTCAGTCGTGCTGCTGACGGTTCCACCACCGGTGTTTCGAATGCGAATATCGAGCTCAGCATTCGGGAGGAGAAAGACTTACAGCGCTACATCGACGTGACGCGGGGCGAGCTGTTTTTTGCGCGCGGCGTGATCCTGGTGGAGGGAGGTGCGGAACGTTTCCTCATACCGGCGTTCGCCGAGGCGCTCAACATCCATCTCGATAGGCTCGGCATCTCAGAGTGTTCAGTCGGAGGAACGAACTTCGCACCTTATGTGAAGCTGCTCGGATCGGACGGTCTGAATATCCCACTTGTTGTGCTGACCGATCGCGACTTGCTCGATAACGGTACGGTCCTGGGGCGCGGCCGCGTGGCCAAGCTACTGGAGATTATCCGACCTGGGCCCGGCTACGGCGCGATGGATGAAGCCGAGGTGTTCCGCCGCGGCGAGCGCCGAGGTATCTTTGTTAACGCGAATACCCTTGAGCCAGAACTCTTCGCGACAGCCATACGCCGCAAGATGGTGTGCGTCCTGAAGGCGTAGCTTGCGCTCCGGCCACAGACTCGGCAACGCGATCCGACCGCTGCCCCGCCTTACATTCGTAGCGCACTGGAGCGCATCCACGACGCCGTGGCGTAGCACGAGCGCAGCCTATCTTCGTCACGCTGCTGACCTTGCCGAAAACCCGGGGCAGCAGGCAGCCTATGGCTCCGAAGGCCATTGCGTTGTCCTGGCCGGCCCAGGGTCGGGCAAGACGAAAACGCTCGTCCTGAAACTGGCACGCATGCTGGCCGAGGACGTGCGCGCCCCGCAGGGTGTCGCCTGTATCACCTACAGTCAGGAATGTGGCCGCGAGCTGACGCGGCGGCTTAGAGAACTTGGCTTGCGCGAGGCACCGAATCTCTTCGTTGGCACGGTGCATGGCTTCTGTTTGCGCCATATTCTGACGCCTTATGCGCGGTTGGCCAGGCTCGATCTGCCATTTCCACTAACACTTGCGACTACCGGACAGGCGGACAGCATCTTCCGACAGGTCGTGGAGGATTTGCTTGGGCTCAACCAGCCCTACAAGCCCCACGATATGGGCAAATATCGGCGCGTGAATCTCGACCGCGCTGCCCCGACTGGAACGACGATCGGCAGCTGGCACGCATTTGCGAGAGATATGAACAAGCGCTGCGCCGGCGGGGCCTGATTGATTTCGATGACTTGGTCGTTTGCGGTAACCAGCTGGTTGGCGAGCACGATTGGGTGCTGCCGGTGATCGCTGCGCGTTGGCCGATCCTAGCGATTGATGAGTATCAGGATCTTGGTCTTCCGCTTCATCGCATCGTAATGCGACTGGCGTTCGAGGGTGGAGTCAGGCTACTTGCCGTTGGGGACGCCGATCAATCAGTATACGGCTTCGCCGGCGCCTATGGTGATTTGCTGTTCCGTTTGTCTGAGCGCGATGATGTTGAGACTGTCCGGCTTGAACTCGATTATCGCTCAGGCGGACGGATCATCGAAGCGTCGGAATACGCGCTTGGAGAGGTGCGAGGGTACCGGCCGACCGACCCCGATCGTCAGGCCGTTATCCAGTTCGTCGAGCGTCCGGGCGGGTTGGAGGATCAGGCGGCCTTTGTGGCTGAGACACTGATCCCCGAGGCGTTGGCCGGAAGGGGGGCGGAAACTCGGCGACCTCGCCATCTTATATCGAACCGCCAATGTCGGTGATGTCTTTGCCGACGTACTATCCTCTCGTGGTTATGATTTTATCCGAGTCGACACGGCGGCGCCCTACAAGAAAGTAGGGCTGACGAGCTGGATCGAAGACTGCGCGGCATGGTGCGCCGGCGGCTGGCGGGGTAGTCGTCCGAAGTTGAGTGGCCTAATTTCGCGCTGGATAGGGTTCCGCAGTGGCCGCCCAAGCGAGCGGGACACAAGGGAGGCGGCGCGGACGCTCACGGCGCTCCTGATGGCGAACCGAGCTGATGAAGGTGCCGCATCGGCCTTCGTTGCAGCCATACGCGAAGCTCTCGTCGCCCCCCTAACGGTCGAGGAGCCAAGTCTCGCAGATCAGCGTGACCAGGTTCGTCGCATGAGCGAAGCGCTGGCGCCCGGCGGCAAGCTGGAGGGGTCAGAGCTGAAGAGCCTTGACGGCCGTGACGGATCGCTGACCCACGTGAATATGCTGACCCTGCACTCGGCAAAAGGTTGCGAGTATGACGTAATGACGATGGTCGGAATGGATCTCGGAGCCATGCCTTGGAGGAACGAGAGTGAGGCGGCGCTCTGCGAGAGTCGTCGCCTCTTCTATGTCGGGCTGACACGGGCGCGGCATGCTGTCCACCTTCTGTATTCGGGCTGGGTTCAGGGGAGCCGAGGACCGCAGCGGCTCGGCCGGTCTCCCTTCGTAGAAGAATCTGGAGAGACGCCTTGCAGTGGCCGAGGAGGTACGTGAGGCGCAGGTTTAGTGATCCGCCTGTCCCCGCATTCAGCCCTCGCAGCAATGCTGCCCCTGTTCATGAATGCGAGACCATAGGACCAAACTGGCCGCCATAAGGTTAAGGGCCGGTCAACATATATCCGGCATTCTGTCAATGGGTTCCGGAACTGCAAACGGCCGCTCCGCACCTGACGATGAAATTAGTGAGGGCAGTGGATCTGAGATGTCCGGGTGGCGAGACGAAAGAAATCAAAAGGCACGAGCCCGACTTGAAAAGCGCCTCTCCGAGCACTTTCCTTCATGTGTTCTGTCCCACGCGCTCAGGCAACCATTGAACCCGCCAACGCAGCGTCGCGCTATGGAGTCGTATTGGCGTCACCGCCCGCTTCTCGCGGATCGATTGGCGCGGGCCCTCGCAGCCCGGAGCGGGCAGCCTGCAGGATGGCAATGGCGGCTTGGATCCAACAAGGATGAAGGGCTACCGATGTCCTTCCGCACACCGCCATCACCCTATCGCGAAACCGCCTTCTCGCGTGGAGCCGGGCATTGCTGCATCTGCGGGCAGCCTGTCTATCGCCTGGGATGGCACTGTGATCTCTGGGGTGACAGCAAGTCCAACAAGAATGCCACCTGGCATGCCGCGTGTGTGGTCGCCTGGCAACTCTGGACCGCACCGACCGATCACTTGAAGATGCTGAAACTGCGCCAGAACAGGAAATGCGCAACAGATGGACGGCGTTTATTAAGAACCGCCGAAGTGGACCATCGCATTCCGCTCTTTGCTGTTTGGTCCCAACATCGTGCGACTCCTTGGCCGGAGCTGCTGGCTTTCTGGGGAGCTGGCAATCTTCAGGTCATCAACCGGACCGCGCATGTGGAGAAATGTGCCGAGGAGGCGGCGCAGCGATCAAAGCGACGGATCGTCATGCTCTCCTCAGTGAGCGCGATAGAGGAAGCTTCATCCTAGAGATGGCCTCTCTTCGATTGCTTCTACCGCCTACCGAACCTTGGCCAAAATTCCGCTCTCAGGTTGACCGCGAGCATTGGTCAATCGATTGCGCCCGAACCTGCGTGCCACGCCACAACCGGACTGGTGATTTTAAGGCGGAGAATAGAGGCACAGTTGGAGCCGGAATGCCTCTGATTGGTCTCCCGAGAGTGCCCTTCAGAGAATGGTTCGAAGGCAACCTATTTACCTAGCGCGAGGCAATGGCTCCCTAGAACTGATTTGCAGTTAATGAGCTATATATTGCATATCTGCAGGGGAGGGGGTTCATGAGTGTAGCCTTGCAATCCGTTACTGAAAGAATGCCGGCTGATCGGCAGAAGCTCGCCCCAGAGGGCTTCATTAGTGTTGTGAGCCGGTGGGCGTCGATGCGACTACCGCCCGGCGTCTCCTCGGCGTCCTGCGTTGTATGGCGCGTCACCAAGATGCCAGACGACGTCGATGAACTATGTGCGATTTAGACTCTCGAAACTCAAATCGAACCGTAGCAGATATTTGCGCAGGCGGTCTGCGTCGTTGCCGCTGCTCTTGGTCAGTCGCGAGACGGCAAAAAGCTCGCGGCCGGCCGCGCTCATCGACGAGCTCTTGCGACAGACTGCAATCACCGCCGCCAATTGGGCGCGGTCGAACAGGTCTATGGCTTTGGCACGCTCGGCGCCAAGCACCCTTTCCAATAGTGCATCCGGGGCCGTGGTGTCCCTGGCCGACGACCATAGTCGTGTCAGGCGCCCGATCTCGTCCCGAACGGTCTCCTCGTTGATCCGTCCTTGTGGCGCCAGCGTTGCCATGCGCGTAACCGACGCGGACAAGTCGCGGAAGTTTGCGCGCCAGAGAGCTTCCGGTGCCATGGCGAATTTAAGATAGAACTCGCGCGCTTCCTTGTTGAAAGTTACGTTCTGTCCCTCGCGTTCGGAGAAGCGGCGCAGCTCAAAGGTCAGGTTCGGCTCGATGTCCTCTTTCCGGTCTTTTAAGGCGGGCAGCTCGAATGTCCATAAATTGAGCCTAGCGAACAAATCC
This sequence comes from Microvirga sp. 2TAF3, assembly GCF_052114965.1. Classification (NCBI taxonomy): domain Bacteria; kingdom Pseudomonadati; phylum Pseudomonadota; class Alphaproteobacteria; order Hyphomicrobiales; family Methylobacteriaceae; genus Microvirga; species Microvirga sp. 2TAF3. The sequence continues at coordinate 15,631 of NZ_JBFRFT010000001.1, read as the reverse complement.
TCTCGAAACCGCCCTTCGCTCACAGCAATGGACAGATCCCGGTTGGTGCCGGCAAGAAGCTGAAAGTCCGAGGTCATGTCTTCGTCGGCGCCCACCGGAAGGAAGCGCTTCTCCTCGATGGTCCTCAGGCACATCGCCTGCTCATCCGGCCCCAATTCACCAATCTCATCGAGAAACAATATGCCCTTGTCGGCAGATTTCATCAGCCCGCCACGGGCCGATTGCGCTCCTGTAAAGGCACCCTTGACGTGGCCGAACAGGGTTGGCATCGCCTGATCGCCACGCAGGGTAGCGCAATTCACCTCGATAAAGGCGCCAGATACCTGATGTTGCGCCTTCTTTAGCTCGTAGATGCGTCTTGCCAGCTGCGATTTACCCGCGCCAGTCGGCCCGGTCAGGAGCACCGGCGCGCGCGAACGGATCGCCACCTTCTCGATCTGGTCAATCATGGTGTTGAAAGCGCGGTTGCGAGTGGCGATGCCGGATTTCAGAAAGGATGTTGCCTCCTCATGCTCGGCGGTGAAGCGCGTTGCGATGGCGTCGTAGCGCGACAGATCGAGGTCGATGATCGAATGGGTACCGGAATAGTCGTCGCCTTCGCGATTTTTCGGCGGTGAAAGCTGCAAAAGCCGAGCGGGGATGAAATGCGCCTCGGTGAGCAGGAACCAGCAGATCTGCGCGACATGGGTGCCGGTGGTGATGTTGACCAGATAATCTTCGCGCTCAGGGTCGAAGGCATAGGAACGGGCGAAGTCGCGCAAGCTCGTATAGATCTCGCTGAAATCCCATGGATCATCCATTTCGATGATATGCGATCTCACCTCAGTCGCCGGCGAGACCTGCGCGATGTCGTCAATGACCTGCTTTGCAAGACTGTCCGAACCCGATCCGTGGATGAGTTCGAGCCTATCGATGAACAGGCCCGGCTGCTGGCACAGCGCGATCGTGGGGCGCCAACGCTGCCAGCGATTATGGCGGCCTGCGTCCAGTGTGGTCCCGAGGAAGCCGATAGCGACGCGTCTGCGCATCCCTGATTATCCATTTTTATAAATGCTATATCATTAGATATCAGCCTTAGAGGAAGACTTCAATGGTGGCCTCTGGGCGCAGATATTAGGGTAAATTTTTTTATCATGTAAAAACAATGACTTATCATTTTATTTGATCGATTTTTGGCTCTCCTGCTCAGCTTGGCACGCAACTTGCTCAGAAGGCGGCGTGAACAGAAGGAAGAGAACCATGGCAAATGAATCCGTGTTTGCGACGATCAAGGGAAAGCTGCTCCCGCACGCTGGCGCCGTGAACCATGAGGACGCCCAGGCTTATAGCCTCACGCCCCAACAGGCTCTGGCGCAGTTGGCGTCGACGGGAACGTTCAACGCGACCTTTTATGCTGATGCGCGGGAGCAGCTGGATGAGGTTCTGAAACTGGCCTGGCAGGTCGAGCCGGAGTTTCTCGCCAAGATTGCCGTGCATGCCTATGAATCCGGCTACATGAAGGACATGCCGGCGCTGCTGCTGGCTGTGCTTTCGATGATGGAGGGTAATGGTTTCGGCCGCGCTTTTCGCCGCATCGTGAAGAACGGCAAGATGCTGCGCAACTTCGTCCAGGTCATGCGCTCCGGCGCGACTGGTCGCAAGTCGCTGGGAACACGCCCGAAGCGGCTCGTCCTCGAGTGGCTCGAGCAGGCATCGGATGCGGAGATCATGCGGGCGGCAGTCGGCAACGACCCGTCGTTGGCCGATGTGGTGAAGATGGTGCATCCCAAGCCGAAATCGGCCTCGCGGGCAGCGCTTTACGGCTATCTGATCGGCAAGCCGCATAACGTGCTGGCGTTGCCCGAAGTGGTGAAAGCCTTCGAGGCGTTCAAGCGCGATCCGTCGTTGCCGGTGCCGGAGGTGCCGTTCCAGATGCTGACCTCGCTGCCGCTCACCAAGGCGCATTGGGTTCAGATCGCGGAAAATGCCAGCTGGCAGATGCTGCGGCAGAACCTCAACACCTTCGCGCGCAACGACGTGTTCGAGGTCGAGGGCTTTGCCGAAAGGCTGGCGGCGCGACTGCGTGATCCCAACGAAGTGCGGCGCTCGCGCGTGTTCCCCTACCAGTTGATGGTGGCTTTCAACACCGTCGATGCGGGGGTTCCCGAGGTAGTCAGGGGTGCTTTGCAGGATGCGATGGAAATCGCGCTTGCCAACGTGCCGAGTATCGAAGGCCGCGTTGTCGTGTGCCCGGATGTGTCGGGTTCGATGAGCTCGCCGGCAACCGGTTACCGCAAGGGCTCTACTTCGGTGGTGCGATGCATCGACGTGGCTGCGTTGGTGGCTGCTGCGCTTCTGCGGCGCAACCCCACCGCTCGGGTGCTGCCGTTCGAGAACGATGTGGTCGATGTCCGTCTCAATGCGCGGGATACGGTCATGACCAATGCGCAGAAGCTTGCCGCGATCGGTGGCGGCGGAACGAATTGCTCCGCGCCACTGGCTCGCCTAGTAAGCGAACGCGCTAAGGTCGATCTCGTGGTGTTCATATCGGACAACCAGTCTTGGGTGGATTCAACCGGCCATCCGCATCAGGGCACGGCGACGATGCAGCAATGGCAGAAGCTCAAGGCGATAAACCCTGGGGCGAAGCTCGTCTGCATCGACATCCAGCCTTACACGACGGTGCAGGCCAAGCCCAACGCCGACGTGCTGAATGTCGGCGGGTTTTCCGATCGCGTCTTCGACGTGATCGGAACCATGCTGTCCTCCAAGAGCGACCCGGATCATTGGGTGCGCACGATTGAAGCATTGAGGCTTTGACGAGGGTCCCGGCGGTGAAGCCGCCGGGACCATGAGGGAAGGAATTCGGATAAGGCATGACGAATGCCGATGGAACTACAGGCTGTTAACCTCCAGGTCGCGGGTTCGAATCCCGTCGGGTCCACCATCTGCGGGCCCGTAGCTCAGCGGTAGAGCAGGTGTCTGCCGTAAGGCAGGCGATGTTTCATCACTCTCGTCGTCATGGCCATTGTCTGGATCGGATCAGGAAAGAAAGGAAAAAGCGCGGCGAATGCCGGACGGAACTACAGCACCATCGATGGAATGCTCGCGAGGTTCGACTCCTCGCCTTGCAGGCGCTCTCTGGCACGAGCGGGGTATTCCGGGTTTCGTCCATTCTTGTCGCCGCGGCATCACAAATGGCGAATGCAGGCAGGACTACAGGTAGCGCGCCCGCCATCTGGCGGGAGGTCGGGTGTTCAAATCACCCCTCTGCTCCGAGGAGCGGAGTGGCGCAGACAAAACTGTCTTGTCGCTTCTGGTCGCCAAACCGGTGGGCGGATGCATGTGGGACTACAGATGAGAGCGCCTGCCTCGCAAGGGGTAGGAGGTCGGGTGTTCGATGCACCCCTTCCGGCGAAAGCAGGAAGTAGCTCAGCAAAAGTCTCACAGAAACTCGCCGCCCGCTATGGGGAAAGGGATGAATGCTTGTCGGACTACATTGGTCAATGGCGGTTCGAATCCGCCCGGTCTCCCGCGGGTGGCCGACAGTCTGGCATAAGTCTTGTCATTCCTTTCTGCCGGGTCACGGATGCAGGTGGGATTACAGGTAGACGCAGCCCGCATGTGCGGGTGGCCGAAAGGCGTGAAGGTTCGTGTCCTTCCTTCGCGGATCGCGAAGTGGCGGAATGAAAATCTCGCTGTTCCTTGCCGTCACTCGGTTGATGAACAGCAACATTGGAAACAGGAAGATGAGTGAAGTTTTGGTTTTGAGTGGACAGGACTTGATCGACGCCGGAATGGTGCAGGGAAAGTGGTTCGGTAAGGCGCTGGCTGCGGCAAACGCCGTGCTGGAAGGCGGCGGCTCCTTTGAGGGGGCGCTGACGACCGCGCGCGGCTTCGAGCCGCCTCCGGCGCGCGCGCTGCATGCGCCGGATTCAATGCCGCTCCATCTCAACATCGAGGCGGAGAACGCCCACGAGGCAGTCAATGTCGAAGCCGTGACGCGCTCGATGCGCGAATTGATGCGCACGCCGGTCGTCCGCGCGGGCACCGTCATGCCCGACGCCTGCCCGGCCGGTCCTCACGGCACGATTCCCGTTGGCGGTGTCGCTGTTTCCGAGGCGATCCATCCGGGCATGCACTCCGCCGACATCTGCTGCTCCGTGGCAATCTCCATCTTTCCGGGGGTGGCTCCGGCCACGCTGCTCGATGCCGTGCAGGCGGTGACTCATTTCGGTCCGGGCGGGCGGCAGCGCGGCCAGCAAATCCGGCCGCCGCAGCACGTCGCCGAACGCATCGACGCCAATCCGTTTCTGCGCGACGTAATGAGTGCGGCGATCGAGCATTTCGGCACTCAGGGAGACGGTAATCACTTCGCCTATGTCGGTACGATCAAATCGAGCGGCGAGACGGCGCTCGTGACGCATCACGGCTCGCGCGGGCCTGGGGCTCGTCTCTATGCGAAGGGCATGAAGATCGCCGAAAGCTACCGCAGGCAGCTCTCCCCCGAGACGCTGCCGCAGAATGCCTGGATTCCCGCGGACACGCAGGAGGGCGAGGATTATTGGGAGGCGCTTCAGACGATCCGCGCGTGGACAAAGGCCAACCACATGCTGATCCATGATCTGGCGGCGGAGCGCCTGTCCGCGAAGGTCGCGGATCGCTTCTGGAACGAGCACAACTTCGTCTTCCGGCGTTCGGACGGCCTGTTCTATCATGGCAAAGGCGCAACGCCGGCCTTCGACAACTGGGCCGACGACGCGACGGATCTGACGCTGATCCCGCTTAACATGGCGGAGCCGATCCTGATCGCGCGCGGCAAGAACGCGCCGAACGGGCTCGGTTTCTCACCGCATGGCGCGGGGCGCAACTTCTCGCGCAGTCAACACCGGCGTATGCAGGCTGGCCGCAGCGATGCCGACATCTTCGCTGAGGAGACGAAGGGCATCGACGCTCGCTTCTTCTCAGGCGTCACTGACATTTCGGAGTTGCCAAGTGCCTATAAGAACGCCGCTGCGGTGCGTCGCCAGATCGAGCGTTACGATCTGGCTGAGATCGTCGACGAGGTGTTGCCTTATGGCTGTATCATGGCCGGCGATTGGGAATCGAATGCACTCTGGCGCAAGAAGAAGCAGGAGCGCTCATAGCCTGTGATTGCTGGAGCGATGAGGAGACGTGAGACGCGCCTTCGTGCCTCGGGCATGTGAGGCGCTTCTCATGATTGACTGCGGCCTGCTGCACATCGCGACCTGCTTCGCAGGATAGACCCGCAGTCGCCTTTCACGGCACAACCGGACTGGGCGGTTTTCTAGCGGAAAATAGGGGCAAAGTTGGAGCCCTGAAGCCCCTTTTTGATATCCAGAGAACGTCTATCAGAGAGCGACTGTCCCGAAATTGGCACAAGGATACCGGCACTTAGAAGAAGGCATGCCGAAAAGAAAGAGACAGTAATTTCAGTGGTTTAGATAATGGCGATGGAGGTAGTCACCTGCGAACCTGTCTCCGAACTGCATTCCCTGTTCTACGTGAAAATACTGGGAAATTTATCTGATTTGGCTTACTAGGATCGCGTGAATGAGTGGATCTCCCGTAAACCTCAGCGGCTTAGGCAAACTCCTCCCCTGCGTGCTAACAGGGAATATTTCTGCTCTAACAGGGAATGAGTTCGAATGAAGCAGGCATCTGACTTTTAATCAGAGGGTCTTGGGTTCGAGTTCCAGCGCGCTCACCATCAATTTCAAAGGGTTACCGGCATTTGCCCTTTGAGCTGTTTTCTCCCAGGTAGCCAATAGGTAGCCACACGTTCGGTCGGCGAGACTCAGGCGGGGTGCAAGGCAAGCCAACCAGGAGAGCGGGGATACCGAACTGAGTCATTCAAAGTCTGCCGTTGATCTGACTCCCAACATATCCGCAGTGCTGTCACAGAATGGCATGTGATGAGGCTGGGAAGGTCCGGTCTCCCGCGGTGAGCGGACTTTTAGCGCATCGTGCGGAAAAGTGGACCCGGTTTTCCGCATCGGACGATGCGCCGCTTATAGGGTTGAGCATCGGATCAATCCCAAAAGTGGAAGCCACTTTGGGGTCCGATGCTCTAGCGGGCATGCCTAAACTTCCCAAGTTGACCCATTGCGGTCATTCGAACCGATCCTCCTCGCCCTCGATCATGGTGGTCTCGACGCTGAGAAGCCTTGAGCAGCGGCGTGACACCGAACACGGTCGGGGTCTCGGGCAGGCCATGACCGGCCTCGTCGGCGATCCAGAGGCTGCGGCCGATCCCTTGACCGCGGCTCCCGCTGACCGGAGTTTCACCGGCCATGTCTCATCCGCGGATGCTGCCTGGGTGACAGGAGCGTGGCGACGGCGCCTCACCCTGGCCGGAGCGGTGGAAGCCGCGAGACGGGCTGTCGCGGACACGCTGGAGAGGATCAGGTCATCCGGCTGACTGCGCCTGCCACAGTGACTTTATTCGATCCGTCGGCGACGTGCCGTTCAAGGCTCAGACACGTGGCCCTGAACTGGGGTATATATCTCCCCATGATGAAGACGTTTTCTTCCGAAGATGCACTGGCTTCGCCTTCCGTGGCGCGCAACCGGGATCCGATCTTGGCCGTGCTGCACAGGGTTCTTCCGCCAGCCGGGACGGTTCTGGAAATCGCCAGCGGCACGGGCGAGCACGCGGTGTACTTCGCGGCTGCGCTGCCGCATCTGACGTGGCAGCCATCGGATCAGGACGAGCCGGCTCTGAGAAGCATCGCAGCCCATCGGGAGATCTCCGGGCTGTCCAATCTTCTCGCGCCGCTCTCCCTTGATGCTGCTGCTCCTGATTGGCCCGTCGAGCAGGCCGACGCCGTTGTGGCCATCAACATGGTCCACATCAGCCCTTGGCGGGCGACGCAGGGGTTGATGGCCGGCGCAGGAAGGGTGCTCCAGCATGAGGGCGTGCTCTACCTTTACGGAGCCTACAGGGAGAACGGCACCCACACGGCTCCGAGCAACGAAGCTTTTGATGCGGATCTCAGACGCCGAAATCCCGATTGGGGTATTCGGGACCTTGAAGCAGTAGCAGAACTCGCCGGAAGTCACGGGCTGATGCTTGTCGAGCGCATTCCGATGCCCGCCAACAATCTCAGCCTCATCTTCCGTCGCCAGGAACCTGTGAAGTTCGCCGATCCGTAAAGGCAGCTCTTGGCACGCGGCTGACCATACTCCAATGTCGGGTGTCGAAGGATTGAGCGGACGCTCGTGAGGGAAGGGAGATCACTTGCCTCGGCCACCTCGGTGTGGCTTACTCGCTCAGGCAAGTCAGGACGAACAACGATGCCCGATCCGACCTTGTGGGGAGTATTCATCGTCGCGTCAGTGGTGCTGCTGCTAACGCCCGGCCCAGCGGTGATCTACATCGTGGCCCGCTCGATCGAGCAGGGGCGGGCGGCGGGGCTGGTCTCGGTGCTTGGCATCCATCTCGGCACCATCGTCCACATCACCGCAGCGGCGGTTGGGCTCTCGGCTCTGCTCGTGTCGTCGGCGCTCGCCTTCGCCGTCGTCAAGTATCTCGGCGCCGCCTATCTCATTTGGATCGGCATCCGCACCCTCATGGCGAAGGATCCCGATCCAGAACGGCCCAAAGTGCCGGCCGAGCCGCTGCGCCGGGTCTTCCGCGACGGCTTCGTGGTCAATCTCTTCAATCCGAAGACGGCAATCTTCTTCCTCGCATTCCTGCCGCAATTCGTCGACTCCGCGCGGGGCGCGGTCCATTGGCAGATCCTCCTTCTCGGTCTGACCTTCATGGGGCTCGGCATCCTGAGCGATGGAATGTTTGCGCTGGTGGCCGGGGCTACCGGCGAGTTCCTGCGCCGCAGCCGGCGTTTCCTGCGCTGTCAGCGTTGGTTCGCCGGCACGTCGTTCATTGGCCTCGGCGTCACCGCTGCAATGGCGACACGCAGATAACCCGCCTCAGGGACAACAGACATTACGTTGCCTCACGCCGACGAGAGTTGAGACGCTTCACGGTGGCGATATTGCTGATGGTGGCGCTGTTCCCCGGATCGCATCCTTCGCCTTGGCATCCGTGGTCAGACTTGGCATCCGTGGTCAGATAGGAATGCAAAAACTCGTTCAGTCCCGATCAGGGGCGCCAAGCGGAAAGAGATGGCGATAGGGCCGTGCCTCGTCCACAGCCTGTGCGAATGACGGCCGCGCAAGCAAACGCCTGCGATAGGCCCGCACACCGGCAAACGCCTCACTGACCGGGTGCACCCAGTCGGCATAGAAGAGAGAAGGGGCCGCCGCACAATCCGCAAGGCTGAAAGCCTCACCCGCCGCCCATTCTCGGTCATCCATGACCTTATTGAGCCAACCATAGGATCTATCGAGCATCTCCCGGGCTTCGGCCACGCCCTGCGGATCTCGCGCCTCCGCGGATCGCAGGCTATCGGACACAATCCTCTGCACCGGTGTCATGACGTAGTTGTCAAAGAAACGGTCCATCATTCGCACATCGAGAGCGCTTCCGGCGTCCTCAGGAACGAGGCGCTCCGGTCCTGGGTGGCGGAGATCCAAATGCTCGATGATGATGCTCGTCTCGACGACTGTGCGGCCGTCGTCCACCAGGACCGGAAATCGCTTGATCGGCCAGAGCGCTGCCAATTCTGAGTTGGCCTGCTCGCTATCGAGCATCCGGTACTCGAACGGGGTGCCATTCTCGTAAAGCGCGATCAGTACCTTCTGGCAGTAGGATGAGAGGGGGTGGGCGTAGAGCGTCAACGTCATCGTCACCTCGCGCAGGGAGTATCTGCTTTCAGATTGCAACTGGTTGATCGGTAACTCGACCGATCCTATTTTGCAAGCGGTCTCTGATGAGGATCTCGCTATGGACGATGCGCACCGCTCCGGGTGCCCGATCAATCTGACTCTGGAAGTTCTGGGCGACCGATGGAGCCTGATCGTCATCCGGGACATCATGTTCGGTAATCGGCGCCATTTCCGAGAGTTGCTGAACCGCTCAGAGGAGGGGATCGCATCCAATATTCTAGCCGCTCGGCTCAAGCGGCTGATGGAAGCCGGACTGCTCACGAAAGGTGACGATCCCAGCCATCAGCAGAAGGCGATTTACAGCCTGACCGAGTCTGCCATTCAGCTCGTCCCCCTGCTCGTGCAGATGGGGGCCTGGGGAAGGCGCCACAGACCGGTTTCGGCGGAGCTGTCGATCCGCGCGCAGTTGCTGGAGGAGGGCGGTCCGTCGCTGTGGAATGCGTTCATGGCGGAGCTCCGAGCGCTGCATCTCGGCGCGCCTGCTCCGAAGCGCTCAGTGCTGCATGAGCTTCAGGCCGCATACGAGAAGGTCGCTGCGCAAAGGAAGGCTGCTCGCTAAAGTGCGTCATCCGAAGCAGCCATTCCATACGGCCTTCCGCGAAATTACACATATGAACCGGGAAAGTCTTTAATGGCACGCCTGAGACCCAAGCACGAGGGCGACAATCCTCTCGTAACCAGACATTCCAAAAAGTCCGCGAACTTCACTGCCTGACCTAGGCCGCTCTTCGATCGTGGCGTCACGAATGGCTGCAACTGGTGGAGAGCGGACGTTCAGTTCTGCCGCACAGGTTGGCGGATCACGGTCTTGAGCTTCTCGGGCGGCGCCTTGCGAGGGTCGCTGAGATAGACCTCATGATGCCGGCCGGCGAAGTCGTAGCCGCCCGAAGGCATGATCTCCCCGTGCAACACAGCGAGCAGCGGTCCTTCGGCGTCGTAGCTGCCCACGTGCAATGCCTGAAGGCACAGGCCTTCCTCCAAGCTCTCGAGCCTCAGACTTTCAGGAGGCGTGCCGAGCTTCTCGCGCACCCTGAGCTTGGCAGCCAGGAACGTTTCGTCATCCACATAGTCCGGCACCATGATCATCATGGTCCAGTCCCACTCGTCCTTACGCCGGGCGGTGAAACTTTCAGGGTCGGGAGCTGACCAAAGTCCCTCCAACGGCATCACGATGAAGTCTTCCCCGTTTGCCTTGCAGGAGAACTTGATCGTGTAGGCCGTCGCGTAGAGGCTCTCGACAGCCAGCTTATAAGCCGGGGCTGTGTTCGGGTCACCATGACCATCCACCATGAGGTAGGAAACCGGCGGCACATTGATCGGTACGAACCGGTTGAGGGGAGCGGTGAAGAGTTCCTTCCTAGTCTTCTTCAAATCCAGCTTTTCCATCTGCTCCTCCCAACATTTTAATTGCGTTGTGCGGCCAGGCCCAGCTCAGTCTCCGCCAGGGAAACGTTATAGGAAAGCGGGGCGTCGACGACGGATAAGCTCAAGCCCGACGTCTTATAGGGTAAGCCTGACAGGCACTGCCAGCGGAAATGGCGCGGCTGCTAATCGTCGGCTATGGGTCGACTCCAGCCATTCGGCCGCAGATCAGTAAATGGCGGCTTCTGGCCCGAGGCTGACCTAAACCGAATGTCCTCATTTGCGGCGGTGGGCGGACCGTCGCACGGGCACACTTAGAAACCGTTCCTGATCTACAGCGGATAGCGATGCTTTAAGTAAGCGGCCCATGGAGGTCGCCCGGGTGTGAGACCCATCCGCAATGGCGAAAAGCGGCTTGCTAACGATTTCAGAAGAGTTTGAGCCGAGGATGGCCAGAGTGTTGGCTTCGAGGCGAAAGGAACTCGCTATGGCAAAGAACACGATCTGCCTCTGGTACGATAAGGACGCCGAGGCTGCCGCGCGCTTTTACTCCGAGACGTTTCCCGACAGTGCGGTGCTTGCCGTGCACCGTGCGCCCAGTGACTACCCAGCCGGCAGGGAGGGCGACGTCTTGACCGTCGAGTTCACGGTTGCGGGCGTTACCTGTCTCGGCCTCAACGGGGGAGCCGCGTTCAAGCATAACGAGGCCTTCTCGTTCCAGATCGCCACCGACGATCAGGCCGAGACCGACCGCTACTGGGATGCCATCGTCGGCAACGGTGGCCAGGAGAGCGCGTGCGGCTGGTGCAAGGACAAGTGGGGTGTGTCCTGGCAGATCACGCCACGCGCACTGACGGAAGCGTTGGCGGCAGGCGGCGATGAAGCCAAACGCGCGTTTGAGGCGATGATGGACATGAGGAAGATCGATGTTGCCGCGATCGAGGCGGCGCGGCGCGGTTAATGCCCAATTTCAGATGACGGCATATCCGCTGCCAGACGTTGCCCGATCTTGGCACATCTGAGACGTAAGCCGAGTATCCGCTCACCCGGGGCGCCAGATATTCCGAAAAGTCGGCGAACGTCACTGCCTGACCCGGTGCCGACATTCGGAACTCTACAAAAGGCTTCCGAAGCTTCGGCCCGAGGCACCCAGGGCGCATGGAGCCACCAGGGTAAAATGCAACCGTCTTCTGATTGCATCTCTCTGATGGCCGTATCGCCCTAATGAGGGGGAGGGATAGCCCAAACACGAAGCCGACTTAGCTTATTCTCTTCTCTCCTCGGAGGAGGGATCAGGGAGGAGCGCTCATGAAACTTCGGTTATTTCTGCTTGGCACTGCCGCCTGCGCATGGAGCGCCATGGCCGCTCCGACGCTTGCTCAATCACCGCAGGGTCTCGATAGGCTTTCCCACATTCTGGTGCTCTATCTGGAGAACCGCAGCTTCGACAACATGTTCGGCGAGTTCCCGGGCGCCAACGGTATCGCCAATGCCGGAGAAGGGGCCATCCAGCGCGATCGCGACGGCAAGCCATTCGCCACGCTGCCGGCCGTCGACAAACCCTTCAATATCCCAAAGAATCCGCCCGAGTTGAGGGATATGGCGATTCTCGACAACCTGCCCAACAAGCCCTTCGCCAGCGAAGGCATCCGGCCCGGTGTGACTACGGCCACCCACACCCGGGATCTCATCCATGCCTTCTATACTCACCGGACCCAGATCCACGGCGGCAAGAACGACTGGTTCGCCCAGTTCTCGGACGCCAAGGGCTTGACGATGGGCTACTACGGCGCCGCCGCGCTCAAGGACAGCAATCTCTGGAAGCTTGCCGAGCGCTACACGCTGCTCGACAACTTCTTCCAGGGGGCATTAGGAGGCTCGTTCCTGAACCACATCTGGTTCGTCTGCGGCTGTGCTCCTGTCTGGCCCAACCCTCCCAAGGAGCTGCGTTCGGAGATCGATGAAGAGGGCACAGTGGTTCGGGAGCGCAAGGTGACCGCAGCAGGCGACGGGAACTATGCCGTCAACACCACGCAGTCGATCTTTCTCAACAACGGCCGACAGGGCGGGGATCTCCTGCCGCCTCAGTCCGCACCGACGATCGGGGACAAGCTTACAGAGAAAGGGATTGACTGGGCCTGGTATTCGGGAGGCTGGAGCCTTGCCATCAAGAGCCGGACCCCGGACGAGGACAAGCAACTCAACGATCTGTCCTTCCAGTGGCATCACCAACCGTTCGCCTACTTCACCCGGTTTGATCCCACCAACGAGACTGGTCGCCGCGAACGGGACAGGTACCTTAAGGACGCCACGCAGCTCGAAGCCGACATCAAGGCAGGTACCTTGCCGCCGGTCTCCTTCTACAAGCCGATTGGTGTGCTGAACCAGCACCCGGGCTATGCCAGCCTTGTCCCCGCGGACGAGGAGGTCGGACGCATCGTCAGGCTGATGGATGAGAGCCTGATGAAAGACTCCTATGCCATCATCATCACCTACGATGAGAACGGTGGCTTCTACGACCACGTCGCGCCGCCGCAACCGGCGACGGCCGGAGGGCGGGCCGATTTCGTCGGGCCTGGCTCGCGCGTGCCGACCATTGTCGTCTCGCCGTTCGCCCGCAAGGGGATGATCGATCATACCCAATACGACACCACCTCGATCCTGAAACTCATTGGAGAGCGCCATCGCCTCGCGCCCTTGCCGAGCGCGCGCTACGGTGCAGTGGAAAGTCTGGCGAAAGCGTTTGACTTTGGCGGCTGAGATCGTCTGACTGCATCGTGCGGCTCGCTCTTGCATCAAGGATGCACGGAAAGGGAGAGCTGGAGGCGGGCAAAAAGCGTCCGCTTCCAAGGAGATACTCGCAACCCATGCGCGATCGGATTGCAGACTGACACCAGAAGCTAAGCCTTGCTGCTGCTTCACACCAACTCTACTGCGGCGGTTCTCTCGAATTTTGGAACGCCCACTTCTGGCACGGGGCAGACCTTAGCCGAACTTCTGCAAGAGAAGAGTGAAGCGGAGCTTTACAAGGTTACGCTTAAAGACTGCACCTGACCCACTCCGGACCTTACCGGATCAGTTCTCCCATTCGAGTCTATGGTCCATAACGTCCTGCTATCGGAACTTCGGTGGCTGTCCCACCAAAGGCACCCACTTCGCCACTTCGGAGAATGGCAGCCTCAAGAATGTGGTTGGCTTTCTCGACCAAGTGCCGACCGCAGCCTGAGGAAAGGTGCTGCCAGATAAAAGGGAGGACACCGGCCGTATCAACCGATGTCGCTCTGGCGCTCGGTCATTTCAATCGTGCTACCCACTCTTCCAGGACTCGGCAGATCGCCCGGTCCGGCGGTTCCTCGCGCGTGAAGGCCCACCAGGTATAGGCACCCTGCCAGAGGCTCGCCATCTGCCACCCGAGGCGCTTGCCATGAGTCGGATCCTTGGAAAGGCGGCGGCCGAGAGCCTCAGCCAGGCGATGGCCCCAGGCCGCGCCGCGGCGGCGCAGGACGGGATCGCGAATGTCCTCCCGCAACAGCAGCAGGCCATTGCTCGCGTCACGTTCGGCGGTCTTCGGCGGCATCAGGCGCAGCAGCAGATTGATCGCGCCTTCGGGCGTCGGCGCCTCAACCGCGTCCGCGGCCTCGGTCTCCGCATCGAGCCGGTCCCAGGCGCGCAGGAGAATGGCTTGAACCATGGCCTCCCGGGCGCCGTAGCGCTGCACCAGTGTCGCGGGCGAGAGGCCACAGGCCTTCGCTGCGCGGGCGAAGGTGAGACCGTCGGGCCCGCTCTCCATCAGGGAATCGAGGAGGGCATCGAGCACCTGCTCGTCAGGGATCGTTTTGGGTCTTGCCATGGGAATATATAAACGCTTATTCATTTACTAATCAACAGGGGAGCGGCCATGGCCAGGATTCTGGGTTATATCGCCGCCAGCCTCGACGGGCTGATCGTCAGGGAGGACGACAATCTCGACTGGTTGTTCAAGTACAACGACATGGACTTGGGGGAGCACGACTACCGCATCTTCCTCAGTCGCATCCGTACCGTGGTGATGGGGCGGGGCACGTACGACTTCATCGCCAGGGATCCCTCGCCTTGGGCCTACGCGGACCAGCGCGTCATCGTCGTCAGCTCGCGGCCGATCGACGAACCGAAGGGTCCGCTGGAGGTCTGCGGCGACATCGACGCGCTGGTCCGCGAACTTCGCGGTCTGGACGATGGCGACGTCTGGATGATGGGCGGCGGGCAGTTGCAGATGGCGTTCCTCGAGCGCGGCGCACTGGACGAGATCGAGATCTACGTCATCCCGGAGATGCTGGGCGGCGGTCGGCCGCTCTTCCCGCTCACCGGCTTCCGTGAGAGCCCGACTCTCGTCAGCGCCAAGGCGATCGACAAGGGCTGCGTGCGGCTGCACTATCGGTTCTAGCATGGTGTGCTCGATCTGGCTGGCCACGGTCACACCCGGAACCCCGGTTCCGGTTCAACGCACCGCTTTGATTGAGATACACCGATGGCTCCAGAGCTTCGCCAGATTCCCACCGAGATCAGAACATCGCGCCGTGTACTCTATTGAAGTAGCGAGAAGATCCCGCATGGCGAGGCTCGCCTTTGCATTGAACCAGTCCCTGGACGGCTATGCCGACCGCACAGCGCGGCTCAGCGGAACAAGAACGACTGTTACGAGCGTCACACGCTCTTTCGCTCGTAGGAAAGGATCAGCCCGCCGTTCTTGAGAGGCTGGCTCTCGCGCAAGGTGAAGTGGGTGCGGCCGCTTGCAGGTTTGAACAGCGGCGTGCCTTCGCCCCACACCACCGGCGCAAGACAGAGGCGGTATTCGTCCACCAGTTCCTCGGCCATCAGCGTTGCCAGCAATTCGGCGCTGCCGAAGACGAACACGTCCCTGCCGGTCTCCTGTTTGAGCGCCTTGACCGTTTCGGCCGCTTCGCCTTTCAGAAGCCGGCTGTTGGCCCAGTCGGCCGCCTCCAGTGAGCGGGAGGCCACCGCCTTGTCGAGGCCGTTCATCATCCTGGCGATCGGACCCTCCTCCTTCGTCCAGTAGTCGCGCATGCCGTCATATGTGCGCCGTCCGAACAGGAGCGTTCCGATTTCCGCACCCTGACGGAGGGAAAACTCCTCCATCTCCTCGCCCCAGACCGTGCCGTGCATATCGAGCTGCCAGGGTCCGGGGCCTTCGAAATATCCATCCAGCGTCATGACGTTCCAGGCGATCAGTTTTCTCATATCCGATCCTTTCCGGCACTTTGTTCGATTATAGACTGGCAATCAGTTGCTATTCCGCCGATCCCAGGGCGGCACGAAGGAGCGGGACGAGTCTTCATTCGGCATTCGCGCTGTGTGTGAATGTTGGACCCACAGGCTCATTCGCTCGTCCACGCCTGACCTTCGCAACGTGCCGGGCCAGTTTCGCGAGCGTTTGCCCCCCATACTCTACGGCGCCGAAGCCGATCGCCCATTCCCGGCG